>CACKIN010000005.1 GCA_902600205.1 uncultured Pelagibacteraceae bacterium | reverse complement strand
TCCCCATTTAAATGCCATTTCACAACTAGCTAAGTAAAATTCCCACATTCTGAAAAATTTTTCATCAAACATGTTTAAAACGGTATCTTTTTTCGATAAAAATCTCTCTTTCCAATTTCTTAGTGTATGTGCATAGTGCATTCTTAATACCTCAACATCGGATACAATAAGCCCAGATTTTTCGATAGGTTTTGCAACCTCACTTAAGCTTGGCGTATAACCACCAGGAAATATATACTTTTGTATCCATGGTTGTGGATCTCTTGGTGGCATAGAAGAACCAATAGTATGAATTAAAGCTATTCCTTTATCATTTAAAAGCTTAAAGACTGTATTAAAATATGTTTCATAAAATTTTCTTCCTACATGCTCAAACATTCCAACACTAACCACTCTATCAAATTTTTCATTTAGCTGCCTGTAATCAATAAGTTTAAAATCTACCTGATTAGATAAATTCATTTCTTTTGCTTTATTATTGCTATATTCAAATTGATTTTCTGACAATGTTATTCCCGTTACATTAGCATTCGTTTCTTTTGCTATTGCTATTGCTAATGTACCCCAACCGGAGCCAATATCTAAAACTTTTTGATTAGGCTGAATATTCAACTTTTTTATAATATGATTAATTTTATTATTTTGGGCTTGCTCAAGTGTATCGTTATCATTTTTAAAATATGCACAAGAATATTGCCTGTTTTCGTCTAAAAACAAATCGTAAAGTTTTTCAGAAATATCATAATGATGGGCAACATTTTCTTTTGATTTTATAATTTTATTTATATTTGTAAGATATCCAACTGTGCCTCTTAATTTTTTTATTATTGCTCCATAAGTGTTTATATTTCCCCTACCAATGTTTTTGAAAGCTAAATCTAAAAATTCGGTAAGTGTTCCATTTTCTATTACTAGGGATCCATCCATGTAAGCTTCTCCAAAGTATAGGTCTGGATATAAAAGTAGTTTTTGCATTAATTTTTGATTAAGCAACTTTATAACTATTGGTTTGTCCTTACTAGGTTTTCCAATTACATATTTTTTTGAATTTGAGTCAATAAGCTCAAAGCCATCATATTTAAATAAATTATTTAAAAAATTTACCAAGCTCATTTTATGCAGCTTTTAACATCTCCATATTAAAATTATTTTTTTTCAAATTGGATATAAGATCATTTTTTTGCTCTTCATCTAATAATTTTAATGGTGGCAAAAGGTTTTCATATATTGAATTTTTTTGTGCCATTAAAGTGTGAAGACCCGAAATTAAATTATATTTATCAAAGGACATTCGTACATCACATAAATTTTGATTAGATGATACATTTAAATTATTGTGAAAATTATCAAAAACTTCTCTTGCTAAATGACCTGTAACATTTGTAGTTGCTGTAATTATGCCACTGCATCCTAATTCTAAACCCTTTAATAATTTTGCTTCGGATCCAGGAAAAATTGAAAAGTTTTTTATTTTTAAAACTTCGAATAAATTATAGCTACTATCTTTGACACCAATAATTTGTTTAGGAAATTTTTTAACTAAATTTTGAACGCATTGAACACTAAATTTGTATCCACAAAGCTTCTCAAAATTGTATAGAATAATTTTACAGTCATTTATTTCACTAATAATTTTAGAATAAAAGTTAATTACCTCCTCATCTCCATATTTATAATAAGCTGGCGGCATAATTAAAAAATTATTAAAACCCATCGACTTTGATATTTTAATTAAATTTATTGTGTCGATTAAAGAATTAAGGCCGGTTCCTATGATAAATTTAGTTTTATATTTACTATTTGGTAACTCATTTATTAATTGGATTTTTTCACTCAAAGATATCAGTTGTGATTGACCAGTGCTTCCAAAAAAAACAACTCCATGACAACCCATATCAATAACATTTTCAGCATGTTTAATGGTATTTTTTATATCTAAAGCAAGATTATTGTCCAAAACTGACAAACCAGCAGCATATATACCTTTTATTTGTTCCATAGCTAAAATTTATATAAAATTTCAAATTAGTAAAGGTTATAAAAAACGAATGAAGATACTGATTATACAAAATAGAATGGGTATTGGTGATATGGTAATATTTTTACCTTTTATTCAAGCTATCTCTAAAAAATATAATACTCCAGTTACCCTTCTAATTAAAGAAAGTACAAAAGCTGAGGAATACATACATAATTTAAAATACATAAAAGAAATAATTTATTTAAAGAGAGATAATCAAAATAAAAATCACAGCGGTCTTTTTGGTTTTTTTAGGCTCAAAAAAGAAATTAAGCAATACTCCTTTGACAAGGTTTTTATTTTTAATTCATCGCTAAGGTATAGACTAGTTTGTAAACTTGCTGGTATAAAAAGTATTTATCAGTATCCATTATTTGAAAAAAAAGGACAGCATGTAATTGATGCTGCTCAAAAATTGATGGAACAAATTAATTTAAAAGTTAAGAGTAATCCGCAAATAGAGATTGATAAAATTTCTATAGAATTAACTCAGAAAAAACTATCTATTTCGAAAGATAAAATGAACATAATATTAGGTATCGGTGGATCTGGCCCAACAAAAAGGATCCCTGCTGTAAAATTTAAAAAATTTATTAATTTAGTTCTTAATGATTATAATTGTATGTTTTATTTAGCGACTGGTAAAAAACAAGAAGAACAAGAAATACTTAAAGATATATTATATTCTTACAAAGAAGTTTGTGTCCCATTAGATAATTATTCAATATCAGAAATCTTACCAATTATTAAGAATTGTAAAATTTCAATTTGCAATGACTCTAGTTTTAGCCACCTTTCTGCTGCTTTAAATATTCCTACAATTGTTTTAATGAGTGATACTCCTTTATTATATGGAAGTTATAGCCCAAAAATGTATCCCGTAATTCCTGATGGTATGTATAAAGTTTCCCATGGCACAAAAGGGAAAGAAAAAATAAATCCAGAAAAAATCTATGAAAGATTTAAATCTATAGTTAACTAATATTTTTTATTACTATTTCTTTCGCCTCATTAACAATTGACGCTAACCTAGATAGCTCAGGGCTTACATCAGGATGAATTTTTTTCATTATAGATTTATAAGATTTCATGACTTGGTCTTTGCTATATTTGATCCCTGGTTTTAAATTTAAAATTCGATAAGCCTCTTCTAAAGATATACTCTGTTTGTTAGCTGTTTGGTTAAAAGTATTGAAATTAAATCTTCCTGAATTTCTTAATACCCTAAAAAGTCCCCATAATCTTAGAAGTTGAAATAAAGATATGCCAGCTTTAGTTTTTATTAATGGCAATATCGCAAGTACGAAAGGTAACGAAAATATATATCGTCCTGCATAGGCCATAATTACAGCTAATACTATTGCTGAAAAAATAATTAATATTCTTATAAATCTTGAAATTTTTTTTGCAGAAATCCTAGCAAACCAAGTCAGAAGAACATATACAACGACAAAAATGATAAGTGTTATAAAAAAAATATTCATATATTAATTTAATTCACTATGAAATTACCACAGCTTGAAAAAAAACCAGAAATAAAATCTTGTCACAATACCACATGGACCGATGATTATAGTTGGATACATCAAACTGATATTCTAGAAGTTTTGAAAGATAATTCAAAACTTTTGCCTGAAGTTAGAAAATATTTAGAAGATGAAAATAAGTATTTTTCTTATCAAATGAAAGATACTAAAAATATTCAAAAAAAACTTTTTGACGAAATAAAAGCAAGAATCAAATTAGATGATGAGTCGTTGCCTTACAAAGATAAAAAATATGAATATTGGACTAAGACTACAACTGAAGGAAATTATTCAATTAAATTGAGAAAAAAAATTGGTGAGGATAAAGTTGAAGAAATATGGAACGGAGATCGGGAAAAAGATAAACTAAAAACAGAGTACTTTGGTTTAGGAGATCTAGAGGTTAGCTTTAACGATAAGTATCTTGGATATTCTTTAGATTTAAAAGGTTCTGAGTACTACACAATTTATATAAGAGAAATCAAATCAGGAAAATTAATAACCGATAAAATTGAAGAAACAAGTGGAAGCATAGAATTTAGTTTAGATGATAAATATATTTTTTATTCTAAATTAGATCAACATCATAGGCCAAGAACTATTTATAGACATAAAATTGGATCATCAGTAAAAGAGGATTTATTAATTTTTGAGGAAAAAAGTGAGGCATTTACTGTAGGTATTGGATTAAGTTCAGATGAAAAATATTTTATAATTACTAGCTCTGATCATAATACTTCTGAACAGTATTTTTTTAAAGTAGATGAAATTATTCCAAACCCTAAACTAATTCAGGAAAGACAAAAAGGTATTATTTACTCTATAAATTCATGGAATAACTTTTTTTACAAACATACAAATGAGAATGCTGAAGATTTTAAAATTGACAGATGTGATGATTTAATTAAACAAAAATGGGAACCATTTATTAAAGCTAAAGATGAGGTTTTAATTGGAGGTTTGGTTTTTTTAAAAAATTGGATAATAAGATCAGAAACATCAAACGCACTTGGTAAAATTATTTTAAGAGATCCAAAAACTAGCCAAGAAGAGGAAATCATTTTTAGCGATGAAGAGGTAATTGTACCAAGCATATCTTTAATTCAAAAAGATAAAAATACAGATCAAGTATATCTTTCATACTCCTCTCCTAAAACACCAGGGAGAACTTTTTTATATAATTTGAAATCAAAAGATAAAACACTTGTTAAAGAACAAGAAATTCCATCAGGACACAATCCAGATAACTATATTGTAGAACGTATTGAATGCCCTTCACATGATGGAAGGTTGGTTCCATTAACCATTACCAGACATAAAGATACTGTATTGGATGGATCATCGAATCTTTTACTTTACGGTTATGGATCGTATGGAAATTCAATGTCTCCAGGATTTTCTTCTACTCGTTTAAGTTTAATAAATAGAAATATAATTTGGGTTACAGCACATGTTAGAGGAGGAATGGAGAGGGGGATGAAATGGTGGAAAGAAGGAAAACTTTTAAATAAAAAAAATACTTTTGAAGATTATATTGCTGCTGGAAAATACTTAGTTGCAAAACAATATACTTCAAAAGGCAAAATAATAGGCATGGGTGGTTCTGCAGGTGGACTACTAATGGGGGCTGTTGTAAACCAAATTCCAGAACTATTTTTAGGAGTAATTATGGCTGTTCCATTTGTAGACTCATTAACAACTAATCTTGACCACTCACTCCCTTTGACTGTTGGGGAATTTGATGAATTTGGAAATGCAAAAGATAACATAGAGCATTTTGACTATATTTATTCATACGCTCCATATAACAACATCAAAAAAATGGATTATCCAAATATTTTAATTACAACAAGTCTTAGCGATAACAGAGTTCTTTTTGATGAACCGGCAAAATTTACTGCAAAATTAAGAGATTATAAAACAGATAATAATTTATTACTCTTAAAAACTGAAATGAACGCAGGCCATGGTGGGAAATCAGGAAGAGATGGTGCTATAGAGGAAATAGCGATTGATTATGCTTTTGCATTAAAAATAGCTGAAAAAAATTAGATTTTTTAGCATTGAATTTTTAGAATTAGTTACCATATAGATTTCGTAAGTTGCCTAATGGGGCTTACATAAATTAACTTGCTTAAACAAAAGGAGTAAATATGACAAGTAAGGACTTATCTATCTTTAACTCACTAAGACCGTTTTCAATTGGTTTCGACGATATGTTTGACCAATTTGAAAATATGCTTGGTAATGGTGGAATGACAATGCAATCTAATTATCCACCATACAACATCAGAAAAACTGGTAAAGATAACTATTCTATTGAAGTTGCATTAGCTGGTTTTAATAAAAATGATGTTGAAGTAGAGTTTGAAGATAATCTATTAACTGTGAGAACTAAGCAGTTTAATAAGTCAGATGACAAAAATGAAGATGGTGAAATAATTCATAAAGGAATTTCACAAAGACAATTTGCAAGATCCTTTACTATCGCAGATGATGTGAAAGTAAATGGGGCTGAGCTTAAGGATGGTCTTTTGACAATTGCTTGTGAAAGAATTTTACCTGATCATAAGAAAAAAAGACTTATTGATATCAAGTAAATAATTTTAACCTTGCTTGTGGGGTTCGCCCCACAAGTTTAAAAACATCCGCTTGAACTAAAAGCTATAATAGTACCACTAGCATTTACCTCAAATCTTCTCTCACAAGGCATCCCATATTTTTTAGTTTTATAAATTAAAACTTCATTACCTGTACTATTTACAATATCCTCGGTAGGAGCCCCTAGCTCCAACTTCATTTTGTTGACATCTTCACCAACAAATAATCCAAATTTTTTATTTTCTTTTTCTGCAACTTCGTCAGTTTTATTTTTAATAGTTTGGCAAGCAGTTAATAAAAAAACGATTGATATTAATGTTATTACAAATTTTAATTTCATTATCTAAACATATTACTAAAATGTGTCCAAAGATTAACTTAAAAGTTGAATAATTAATAAGTTTTCTATCAAAAATCGATTTATTTATTGTATTTATTGAGCTTAATTCTTTATTTTTACTATTAAGATCAAGATTCTAATGAATACAAAACTTACAATATCAAATATTTCAAAAATATATCCGGGATGCATAGCAAACGATAACGTTTCATTAGAGTTTGGGAGCGGAAAAATATACGCTTTATTGGGAGAAAATGGCG
This sequence comes from uncultured Pelagibacteraceae bacterium, assembly GCA_902600205.1. Classification (GTDB taxonomy): domain Bacteria; phylum Pseudomonadota; class Alphaproteobacteria; order Pelagibacterales; family Pelagibacteraceae; genus Pelagibacter. Next base: position 43,687 of record CACKIN010000005.1, on the reverse strand, counting down.
CCGGTAAGTCTACACTTGTCAAAATTTTATCTGGAGTAGTAAAACCAGATAAAGGAAAAGTTTTTTTGAATAATGAAAATGTCAAACTTAACTCTCCTCTAGATGCTAAGAAAAACAATATTGGAATGGTTTTTCAACATTTCAATTTATTTGAAACTTTGTCCGTTTTTGAAAATTTGAGCATTGATAGTAACGAAAAAAACGAGGAACTTAGATTCTTAGTAAATGAAATATTAAAAAAATATAATTTTAAAATTGATTTAGATATTCCAGTTCTAAACTTATCAGCAGGTCAAAAACAAAAAGTAGAAATTGTAAGATGTTTAATTAGAAATCCTAAAGTGTTAATTATGGATGAGCCTACATCAGTTTTAACCGAACAGGAAACTGAAGATCTTTTTATTTCATTAAAAAAATTCTCAGAGGAAGGAATCTTAATTATTTATATAACACATAAACTAAAAGAGGTACTTTCACTCTGTGATGAAGTAGCAGTGATGAGAAAAGGCAAAGTTGTTTCTGTAAGTAGTACAAAAGAGGAAAAAATTGAAAGTTTGGCTAATAAAATGGTTGGAGAAAATCTAGGTACTATTAAAAAAAAAATTAATAATTTTAAAAATAGCGAGGAAATTTTAAAAATCTCAAACTTAAATTTTAGAAGTGAAGATCCTTACGAAACAAACTTAGTTAATTTAAATTTTTCATTAAAAAAAGGAGAATGTTTAGGGATAGCAGGGATTTCAGGAAATGGACAAAGTGAATTGTTTCAAATTTTAAGTGGAGAAATAATTACTGATTATGCCTCTATAAAATTTAGAAACAAAGAAATCAGTAAGCTCAATCCAAGAGAAAGAAGAGAATATCTTATGGCTTTTTCGCCTGAAGATCGTATTTCCCAAGCTGCTGTTCCAGAATTAAAGATTTATGAAAATGTTGCATTAAATAATTTCAAATCTTCAAATTTTTTTGAAAAAGGATTAGTAAACGAAAAAAAAATTAAAGAACATTCAAAGAAAATACTCTCTAATTTTTCTGTAAATACCGATAATGTTGAAATGAAAAGTCAATTTTTATCTGGAGGAAATCTTCAAAAGTTAATTATAGGAAGAGAATTGATTACTTCTCCAGAACTCTTAGTTTGCTTCAATCCGACTTGGGGACTTGATGTCGGTGCAATCAATTATATTCATGAAACTCTTATAAATATTAACGAACAGGGTAAATCCTCTATATTAATCTCTACAGATAACGACGAACTTTTAAGATTAAGCGATAGGATATGTGTAATTTATAAAGGTAAATTATCCAAAATTATGGATGTTAATGAAGTCACTCCTGAAAAATTAGGAATTTTAATGGGAGGAGGTACAATTGATTAAAATTGAAAAACGTAATGATGTTTCCCCCTCAATTTACTTTTTAACCCCAATTCTAGCTATTTTTCTTACTTTAATTGGTGGGGGAATTATTTTTTATGTGTTGGGTTTCAATCCTATAGAAGCTTTAAAATTTTTTTTTATAACACCTATTTCTGACTTGTACGGCTTTAGCGAGCTTTTGGTAAAAGCAACACCACTTTGCTTAATAGCAATTGGTTTATCTTTTTGTTTTAAAAGTAATAATTGGAACATTGGCGCCGAAGGACAACTTATTTTTGGGGGAATAGTTGGTGGTGGGGTTGCTTTATTATTTTATGGTCATGATGGTTTTTATGTTTTGCCAATAATTATTTTATCTGGCGCGATTGGAGGAATGATATTTGCATTGATACCAGCGGTTTTGAAAACTTATTTTAATACAAATGAAATTTTAGTTAGTTTAATGCTCGTTTATGTAGCAAAATTATTGTTAGATTACTTAGTGGTTGGTCCATGGAGTAATCCTGAAGGCTTTAATTTTCCTGAAACAAGACAATTTAGTGAGTCTGCAAGAATGCCTATTTTATTTGATGGTCTAAGAATTCATGCTGGAATTTTTATTACTTTAATAACTGTATTCTTGAGTTGGCTAATTTTATACAAAACATATTTGGGGTTTCAGATAAAAGTCTCAGGTTTAAGTTTAAAGACTGCAAAATATGCAGGCTACAAAGGTAAAACAATGATTATTTTAGTTTTTATGATCAGTGGAGCATGCGCAGGTCTTGCAGGAGTTGGGGAAATAACTGGACCAATAGGTCAGTTACATAGAAATATTTCTCCAGACTATGGTTTTACTGCAATAATTGTTGCTTTCTTAGGAAGGTTAAATCCAGTTGGAATTATATTTGCTTCACTAGTTGTTGCTCTAACTTATTTAGGTGCAGAAACAGCTCAGATTTTTTTACAAGTACCCAAATATACAGGTCAAGTTTTTCAAGGGATGATTTTATTCTTTCTTCTTGGATCTGATTACTTACTATTTTTTAAAATAAAATTTTTAGTTCTTAAAAAAAATGAGCTTTGATTTAAATTTTATCGGTATATTGATTGGTGCAATTATGGCATCATCGGTCCCTTTAATTCTTGCCGCATCTGGAGAATTGATAACTGAAAGATCTGGTGTATTAAATCTTGGAGTGGAAGGAATGATGATCATTGGGGCAATTTCTGGCTTTGCATTAATGGTTATAACAGACAACTTATTTTTAGCAGTGATTGGCTCAATGCTTTCTGGTCTAATTATCTCAATTATTTTTGGTGTGCTTACGCAATCGCTTCTGACAAACCATGTTGCTACCGGACTTGCATTAACTATTTTTGGTATCGGTATGTCGGCAATGATAGGAAAGAATTTTGTTGGAATACCAGGAAAAGAATTTCCCTTATTATTCATAAATCTAAAGGAAAATGTTCCTTTTTTGGGACCAATTTTATTTGGGCACTCAATAATATTATACTTTGCATTTTTATTACCTTTTTTGACAAATTATTTTCTTAAAAAAACAAAAATTGGATTGATAATCAGAGCTGTGGGAGACTCACCAACATCAGCATCTAATCAAGGCATTAATGTAATTTTAGTAAGATATAGCTGTATCCTTTATGGGGGAGCTATGTGTGGACTGGCAGGAGCTTATCTCTCATTAATTTACACCCCTCAATGGATTGAAAATATGACGGGAGGAAGAGGGTGGATAGCACTTGCATTAGTAGTTTTTGCAACATGGAGCCCAATAAAAGTTTTAATAGGAGCATTAATATTTGGTGGAATAACAATTTTGCAATTACACATGCAAGCTGTAGGTTTAAGAATTCCAGTTCAATTATTAAGTGCATTACCATACATCATGACAATAATAGTTTTAGTTGTAATTTCTCGTGACAGTAGAAAAATAAAACTAAACACACCAACATCGTTGGGACAAATCTTCTATAAGGAAAAGTGATGTTAGCTATTCCAAAATAAATATTTTTTTTTATTAGAATCTTGCTTAGTTTGTAGTATCACAAAATTAAATTTAAAGGGGAATCAAATGTATAAAAACTTTTTAAGATATATAATTTCTGTATTGTTTCTACTTGGCGTAAGCGGACAAGCTAATGCAGATTTTAAAGTTGGTTTTGTTTATGTTGGGCCAACTGGGGACCATGGATGGACATACCAACATGATGAGGGAAGAAAAGCAGTAGAAGCAGCTGGAATAAAAACTACTTATGTGGAAAGTGTACCAGAGGGTGCGGATGCAGAAAGAGTTATAAGACAGTTAGCACAATCAGGACATGATCTAATTTTTACAACAAGCTTTGGGTATATGGATCCTACAAATAAGGTAGCTAAAGATTTTCCAAACGTAAAATTTGAGCATGCAACTGGATACAAAAGAGAACACTCAAATGTTTCCACATACTCTGCAAGATTTTATGAAGGAAGAACTTTGTTAGGACACATGGCAGGAAAGATGACAAAAACAAATGTTATTGGATATATTGCTTCTTTTCCAATTCCTGAAGTTATAAGAGGAATTAATGCTATGACACTGGCAGCCCAAAAAGTTAATCCCGATATTAAAACAAAAATAGTTTGGGTATTTACTTGGTATGATCCAGGCAAAGAATCTGAAGCTGCTCAAGCTTTAATTGATCAAGGAGCGGATGTTATAATGCAACACACTGACAGTACTGCACCTGTTCAAGTGGCTGAAAAGGCTGGAGTTTGGTCATTTGGTCAAGCGAGTGATATGCAAAGATTTGCGCCAAAATCAATTTTAACATCAATTATTGATGACTGGGCACCTTATTATGTAGAAAGATCCATCGCTGCAAGAGATGGCACATGGAAACAACAGGATACTTGGCACGGATTAAAAGAGGGAATGGTTGCCATGGCTCCATATAATTCTGCAATGGGAAGTGATTTAGTTAAAGAGGTAGAGCAACTCCAAAAAGACTTAGCATCTGGAAAAACCCATTCATTTACTGGTCCAATTTATGATCAAAAAGGAAACATTCTTGTAGCAGAAGGTTCAGTAGCAGATGACGGGATGTTAGCTGGAATGAATGTTTATGTTAAAGGAGTAGAAGGAGATATTCCGCAGTAATTTTTTTTTAAAATTTAAATTTAAGGCCAGCTTAGTCTGGCCTTTTTTTTGCTAAGAATGTTTTTTTTTTAACGCTTCAATATCTACTTCATCATAATACTCTGATGGTTGAACTATCCATGGATCATTATCTAATAAAATTGGACAGAAATCAGGCGTGAAAGTGGATGATTTTTTTTTCCAAAGACACGCTGTTTTAATTTCACTTATGTGGTCCTTAACAGGTTCATATTCTTTGAGCCACTCTATACTTTTATTTAAAGTTAGTCCTGTGTCTGATAGATCATCTACTAACAATACATTTTTAAAATCTTCGTTATTTGCAATTGCACTTATATCTCTTGCAAATATTAGCTCCCCTTGTTTATCTTGTACTGTTTCACCGGAGTAACTTTGAATTACAACATAAGCGGTAGGTAATTTAAAAATTCTTGATAAAATATCTATAATTGGAGCTGCACCTCTCATGATACCAACTAATACTGTTGGCTTGTATTTTTTTTCAATTTCTAAAGCAAGTTTTTCGACGACCTTTTTATATTCTTCATAAGTAATTATTAATTTATCAGCCATAAAAATTTGGTATCATAAATAAAAATATTAAAAAAGGATAAATATGAAAACTTATTGGATTAGTCTATACTTAGAAATCTCAAGTCAGGATAACTTAAAAAAATATGGAGAAAAAGCTGTTCCTATAATAAAAAGTTATGGAGGAAAACCAGTAGTTAGGGGTGGAAAATTAAAGTCATTTAGTGGCCCAAACGTTGTACGAACAGTAATATGGGAGTTTCCAACTTACAATGATGCCATGTCATGCCATGAGTCAACTGAATATAAATCTGCTTGGACACATGCAGAGGGTACAACTAAGAGAATAATGTTTCTTGTTGAAGGAGTAGAATAAGAACAAATTTGATAAAGTAAAAATTGATTATATAATGATAAATATAGGACAGTTATGAAAGGTTACGTAGTTTGTGTATGGGAAAAAATTAATAGTGAGGAAAAATTAAAGGAATATGCAGTAAAAGCCAAGATTGCTGCAGATAAATACTCAGGTATATTTATAATTAGAGGTGGAAAAAATAGAACAAATGAGGGAATAAATTCTCCTAGAACAACTGTAGTTGAATTTCAAGATTACAACACAGCTATAGAATTTTATGATTCCCCAGAATATCAAGAAGCGCTAGACGTTATTAAAGGGCATGCAGTAAGACATCATCAGATAGTTGAAGGCACTTAATATTGTATAGGCTCATCGTCTATGGAGCGCCACAAATACCAAGTAGCTACAGAACAATATGGGGAAAACCTTTTTTTCAATCGATTTACATAGCTCATGGGTGGTAAATAGCTTTTTCTATAATTATTTGAAATAGCTCTAAGTAAACCAATATCTTGAACGGGCCATATATTAGATCTATTGTAAGTAAATAGTAATATCATCTCTGCAGACCATCTACCTATTTGTCTTAACTCGGATAAATAAATAATTGCCTCCTCATCCCCCATTTTTTTTATAATTCTTGGATTAAATGTTTTATTTACAAATTTTTTTGCCAACTCTTTAATTCCTCTAACTTTTTGTCTACTTAGTCCACATTTTTTCAGCCGACCCGAGGTGATAGTATTAACTACTTTTGGATTTATCTTTCCTCTACATTCTTTTTTAAACTTTAAAAATACAGAATTTGCTGCAGCAACACTTATCTGTTGTCCAATTATACTTTTACATAGAGATAAAAAGATATCTTTTCTTGTTGTTAAGGTTTTATCTTTGTATTTAGAAATAAGTTTTTTCATTATCTTATCTTTAGAAAGAAACTTTACTGCCTTTGACCAATAAATCGGAGGTTTACTCATTTTTAAAAATTAAGTTTGGTTTTTTTAAATAGATTTCTCGTCTAAAAATAATTAATGAGGATAACACTACAAGTAATGAACCCAATAAAGTTTTAAAAGATGGTATTTCATTCCAAATAAAATAACCAAATACAATTGCAAATACTAAGCTTAAATATTTTAGCGGAGTAACTAAAGAAACTTCTGAAAGTTTATAAGATTGTCCAAGTAATAAATTAGCAATACCTCCAAGTAAACCAATCATACACAAAAGAATAAAATCTATTAATGTAGGCATTACCCATCCAAATGGAATTGTAAACAAACCTAAAATAGATATCGCTACTGAAAAATAAAAAGAAATAAGCCAAACTGGTTCAGATGAAGATAACTGCCTGATTGCAATTGCAACATATGACATTCCTAAACAAAAAATTATTGGGTATATATAATAAAAATTTAAATTGGAAATACCTGGTTGTGTAATAATTATTACGCCTATAAAACCGATCAAAACTGCTAGCCAACGATATTTACCAATTTTTTCTGATAGAAAAAAAATAGATAAAATTGTTGCAAAAATTGGCGCAGCAAACGATATGCCCACCACAGTTGCCAAAGGTAAATTTCTTAGTGCAATAAATACAGATACTATTGCCATTAATCCTGCAGCACATCTAAAGAAATGTAATTTAGGTCGATTTGTTTTATAAAAATTTGCGTAGTTTTCTTTTGGTATTAAAAAAAAAATTGGTATTAATCCGCAAATTCCCCTAAAAAAAAGAACTTCACCAACAGGATAATTTTCAGACCACTTAACAAGTACATCCATCATTGAAAATGCACACACAGACAGAAACATGTACAAAAAGCCTAATTGATTTCTAGATAACATGGATTAAATTATATTATTATTATAACATTAATCTATGGAAATAGCAGTCTTAGCTTTGGGATGTTTCTGGGGTCCAGAAAAAAAATATGGACAATTAGATGGCATCTACAGAACAGAAGTTGGATATTGTGGAGGAAACAGTCAAAATACAAACTATAGAGAAGTTTGTACAGGAACAACTAATCATGCGGAAGCTGTAAAATTAGAATTTGATCCAAAAGTTATTACATACGAGCAAATAATTAAGAAATTTTTTGAATTTCATGATCCAACTACATTAAACTCTCAAGGTCCTGATTTTGGAACACAATACAGAAGTGAGATATTCTATCTTAATGATGAGCAAAAAAATATTGCTCAAAAAATAATAAACGAGGAAAATTTAAGGTTATCTGGAAAAGTTGTAACTAAGCTATCTGAGTTGAAAAATTACTGCACTGCTGAAGAGTATCATCAGAAGTATCTAGAAAAAAGATAGAATGTCACTCGTTACATCAGATTGGTTAGAAAATAATTTAAATGAGGTCAAAATAATTGACTGCTCGTGGCATATGCCAGGGATTGATAGAAATCCTGAAGAGGAATATTCTAAAAATCATATTCCTGGTGCAATTTTTTTTGACTTAGACAAAAATTCGGATCAAGATACAGATTTACCTCACATGCTTCCTTCAAAAGAAAAATGGGAAGAAATAGTATCAGCAATGGGCATATCGAATACTGATAGAATTGTAATTTATGATAACTCAGATGTTTTAAGTTCATGTAGAGGTTGGTACAATTTTATTTATTTTGGTCATGATAAACAACTAGTAAGTGTTTTAGACGGTGGTTTAAAAAAATGGCTAATTGAAAATAGAAAAATAACAAGTGAAAAAACAATTTTAAACAACTCAACCTACAGAGCAACAGAAAATAAAAATCTGGTAAAAAGTATTCTTGAAATAAATGAAAACATTGAACAAAAAAATTTCACAGTTATAGATGCAAGAAGTAAGGAAAGATTTGATGGAAGTGTTCCTGATCCTAGGAAGAATGTTAGAAGTGGATCTATTCCAAACTCTGTATGTCTTCCATTTAAAGAAATTATAAATACCTCAAACAATACTTTTAAAAATGTTAATGAGATCTCAGAAAAATTCAGGGAAATCATTGATTTAAATGATGACAAAAGAGTTTTTTCATGCGGATCTGGTATAACAGCATGCGTTTTAGGTCTTGCATATTCCCTTGTAAATAATACATATTCTCCTACAGTTTATGATGGTTCATGGGCTGAATATGGAAGATTATAAAAATGAAAAGATCTACTAAAATAACATCAATAATAGTAATTTTTTTTCTAGTCATTGCAGGTGTAATTATTGCTCGAACAATGATTGGAAACCATTTTAAAAAAAAATTTAGTAAAAGACCCCCACCAGGTATTATAGTTAAAACAGTTGAGCAAAGAAAGTTTCAAAATATCATTGAAACTTTTGGAACAGCAGTTCCAATTAAAACACAGTCATACAATATTGAAAAATATGAAATTATAGAGAATATAAAATATAATACGAGCGTTAAATCTGGTGATGTAGTCGCTAAATTAAAAAATAGAACTATAACAGCACCATTCGATGGAGTAATTGGTAAAAGAAACTTTTCTGACGATATTAATGTTTCTGAAAGCTCTGTTGTAATAGATATTGAAGATGCATCTTTTTTATTTATTGATGTTGATGTTCCAGAAATATTTGCACCATTTGTAGAAAAAGGACTAGGTGTTGATATAAAATTTTCTGGAAATAAGGATAAAATATATAAAGGTAAAGTTGATTCTTTGGCCAGCAAAATTGATGTTAGTAATAGATCTTTAAGACTTAGAGTTAAAATGCAAAATACGAATTCTGAGATTTTGCCTGGTGCTTTAATGGAGGTAACAATTAAATATAATGAAAGAATTTCGTTAGGTATACCAGATACAAGTGTAATCTTGGAAGGTAATAAAGTTTATATTTATAAAGTAGATAAAGAGAATGTAACTAACAGAGTTGAAGTTAAAGTTGGCAACAGAAACGAAGGATATCTAGAAGTGGAATCTGGTTTAAAAGAGGGTGACATAGTAGTTGCTGAAGGATTAAAAAAAGTAAGACCAAATGGAAAAATTAAACCTATTAAAGATGGTGAAAAAAAAAATGAGTCTAGCTGGGGTAAAAAAGAAAATAAAAGTAAATAATTAAATGTATTTAACTGATGTTAGTATTAGAAGACCAGCACTTTCATGGGTATTATCATTAATACTTGTTGTATTTGGAACTTTTGTTTTTTCAAAATTACCAGTAAGAGAACTTCCATCAGGTCTACAACCACCTGTAGTTCAGGTTCAAGTAAAATATGCTTCAGCCTCAGCTCCGATTGTTGATGAAGAGGTAACACAAGTAATTGAAGAAGTCATAGGTGGAGCAGAGGGAATAAAAAATATAGACGCCAAATCAGAAAATGGGAAAAGTACTATAAATATTGAATTTGACACTGATATTAACCTTGACAATGCAGCTAATGATGTAAGGGAAAGAGTTGCTCGAGTTGTTGGAAGACTTCCCACAGAATCTGAGGCACCAAGAATACTTAAGCAATCAGCGGGTTTTACGACTACTATGTGGCTAGCTTTGTCCTCAGAAACTTGGAGCGATCTTGAGTTAGGAGATTATGCAGAAAGATATTTAGTTGATCAGTTTTCTAGTATTAAAAACGTTGGCCGAATAAGAACAGGTGGCCTTAGGGAACAAAGTATAAGAGTGTGGATAGATCCAATCAAATTAGCTGCAAATAATTTAACTATACAAGAAGTAGAGAGATCATTAAGAAATGAAAATGTTAGATTACCAGCAGGTACACTTGAAGCTGAAAATATAGATTTAACTATCAATATTGATAAATCATACAATGACTTAGAAAAACTTAAGGGGCTACCAATTAAGAAGGCTAAAGACAATATAGTAAGACTATCGGATATTGCAAATTTAGAATTAGGTCCTGTCACAGAGAAAGTTTTATTTAGAGCACAAAGTAAAGGAGCACTAAATTTAAAAACTATGGGAATAGGAATTTATGCAAGAAGTGGGGCTTCAACTGTTGAATTATCAAAAGATGTTGAAAAAAAAATCAAAGAAATAAGAAAAACTTTACCAGCTGATTTAAATTTAGAAATAGCTTTTAATAGAGCCACATATATTGGTGAAGCGATAAATGAAGTTTATAAAACTTTAGTTATAGCTTTTATACTTGTAGTGATAATAATTTATTTATTTTTAGGGAATTTAAAAGCAGTTATTGTTCCAGCAATAGCTTTACCTGTAAGTCTAATTGCAACATTCTTAGGTTTATATATATTTGATTTATCAATAAATATATTTGTCTTATTAAGTTTTATATTAGCAATTGGAATTATTACTGATGACTCGGTCATTATGACTGACGCGATATATAGAAGAATTGAAAATGGTGAGACACCTCTGGTAGCAGCTTATAAAGGCTCTAAACAAATTACATTTGCAATTATTGCAACAACTCTTATTTTAGTTGCAGTATTTTTACCTTTAATTTTTATTGAAGGTATTGCTGGAACATTATTTAAAGAAACTGCAATAGCACTTTCATTTGCAATAGTAGTCTCATCATTTGTTGCTCTAACACTTTCGCCAATGTTAGGTAGTAAATTTCTTGATAAAAAGAAAAAGTCTAATTTCTTGACAAGAGGATTTGATAAATTTTTTCAAGGTTTTTTAAAATTTTACACTGAAACATTAGGATTTTGGATGAATAAGAAGAAAACAATAATAACATTTATAATTTTTATCGTAGTTGCATCTGGAGCTTTGTACAATTATACAAAAAAAGAGTTATTGCCATTAGAAGATCGTGGTGTTTACTTAGTTATAGGATTTACTGATGAGGGAAGCTCATTCCAATATACTCAAAAAAGGGCTGAAGACGTTGAAAAAAGACTTATTCCACTGCTAGATGGAGATAATAGTCCATACAATAGATTTTTAATGATTGTTCCAGGTTTTGGTTCTGAAAATAGCTTCTTGATAATCTCGCTTTTAGATAATTGGAAAGATAGAAAACAAAATTCTCAAACAATAATGAGACAAGCAATTGGAAAAATAGTTACAGTACCTCAAACACTTGCTTTTCCAATTTCTCCGCAGTCCATAAGGGTTTCTAGTTACAATAAGCCTGTTCAAATGGTTATTTATGGAAATACATATGAAGAGTTAGAACAAATTCAAACTCAAGTTATTAGAATGCTTAGGCAAAACAGAAATTTATCAAGATTAGAATCTGACTACACCAGAAATAAACCTGAAGTAAATATAAAGATTAATAAAAATAAAGCAAAAGATTTGGGGATATCTGCAGAGGCAATTGGGCAAACACTAGAGACATTATATGGTGGCAAGACAGTTACAAAATTTAATAAACTTGGAAAAGAATACCCAATTATTTTACAACAATATTTAGAAGATAGAAAAAATAAAGAAAGTCTAAGTAAAATATTCGTTCGATCAGAAAAAACAGGTAATTTAGTTTCTCTATCTAATCTTGTTGAATTTAATGAAAAGGGAACTGCAAGTAAATTATCAAGATACAATAGACAAAGAGCTGTCACGATATCTGCAAATATAAGTGAGGGATATACCTTAGCTGAAGCAATTAAATATCTTGAGGAAACAATGACTAAAGTTGCACCTGACAAGCAAATTACTTGGAAGGGTAAGTCAGAGGAATTAAAAGAAACTAGTAACGAACTATATATAATTTTTGCCCTAGCTTTATTAACTGCTTACCTTGTGATGTCTGCAACCTTTAATTCTTTTATTCATCCTTTTATAATTATTTTAACTGTTCCACTCGCAGTATTTGGTGGTTTAGTATTCATATTATTTTTAAATTCATCAATAAATATTTTCTCACAAATAGCACTTGTAATACTTATAGGGATTTCAACAAAGAATAGTATTCTTATAGTTGATTATGCAAATCAATTGAGAACTAAAGGTAAAGATATTGAGAAAGCTGTGAAAGAGGCTTGCAGTTTAAGGTTTAGACCAATAATTATGACATCATTAAGTACTATGATAGCAATGTTACCACTAGTTATTGGTAATATTGGACCTGGAGCTGGAGAAGGTTCTAGACTTGCAGTTGGTGCAACAATACTTGGTGGAATGATAATTTCTACTTTCTTTACTTTATATGTGACTCCTACAATGTATTTAACTCTTGCTAAAAATACAAAAAGAATTGATGCTGTTGATATAGAGCTAAAAAAACAGCTAAATTAAAATAAAATATATTTTCTAGTAGTAAGTGAGTTTTTACATTTATTAAGTTGAGTTTTGTATTTCTTAGACTGGTTTTCAACTTTCTTTGCTAATAAAATAATTTTTTGTTTATTTTTATAATTTTTATAATTCCCCCATCCCTCATGATAAGCAACATACTGCCTAAAAGCATCATTTTTAGGTATTTTCAGTATCTTTTCAGTTTTATTTGTGTACCAACCAATAAAATCTACGCTATCTTTGAACCGCGTTCGGGTAGCATATTTATTTCCAGTTTCTTCTTTATACTGTTTCCATGTACCTTTTACAGCTTGAGAATAGCCAAAAGAACTGGATGGTCTTTTATATGGAATTACTTTAAACAATTTTTGTCTTGGTGGTTTAGCCAACCAATCAAAGTCGGATTCCATTTTAATAATTGCAAGTTGTAAATAAATAGGTGTTCCCCATTTTTGCTCAGATTTTTTTGCATGTTTATACCAAAGATATCTTTCTGAAAAAATTGAACAACCATCAGCTGTATTTTTGGGTACAGAAGAACATGCGGAAATCAAAATTAGAGTTATAAATAAATATAATTTTTTATTTCGAATCACTCTTTTTATTATCTATTTTTTTTTCTCCATATCCAAGGATATTCGAATTTCATTTGCCACAATCCTAAAGAAAGATTTTTTGCATATTTTTCATATGCACTGAATTTTCCTTTGGAATATTTTGGATAATCAAATGCATAGCCATTCTTGACCATGTAAACTGATAAACTCTCGTTATCTAAAAAACACTCTCCTAATAACCTATTAAATTGATCTTTATTTTTTTCAATTTTACAATCAATAGATTGATTTCCTATTTTTTCTACCAGTTTATCTTTTGATAATATTCCACAAAAAATATCCACTTTATTTAAAGTGCATATTTGTTTTTTCCCAAAAAAATAACTTTCTGGGGCATCAATTCCACTAAAACGAATTTTTTTATTATTTATTTTAACTGTGTCACCATCTGTTATAACTGGTTTCCCTGATATTATTTTATAATTACTATTTAATGAAAATGAACTATTTATATTTATTAGAATGAAAAAAAAACTAACTAAAATCAGTTTTAGCTTTTTCATTTAGCTCATCCATCTTTTTTCGCAATTCCTCATCTGATATATTTTTTTCTTTTAGATCTTGTTTGATCTTTCTAAAGACGTCTTCATCTCCTGCTTCAGCAAAATCCGCCTTTATTACTGATTGAATATATTCTTTTTCTTGATCTGAATTGTAACTAAGTATTTCGGATACCCATTCTCCTAAATATTTATTCCTTCTAGCGCTAACTTTAAATTGAAGCTCTTGATCATGAGCAAATTTCTTCTCAAAACTTTTTTTTCTATCCTCAAATGAACTCATTCTAACAAAATAAAAAGATTTAGCTTTATGTCAATCTAATTTAATTTATATTTATGTTAAATTTATGAATTATTTAATTCTTGTGAGACATGGACAAAGTGAATGGAACCTAGAAAATCGTTTCACAGGCTGGGTAGACGTTGATTTAGCTGCCAAAGGTAAGCTTGAGGCTTGTAAAGCAGGAGAATTAATTAAGAAATTAGGTATTGAATTCTCTTATTTTTACACATCTTTACAATCGAGATCGATTGAGACTCTTAATTTGATATTAAATACTATGAGAATAAAAAATCAGGAGATTGTAAATGCATGGGAATTAAATGAGAGACATTACGGATCTTTAACAGGTTTAAATAAAGATGAAATGAGAAAGCTTTATGGTGAAGAAAAAATTCATACTTTTAGAAGGTCTTGGGATAATCCACCAGAGGCTCTTAAAAAAACAAGTCCATATCACCCATTGAATATTGATATATATAAAAATGTTCCAAGAGATAAGATCCCTGATACTGAGTCATTAAAAAATACCTACGAAAGAGTGATACCATTTTATAAAAGAAATATAGAGCCAAAATTAGACAAAAATATTATTGTTTCAGCTCATGGAAATTCAATTAGATCATTGTGTAAATACCTATTTGATTTAGATAACAAAAAAATTTCAAGTCTAGAAATACCAACAGGTAATCCTTTATTAATAGAAATTGAAGAAGGAAAAATTAAAAATGCTAGTTATTTAGATAAAGACAGAGCAAAAGACCTTTTAGTTTTCTAAATAAATAATTTTTCATATATTTCATAATCAGTTAAGTGCTTAAATTCTCCTTTATGTTCGTAACCATAAAGTTTGCTGTCTCTTAAAAGAGTATCCCATATTTCAGATACAGGAAAATAATTCAGTTGCTTATGAGAAATTATATCTTTGTTGAATATTTGACATCCTGTATATTTAAAATTATTAACCTTTTCCTTAAATAAAATATTATTTTTAATTTCGAAATCTCCATTAAATCTTCTATCAAAACACGATGAATTATTTACAACCAATAAAATATTTTTAATTTTTTTTTCGAAATAGATATTTTCCATATCAATAACTGAGGTTATGAAACTATCATCCCAAATTGTATCTGGATTGATAACTAATACATCCTCTTCATCAGATTTATTAATGAGGCTTAAAATTCCACCACCTGTACCTAAAATTGTTTCACCGTCATCAACGATTTCTATGTTAATTGGAAAATTTTTATTTTCAATAAAACTAATTATTTTTTCTTTTAAATAAAATACGTTTATTTTAATTTTGCTTATTTTTAGTTTTATTAAAAATTTAATAGTATTTTCTAATAAGGTTTCATCTTTATAATTAATTAAAGGTTTGGGTGTTGTATCTGTTATTGGTTGAACCCTCTTACCAAACCCAGCACAAAGAATTAAAGCAGTTTTAACTTTCATATCAATTTTCTTTTTTTTTTATCAAAATTTTTAATTAAAAGATAATTTAAGTCATTAAATATGGGGTTTCTGCTTATTCTAAGTTCAATTAATTTCCATGCATAAGGTATAAGCTTGAGATATTTATTTTTTTTATCTCTCATGGATAAACGAGTAAATATTCCAATTATTTTCAAGTTTCTAAGTACAGATAAAATCTCAAAATCGTTTTTAAATTTTTCATAATCTAAATTTTTATTTTTTTTTAAGAATTCATGAAAAATAAAATCTTTTATTTTTGTATTTGTTTTAAGCCTTACGTCATCAATTAAAGAAGCTAAATCGTATGCAATATTACCATATACTGCATCCTGACTGTCGAGTAGTCCTAAGCCCTTTTTAGTTATCATTATATTGGATACATGAAAATCTCTGTGTACAAAAACTTTCTTATGGTTTGAAATATTTTTTAATAATTTTTTAAATATTTTTTTTAACTCTTTTTCTAAAAAACGTTTTTTTTTACCTTTAAAATATTTTTGTAAATACCAATCTATGAATAAATTAGATTCATCTAATAACATTTTTGAGGTATAGTTCGGAACTTTGAAGTTTGTTTTCAAAAATGTTTTTTGTTTTTTTATTTTTATTTTGTTTATTTTTGACAGTAGATCTAAAATTTTTTTATAGTAATTTTTTTTGTTAATTTTATTATTTTTAAACTTTTCAAAAACTGTTAAATCTCCGAAATCTTCTATTTCTATATAATTTTTTTTATAATTTTGAGATATTAAAGATGGGGCTACCACTTTTTTTTTAATTAAAATTTTGTTAATTGCATCATAATCTAATAAATTACTTTTTTTGTTTTTATCACAAAAAACAACAATACCATTTCTACTTCTGTAAAAATATCTGAATGATGCATCTCCAGATAATTTTTTTAATCTATTTAAATTCATTTAAAAATTTTTTATTTTCAGAAATGATTGAAAGATAGCGCTCGGTATAATTTTTTTTATATTCAAATATTAAATTTATGCTATTTTTAGTTTTTATTTTTTTTACTATTTCTGGCCATTCAACTAATGTAATTTGATCTTTTAAATTTTCATTAATACCTAAATTGTTTAATTCTTTTTTATTTTTAATTCTGTAAAGATCATAGTGTTTTATTAATTTTTTTTTTATTTGATATTCATTAATAACCGTAAATGTAGGACTTGTTACTTCAGATATTTTTTGATTATTAGCTTTTTGAAGAGAATTTATTATGTATTTGATAAAAGTTGTTTTTCCAACACCTAAATTCCCACTCAATAATATAAAATCACCTTGTTTTATTAGCTTAGAAAATTTTTCTGCTACAGATTTGGTGTCTTTTTCATCAGAGATATTAATTTTACCACTCTTAGTAGCGGTAAGCATCTGGCTTATATGGTCCTTCAGTTTTAACACTTATATAGTCAGCTTGGTCCTTAGATAAAGGTGTTAGTTTAGCTCCAACTTTTTCTAAATGTAATCTTGCTACCTTTTCATCTAGATGTTTAGGAAGTACATATACTTTATTCTCGTATTTATCTGAATTATTCCACAGTTCTATTTGAGCTGTAACTTGGTTTGTAAATGAGGCACTCATAACAAAACTTGGGTGCCCTGTTGCACAACCTAAATTAACAAGTCTTCCCTCGGCTAACAAAATAAGTCTCTTATTATCTGGAAAAGTAATTTCATGAACTTGTGGTTTTATTTCATCCCATTTATAATTTTTTAATGCATCAACTTGTATCTCATTATCAAAGTGTCCGATATTACAAAGTATTGATCTATCTTTCATTGCTCTCATATGATCTGCAGTAACAATATCTTTATTACCTGTTGCTGTAACAACAATGTCAGCTTGACCTATCATCTCGTCCATTAATACAACTTCATAACCCTCCATCGCAGCCTGAAGTGCACAGATAGGATCTGTTTCCGTTACCATTACTCTTGCACCACTTTGCCTTAGTGACGCTGCACTTCCTTTTCCTACATCACCAAATCCTGCAACAATAGCAACTTTTCCAGACATCATTACATCTGTTGCTCTTTTAATTCCATCAACTAAACTTTCTCTGCATCCATATAAATTATCAAATTTTGATTTTGTAACTGAGTCATTAACATTTATCGCAGGCACTAAAAGTGTTCCTTGTTCTTCCATCTTTTTAAGAGCTAGTACCCCTGTTGTTGTTTCTTCACTCAATCCTTTTATATCTTTCATTAAATCTTTGTAATCTTTATGCATAAGTGCAGTAAG
Organism: uncultured Pelagibacteraceae bacterium; assembly: GCA_902600205.1. GTDB lineage: Bacteria > Pseudomonadota > Alphaproteobacteria > Pelagibacterales > Pelagibacteraceae > Pelagibacter. The sequence continues at coordinate 25,953 of CACKIN010000005.1, read as the reverse complement.
ATCTCCACCATCATCCAAAATCATATTTGGCTTCCAGTCTTTTTTACCTTCGATAGTTTGTCTCACACACCACCAATACTCCTCCTCAGTTTCACCTTTCCATGCAAATACTGGGATACCGGCTTTTGCAATTGCAGCAGCTGCATGGTCTTGAGTGGAAAAAATGTTGCATGAAGACCATCTGACTTCTGCGCCTAAATCAACTAAAGTTTCGATTAAAACTGCTGTTTGGATTGTCATGTGTAAACAACCTAAAATTCTCGCACCTTTTAAAGGATGTTTTCCTTTATACTCTTTTCTTAATGCCATTAAACCTGGCATTTCTGTTTCTGCTAATGAAATTTCTTTTCTTCCAAATTCTGCTTCATTGATATCTTTTACTTTATAATCTGTCATAAGTTTCGGCTTGTAACAACTTTATTTACAATAATCAACTTTTCATTGGGTCGCCGGGAAAATAATTTCAACTTTTGCACCTTTGTCTAGATTATTTTCAGCTTTTATTTGACCATTATGTAGTTCTACCAAGTTTTTCACTATATTTAGACCTAATCCAGAATGTTCTCCAAAATTTTTTGGTCTATTGCTATAAAATCTATTGAATATTTTATTAGTATCTTTTTCAATAAAACCAGTACCCTCGTCTATTACTGCAATTGAAGGATTGCCATTTTTGTTATTAAAAACATTAACAATTATTTCTTGGTTTGGGCTACTAAATGAAATTGAGTTTTCTAACAAATTTGCAATGATTTGCTCTATTCTATTATTAATCCCATAAATGAAATAGTTTTCTGATCCATTAGATTTTAATTTTATATTTATATTTTTCTTTGAATTATAAATGTTGTTAAAATCATCAACAACTGAACTTGCTATATCTTTAATATCAATTTTTTGCATTTTTTCGGTTGAAATCACAACTTCATCTTTCAACATTTGAGAATAATCAGTAATAAGTCTCTCTATTCTTTCAACATCATGTGAAACAATTTTAATCAATTTATCTCTTTTTTCTTTATCATCAGTATCATAAATCACCTCTGAGGCGCTTTTAAGAGATGCCAATGGATTTCTAATTTCATGAAGAAGATCAGTTGAATAATTTTCTGCTGTTGTAATTCTTTTATTTAATTCATTTGTCATTTCATCTAGTGATTTTGAAAGTACACCTAATTCATCATTTCTTTTTTTTACACTTTCTATATCTGCTTTCTCTTTGCTTTTGTTTTTAATAATTTTTGTATAAGAAACTAGATTTTTAATTGGTTTTAGAAAATATCTATTTAAAACATAAGAAAATATTAATATAACTAGAAAAACAGCTATAGCTGTTCTTATAATAAAGTTTTCTCTCTCAGCAATTTTTTGAATTATATTATCAGCATTTTCCGAAATAAGAATAAAACCGTTTGTTTTTTTATATTTCACATTTTGTATGCTGTAGACAAAATGCTGTCCATCTACCTCTTTAACTTTGGTAATTGAAATTTCAGATTTAGAAATATCGTAGTCTTTAATATCTTTATCAAAAACTGTAGTAATATTTTTAGTATTTTTTGAAATATTTTTTTTGTTATCAGTTTTTTCTAATAAATCTTCAATAATCATTTCTGAGGAAGGTATAGATCTAGTATCTCCAACTAAATTTAATTTATCATCAAAAAATATTACTCTGTCTAATTTTTCAAAGTATGGAAATCTTGATTTTTTTGAGAAAAGAAATTCGTTAATACCATTTCTAGTAAATTTTATATCTGATTTGCTTAAATTAAAAATTGTTTGATTAATAATTTCTGCATGACTTTTCTCTTTTTCTGAAATTAAATCTTTCTGAATTGTCCCAAGATAAAAAAATGTAATTATTCCTAAAACAATAAAAACTAGTAGATTAATAAATAGAAATTTCTGTAATATAGAAAGATTTTTTAGTATTTTTCCCATAAGAATTATTTAACATTCCATCTATATCCACTTCCATATCTTGTTTCAATTGCTGAAAAATTACTGTCTACTTTCTTGAATTTTTTTCTTATTCTTTTAACATGACTGTCAATAGTCCTGTCCTCTATATCGGTATCTTCTCTATAAGCGACCTCCATAAGTAAAGCTCTTTCTTTAATCATTCCTGGCCTTTTTGCCAACTCCTCTACAATTTTAAATTCCGTTGTAGTAAGCTTGTCTGGTAATTGTTTGCCATCCCACTCGCATTCTAGCTGGGATGGGTCTAATTTTAGTTTACCGTGTGAAATTATATTTTTATTTTCCTCAATGTTTATATCTTTATCTTTTTTTCTTAATTGTACTTTAATTCTTTCAACTAAAACTTTTGTTGAAAATCCTCCTGTTTTACCCACAAAATCGTCTGCACCCAGTTTTAATCCACTTACTTCGTCAGTAACTTGATCTTTGGATGTTAAAAAAATAACTGGCATAGATGTTTTTTTTCTTAGTTTTCTTAGGAGTTCCTCGCCATCCATTCTTGGCATTTTTATATCAATAACTGCTAGATCGGGCGGCGTTCTTGTTAATCCAACAAGTGCATTTTCTCCATCAATATAAGTTTGAACTTTGAAACCCTCCTCTTCTAATGCCATCTGTACAGATGTTAGAAGGTTTCTGTCATCATCTACTAAAGCAATTGTTTGAGGCATATTCTAAAATAAAAATACTAAATTGTTCATATTAGGGCAATTGTTTGTTTACTAATGGAGTTCTCCCCAATTTTCTCCAATGTTTATATCGACTAAAAGTGGTATTGAAAATGAATGGAGTTGACTATCTTTCACACTAAGCATTAAATCTTTTATTAATTTAGTACTTTTTTTAACTTCTTTTGAATTTTCTTCAAATATTAACTCATCGTGTATTTGTAATAACATTTTAAGACTATTTTTCTTATTTTTTGAAATTTCATTATTTATTCTTATCATTGCCAACCTCATTATTTCTGAAGCTGAACCTTGAATTGGAGCATTTATTGCTGCCCTCTCTTGAAAATTTCTAACATTATAATTCTTGTCATTAATTCCTGTAAGATGAGTTTTTCTTCCAAAAATATTACTAACATATCCACTTTTTCTACAGAAATTTACTGTTGTTTTCATGTAATCTTTAATCTCTGGAAATTTTTTGAAATAGGAATTTAAAAATTCCTCTGCTTCATTATTTGAAACATTAATTTGTTTTGCCAGACCATATTGTGAGATTCCATAAATTATTCCAAAATTTATTGCTTTTGCTTTTCTTCTAGTCTCAGCATCAATTTTGTTTATTTCTTTCCCAAAAACCTGACTTGCAGTTAAAGTATGTATATCCTCATTGTTTAAAAATGCTTTTTTTAGTTGTTTAACATCTGCTAAGTCAGCCAATATCCTCATCTCGACTTGATTATAGTCTGCTGATATCAATTTATTATTTTTTTCTGATACAAAAGCTCTTCTTATATCTTTACCATCGTCCGATTTTATTGGAATATTTTGTAAATTTGGATCACTGGAAGCAAGCCTACCAGTGGAGGTTGCTGCTAATAAAAATGATGTATGAACTCTTTGAGTATTATTATTTATGTGTTCTGGTAAAGCATCTGAATAAGTATTCTTCAATTTGCTTATTTGTCTCCACTCCAAGATTAATTTTGGGAACTCATAGCCTTTAAAAGCTAAATCTTCTAAAACAGAAGCACTAGTAGCAAAACTTCCTTTTTTTGTTTTCTTTAGAGCAGCTATTTTTAAATCATTATACATTATTTCACCAAGCTGTTTTGTTGATCCAATATTAAATATTTTTTTTGAAATTTTAAAAATCGATTTTTCTAATTTTTCAATTTTTGTTGAAAATTTATTAGACAATTTGTTGAGCGAGGATTTATCAAGCTTAATTCCTTTTATCTCCATATCTGCAAGTATTTTTATTAGGGGTTTCTCAAATAACTCATAAATATTTAGTAATTTTTCAGCTTTTAGTGATTTAAGAAAGATTTTATATAATCGGTATGTTATATCTGAGTCTTCCGCTGCATAATCTTTGGCTTGCAAAATGTCAACTTGCGAGAAGTTAAGTTGTTTTTTTCCAGTTCCAACTAAATCCTTGTATTTTATAGTTTTATGACCGAGGTGGATTTCAGAAAGAGTATCCATATTATGTCTATTTTTTCCAGCATCTAATGTATAGGACATCAGCATAGTATCTTCCATTGAATTTAGAGTTATTCCGTGATTATAAAATACTATGTAATCAAACTTAATATTTTGGCCAATTTTTTTAATACTTTCATCTTCTAAGTAATTCTTTAAAATTTTTAATACCTTTTTTTCATTTAGATTGCCTCCAATAACATGGTTAAGTGGAATATACCAGGCCATCCCAATTCTGTTGGAAATTGAAATACCTACTAATTTTGCTGTATGAGGATCTAATGAAGTTGTTTCAGTATCAATTGCAAATTCCCCTATTTCCTCAGATTGTTTCATCAAATCTTCAATTTCTTTCTCATTTTTTATTAATTGATAATTGCTTTTTTTTATTTCTGATGATTCCTCAATATTTTTTTCAACATCTTTAGTTGCCTGATCACTTGCACTTCCATATTTTGAGATAGCAGAACTCAACAATCTATTAAATTCCATTTCCCTTAAAAAAGTATAAAGTTTGTCTCTATCTACATTTTTTAATATGAACTCTTCGATTTTATTTTTTACTGGTACATCTTTTTTTAATGTAACAAGTTTTTTACTTATAATTGCATCTTCCTTGTTGTTCATTAAAGTTTCTCTTCTTTTATTTTGTTTTATTTTCGATGCGTTTTTTAATAAGTTTTCTAAAGTGCCATATTGATTTATTAAATCTGCTGCAGTCTTAACCCCTATACCAGGAACACCTGGTACATTATCTGTACTATCACCAGCTAAGGATTGAACATCTATTACTTTTTCTGCAGTAACGCCAAATTTGTTAAATACATCATCTTTATTTATAAATTTATTTTTCATTGGATCATAGATTCTGACACCCTTTTTATATAGTTGCATTAAGTCTTTATCAGATGAAACTATTGTCACTTTTGCACCTATATCTAAAATTTTCTCTACATAAGTGGCGATCAAATCATCTGCTTCATAATTTATTAATTCAATAGAGGGTAAGTTAAATGCTTCAACAGATTTTCTTATATATTCAAATTGAGGAATTAAATCATCAGGAGCATCAGATCTATTTCCTTTATATTCAGAATAAATTTCATTTCTGAAATTTTTTCTTGCAGAGTCGAATATTACAGCAAAGTGAGAAGGTTTTTCTGAGTTATCATTAGATTTAGAGTCCTCTAATAATTTAAAAAGCATGTTGCAAAATCCACTTACTGCTCCAACTGGTAAACCATCACTTTTTCTAGTTAAAGGGGGTAAGGCATAATATGCTCTAAAAATGTATCCCGAACCATCTATTAAGTAAAAATGGTCACTTTTTTTAATTTTCTCCATAATGTAATGATATCTTAATTTTTATAAATGTAATAAATGTATGCCGTCATATGAATAAAAAAAACGTATTAACTGTTAAAAACTTGAATAAAGTTTACTCAAAAAATGGTTCTAAACAAACGCATGCGCTTAATAATCTAAACTTAGAAGTGAAAGAAGGTGAAATTTTTGGTCTATTAGGACCAAATGGCGCTGGAAAAAGTACATTTATAAACATATTAGGTGGATCAGTTGTAAAATCTGGAGGTAAAGTTAATGTTTGGGGTTTCGACTTAGATAAAAATCCAAGACAAGTTAAAGCATCTATTGGTATTGTTCCACAAGAAGTCAACTTTGATCCATTTTTTAGTCCTAGAAAACTCTTAGAGCTTCAAGCAGGACTGTATGGAATTAGAGAAAAAGATAGAATTACAGATACCATATTAAAGTTAGTATCATTAGAGGAACAAGCTGACAGTTATGCTAGAGCCTTATCTGGTGGTATGAAGAGAAGATTGCTTGTGGCAAAAGCGATGGTACATCAACCTCCAATTATAATTTTAGATGAGCCTACTGCAGGAGTAGATGTGGAGCTTAGAAATACACTATGGGAAAACGTAAGATTGCTTAATAAACAAGGAGTAACTACAATTCTTACAACTCATTATCTTGAAGAAGCAGAAAAAATGTGTGATAGAATTGGAATCCTAAGTGGAGGAAAATTAGTTGCTTTAGATACGACTACAAAACTCTTAGAAAGAATTCAAACAAAAATTGTGTATGTCACCACAGATAAAAAAACTAATATTAATGATAACACTTTTGAGTCATTAAAAGTTCTATCAAATGATGGAAATAAGTTAGTTTTGTCGTATGAGAAGAGTAAACTAAGCATAGATACGATAATCTCAGAAATTAAAAAACAAGATATAAAAATACAAGATATTTCAACTGATGATGGAGATCTTGAGGATGTATTTTTAAGACTTACAAAAAATTGAATTATCTAGGGGATCTTTTAGACAGTATTCTTTGAAGAGTTCGTCTATGCATTTTTAGTCTTCTTGCAGTTTCAGAGACATTTCTGTTACATAACTCAAAAACTCTATGTATATGCTCCCATTTTACTCTATCCGCAGACATTGGATTTTCAGGGGGTGCAGGTTTATGATTAGGATCAGCTAAGAGTGCTTTTTCGACATCATCTGCATCTGCTGGCTTAGCTATATAATCTATAGCTCCTTCTTTGATTGCAGCAACTGCGGTTGGAATATTTCCATATCCAGTTAACATAATAATTCTACTTTTAAGGTTCCCCTTTTGAATTTCTTTTACTACCTCTAGTCCATTCCCGTCATTCAATCTAAGATCAACAACAGCAAATGCTGGGCTTTTTGATTTCACAGTATCAATACCAATTTTTACACTCTCAGCTTGTGTAACTGTAAAACCTTTTTTTTCCATAGCTCTTGCCAATCTTTGTCTAAATGGATTGTCATCGTCGACTATCAAAAGCGATTTATCCTCAAAATCACTTAGTTTTTGAAGCGTTGGTTGGTTAATCATACCTCCTATATGGAAATAAAATATAATATTTCAATAGCATTATTTACTTTACATTAATCATTTTTCTGCATAAATGCTGCATTTATGAAACTTGCATACTAGATATGCAGTTTTTTTTGTAAATTTTTTTTAGAGGTGCAGATATGCAAAAATTTAAGTCAGTTGAAGAGTTGGTTAATCAACTGAGACCGACAGGACCTGTTTATTGTATTAGAAAAAAGTCAATTAAATTGGCTTCTAAATACTTTCAAAAAAATTTCCCTGGAAAAATACTTTATGCGCTAAAAACTAACCCCCATCCAGTAGTTCTTAGAACTATTGTTGAAAGTGGTATTAATCGTTTTGATGTAGCATCTATAAAAGAAATAGAGACCATAAGAAAAATAAGTCCAAATGCCAACTGTTCATATATGCACACAGTTAAAAGTAGAGAAAGCATTAAAGAGGCATATTTTAAATATAATGTTAAGGCTTTTTCTTTGGATACTAAGGATGAATTAATAAAAATTTTAGAAAGTACAAATTACGCTAAAGACTTAGAGTTATTTGTTAGAGTTTCTGTGTCTAATGAACATGCAGAGATTGATTTATCAAAAAAATTTGGGGCTATTAATACTGAAGCAACTGGATTACTTAGATTAACAAAACAATATTCTAAAAAAATTGGACTTAGTTTCCATGTTGGTTCACAATGTATGCACCCAATATCTTATTCAAAAGGAATATTTGAGATAGGCAATATAATAAAAAAAACTAAAATTATTCCAGATGTAATTAATGTTGGAGGAGGCTTTCCAACTATTTACCCTGATCTTATTCCTCAATCTTTAGAAAGTTATTTTGATGAAATTAAAAAAGGTTTAAATAATTTAAAATTAGATAAGCTTCCAGAAATTATATGCGAACCTGGAAGGGCGATTGTTGCAGAAAGTGGCTCAACTATTGTAAGAGTTGATTTAAGAAAAAAACAGAAACTTTATATAAACGATGGAACGTATGGAACTTTGTTTGACGCAGGTGTTCCCAACATAGTTTACCCATCTAAAATGGTAACTGATGGAAGGGTAATATCCAAGAAACTAACATCTTTCGATTTCTACGGGCCAACTTGTGATAGCATGGATTATATGAAAGGTCCTTTTATCTTACCAAACAATATTAAAGAAAACGATTATATAGAGCTTGGACAACTTGGAGCTTATGGACTTACTTTTAGAACCAACTTTAATGGGTTTTACTCTGATGAAATTTATGAAGTTGAGGACAACCCTATAATGACTATGTATGACAAAGAGGCAAATAAAGAGTTTCTTGTTGCTTAATGTCAGAAAATAAAAACCAATCAAGTAATAGGAAAAGTGATTTACTCAGTAAAGAAGTAGAGCATATTGATATAACTTCTTTTGATGCTCGGAAAATTGTTTCCTCAATGGAAAAAATGTCTTTCGTTTCAAGAGAGACTGCTAATGCTGCAAATATTTATAATGAAATGATAAAAGATAAAGATTGCACAATCTTTTTAACACTCGCAGGATCAACTTCTGCTGCGGGATGTATGCATATTTACAGAGATTTAGTAAAATACAATATGGTTGATGCAATAATAGCTACTGGAGCTTCAATTATTGATATGGATTTTTTTGAGGCACTTGGATTTAAGCATTATCAGGGATCACAGTATCAAGATGATACAGAGTTAAGAAATAACTATGTTGATAGAATATATGATACTTACATTGATGAGGAAGAGCTTCAGATGTGCGATAAAACCATCGGGGAAATTGCAGATCAATTGGAACCAAAAAGTTATACATCAAGAGAATTTATAAAAGAGATTGGAAAATATCTTAAAACAAATGCAAAAAAGAAAGACTCTTTAATTGAAGTTGCCTATGACAATAATGTTCCAATTTTCTGTCCTGCGTTTACTGACTCGAGTGCTGGATTTGGACTTGTGATGCACCAAGAAAGAAACCCAAAGAGTCATATTACTATTGACTCTATACGAGAGTTTAGAGAATTAACTGAAATTAAAATAAAATCTAAAGGGTCAGGACTTTTTATGATTGGTGGAGGTGTACCAAAAAATTTTATTCAAGATACTGTTATATGTGCTGAACTTTTAGGTAAAAATGTAGATATGCATAAATATGCTATTCAAATCACAGTTGCTGATTCTAGAGATGGAGCATGCAGTAGCTCTACATTAAAAGAAGCAAGCTCATGGGGCAAAGTAGATATTACCAGAGAGCAAATGGTATTTGCAGAGGCAACAAGCGTATTACCCTTAATAGCAAGTGATGCTTATCATAAAGGTGAATGGAAAAATAGAGAGAGAAAAAATTTTTCCAAGATATTTTGATTGATGATCAAAAAAACCAAAATCGGTTTAATACAAAGTAAATCTTTAGGTACAATTCAATCTAATATTGAATTAGCAATAAGAAATATTAAAAAAGCTGCAAAAAAAAAGGCAAATATAATTTGTCTTCCAGAACTATTTTTAACTAATTATTTTTGTCAAACAGAAAGTCATTCAAACTTTAAACTGGCAGAAAAAATTCCAGGAAAAATCTCTAGAATATTTTGTGATTTAGCAAAGGAGCTTGGTGTTGTATTGAATATTACGATGTTTGAAAAAAAAACATCTGGGTTTTATCATAACACTAGTATCATTATTAATGAGAATGGTAATATCTTGTCCAAATATCGTAAAATGCATATACCTGATGACCCGGGATATTATGAAAAATTTTATTTCAGTCCTGGAGACCTTGGATTTAAAAGTGTTAAGACAAAATTTGGAAAGATAGGCCCCCTTATATGTTGGGATCAATGGTTTCCAGAAGCAGCCAGATTAACAGCTTTAAAAGGAGCTCAAATTATTTTTTATCCTACTGCTATTGGATGGCATCCAAAAGAAAAAAGAAAGTTTGGTAAATCACAATTGGACTCTTGGATTACAATGCAAAAATCTCATGCTATTGCTAATGGAACTTATGTGGCTGCCATAAACAGAGTTGGGGTAGAAACTAAAGGTAAGAAAAAAATTGAATTTTGGGGTAATTCAATGGTGATAGATCCTAGTGGTAAAGTGGTTGCAAAAGCAGGAAATAAAAAAGAAGATATTTTAGTTTGTGAAATAGATTATAAAAAAATAGATACTGCAAGACAGCATTGGCCCTTTTTAAGAGACAGAAGAACTGAATTTTATAAAGATATTCTAAAAAATCCGGAAGATGATTAAGAAAATTGGTGAATTCAGAATGCCCGCAGAATGGGAACCTCAAAAATCAGTTTGGATGTCTTGGCCTCATAATAAAAATGATTGGCCTGGATTATTTGAAAAAATTCCATATGTAGTTGGAAAAATAATTAAATATTTATCAAAATATCAAAGAGTAGATTTATTAGTAAATAATACCAAAAGCCTAGATACCACTAGAGTATATTTAAAAAAAATAGGTTGCAATATATCTAACATTAAATTTCATAAACTTAAAACAGACAGACTTTGGTTACGAGATTCTGGACCAATATTTTTAGTCAATAAAAATAATAAAAAAAAGACTATGCTTAATTTTAAATTTAATGCCTGGTCAAAATATAAAAATTTTAGAAACGATAACAAAATTAATAATTATATTAGTAGGTACTTAAATATTAAAAGTATTTTACCAAATAAGGTAAATTCAAAAAAATTTGAAAGAGTAGTAATGGAAGGAGGCGCATTTGATAATAATGGATCGGGCTCCATATTATTAACAAGAGAGTGCTTATTAAGTAGTAAACAAGAGAGAAATAAAGGCTTCAAAAAAATTGACTACGAAAATCTGTTTTCAAAATATTTGAATGCGAAAAACTTTATTTGGCTTAATAAAGGAATTGTAGGAGACGATACACATGGTCATATCGATGATATCGCAAGATTTGTCTCAAAAAGAACAATTATGATAGCTGTAGAAAAAAATAGATCAGATAAAAATTATAAAGCTCTTAAAGAAAATTTAAAAATATTACATAATAGTTCTGATGAAAATGGAAAAAAATTTAAAATTATTAAGGTTCCTATGCCTAGTCCAGTTGTAATAGAAAAAACTCGTGTTCCGGCGAGCTATTTAAATTTTTTCATAAGCAATAAAACAGTCTTGGTTCCAGTATTTAATGTGAAAGAAGACACAAAGGTTTTAAAAATTTTTAGAAAATTTTTTATAGACAGAAAAATTATTGCCATTGATTGTAGTGATTTAATTTGGGGTTTTGGAGCAATTCATTGCATGACACAACAAGAGCCAAAAATTTGAATTAAGCAGCTTTTAAAGTACCTAATAATAATCTAAAAGGTATCAACATTACTAAAGCAACAAAAATCTTTACTGCTAAATCTCCTAAAGAAAGTGTCACCCAAGGTATTCCTGTTCCATAAAATGAAATTGAAAAGAATAAGAATGTATCAACGGTAGAGCCAATTAATGAAGATGCAAGTGGCGCAATAAACCATTTTTTTTGTCTTAATTGATCAAATATTTGTACATCCAATAATTGAGCAATAATAAATGCTGTACCTGAACCAATTGCAATTCTTACTGAGATTAAATCCGCAAAATTTGTTGAGAAAATTATTGTAAACAAAATTCCTATTGTAAATCCTATATACACAATTTTTCTAGCAACTAATTTACCAAAAGATCTATTTGCTAGATCAGTTATTAAAAAAGCTATTGGATAACTAAATGCTCCATATGTAAGAATTTCCTGAAGACCATAATATTGAATTGGGAATTGGACTAAATAATTAGATGCTAAAACAACCAATCCCATTAAAAATGAGAGTGTTAAAAATACCTTATTCATTATGCTGATTTATTTACTAATGATTTTTTTAATTTTTTTAGTCTTAATGATAAATCTTTAGACTTAGCTGAAATAAGAAATAGGTCAAAACTACCTTTTTTATCTACTGACCTAACACCAGCATTTGAGACAGTTAATTTTAAACTTCTCCTAAGTAGTTCACTTTTAAACTTTACTTTTTTTAGATTTGGTAGGAATCTTCTTTTAGTCTTATTGTTAGCATGACTAACGTTATGACCCTTAAGTGGGATTTTTCCAGTAAGTTCACATTTTTTAGACATAAATTATGAGCCTGTATAAGATCTGAATCTTATCGCGTCAAGATTAATTTTTAGTTCCAATAGCCTCTGAAACATTTTTAAATCCCTTATTTTTTAATATATCAATTAATTCTATACTTATTTTTGAGGCTATACGAGGACCTCTGTAAACCATTCCAGTATATAATTGAACGAGTGTTGCACCAGAAATGATTTTTTCAAAAGCATCTTGTCCATTACTAACACCACCCACTCCTATTATTTTTGTTTTATCTTTTAGAATTTTATAAAATTTAGAAATTGCCTCGTTTGAAATCTTTTCAATTGGTTTACCTGACAGTCCACCCTTTTCTAATTTATTTATATTTTTTAAATTTTCTCTATTCTTATCTGTGGTATTGGAAACAATAATAATTCCAATTTCTTGTTCCATAATGATCTTGGATACTTCATTAATTTGATCGTCATTAAGATCAGGTGAAACTTTTATTGCTAATGGAATGTTTGAATTCAATTCTTTTTTTTCATTTTTTAGCTTATCAATTAATGAATTTAATTCATCCTGTTTATGAAAGTCTCTTAAATTTTCTGTATTTGGTGAGGAGATGTTTATAGTTATATAATCAGCTAAATTATAAAATTTACGAAAACAAATTAAATAATCCTCAATTCTATCTTTGGAGTCTTTATTTGGTCCAATATTTATTCCTAAAAAACCCTTTTTATTATTTTCCTTTATTGTCTGACTAATTTGTTCTGAACCAGAATTGTTAAAACCTAATCTATTAATAAGAGCTTCATCTTCTTCAAGTCTAAAAACTCTTGGTTTAGGGTTGCCAAATTGAGGCTTTGGAGTAATTGTGCCTACTTCAACAAAACCAAATCCAAGATTAAATAGAGGATTATATACTTCAGCATTTTTATCAAACCCAGCAGCAACACCAATTGGTGAAGATAATTTTTTTTCACAAAAAGTTGTTTCTAAAATATGATTATCTATAGGTTTTGAGTAAGAAATATTATTTAATTTAAGTGCTTTTATCGCTAAAGAATGAGCTACTTCAGGGCTAAATTTAAAAATTAGTGGTCTTATAATATTAAACATTTTCTAATTTACTTTTTATTAGTTCTTTAGTTTCTTGAACCCCAAAAAAGCTTATAAAAAAACCAAATCGTGGTCCATTTTCTACCCCAAAAACTACCTCATAAATCAATTTGAACCAATCACGCAAATTTTCTTTATAGCCATTTTCTTTGCCGACTGTATAAATTGTAGTCTGAATATCCTCTGGTTTCATTGCGTCATTACAGTTATTTAAAGAGTTTACTAAAGCCTCTAAAGCAATTCTTTCGCTTTCATTAGGTTTTTTATAAATCTTTTTAGATTTTATTACGTCATTAAAATATTTAATTGCATAAGATATTAACTTGTCAAAAATTGGATGCATATCTTCATTAATATCTTTTTTATATTTCTTTACAAATTTCCAAAGTAATTCTTTATTATCAGCATTGCTGGTCTCAACTAAATTTAATAGCATTGAGAAGGACATTATTGAATTTTCCTCTGGTATCTCTGAATTATGAACATGCCAAACAGGGTTCATTAGTTTTTGAAGTTCGTTTTGAGTTTTACCTTTTTCAATAAAATCGAGATATTCGTCAACAGCCTTTGGAACTACTTCTCTGTAAAGTTTTTTTGCCCTTTTTGGGTTCTGGTACATATACAAGGAAAGACTTTCAGGTGATGCATATTCTAGCCATTGATCAATTGTGATACCATTTCCTTTTGACTTTGATATTTTTTCACCTTTTTCATCTAAAAATAACTCATATGCAAAACCAGATGGATTTGACTCACCCAATAATCTTATGATCTTTGAAGATAAAATTGCACTCTCAATTAAATCTTTCCCATACATTTCAAAATCTACATCAAGGGCATACCATCTCATAGCCCAATCTACTTTCCATTGTAGTTTACAATTTCCATCTAAAATACTTTGCTCCAATTTTTTGCCATTGTTATCAAAAATTATTTTTGAGTTTTTAGTATCTAATTCTGAAACTGGTATCTCTAATACAATCCCTGTATCTGGACATATTGGTAAAAATGGGGAATATGTTTTTTGCCTTTCTTTACCAAGAGTAGGAATAATTATGTTCATTATTCCTTCATAATTTTCTAAAATTAATTTTAATGTATCATTGAAAAAACCTGACTTATATAAAACTGTTGAACTTTTAAAACTGTATTCAAACTTAAATTTATCTAAGAAATTTTTTAACATTTCATTATTATGTTCACCAAAACTGTTAAATTTTTCAAAAGGATCTGGAACTTGAGTTAAGGGTTTATGAAGGTTTTCCTCAAGTTTTTCAGGATTAGGAATATTTTCAGGAACTTTTCTAAGTCCATCCATGTCGTCAGAAAAAGTAATTATTTCTTTAGGGAGATCTGATAAATGATTTAAAGCGTTAACAATCATTGAAGTTCTTGCCACTTCACCAAATGTACCGATGTGCGGTAATCCGCTAGGACCGTATCCTGTTTGCAGAATAATTTTTCCTTTGTTTTCAATATTTTTTTTTCTCTCTCTTAGAAGCTTTTTAGCCTCTACAAAAGGCCAAGCATTTGTTTTGTCTATGTTGGTTTTATCTATCACTTTTAATTAAACAGCCTGTAAAATAACGTTTTTAATAATTCTTATAGAGTTGAAATTTATTTACCATAAAATAATGTCCAATCAAAATGTCCAATTATAAAACTGTATTCTTTACCTTAGGGATTTTACAAATAATTTTAGGCTTATCAATGATTGCACCAATTTTAGCGCAGTTTTTTTATAATGAACTAGACTCTAGTTTTATAAGTTCTGGAATTGTATCTATTATTTTTGGAGTTCTTTTTTTACTATCTAATTTAGATCATGATAAGAAGATCAGTTTACCTCAAGCTTTTCTTTTAACGGCTTTATCTTGGTTAAGTATTGCAATATTTGGCTCTCTTCCTTTCATATTTTCAGAGATTGAATTGAGTTTAACAGATGCCTTTTTTGAGAGCATGTCAGGTATCACTACGACTGGATCAACTATAATAACTAATTTAAATGAAACTCCTAAAAGTATACTGCTTTGGAGAGGAATGCTCCAGTGGTTAGGTGGAATTGGTATAATCGTTATGGCAATAACTTTAATGCCTCTTATGAATATTGGTGGAATGCAGTTGTTCATCATATCGACAAGTGATACCCCGGAAAAAATTTTACCTAGATCAAAAGAAATAGCATTGAGATTGATCCTAGTATACTCAGGATTAACTTTTATATGCGCATTATTTTATAAAATATTTGGCATGAACTATTTTGATAGTATTGTTCACTCAATGACAACAATAGCAACAGGAGGATTTTCAAACTATAACGAGTCTATTGGTTATTTTGATAGTTCTCTTATAGAATTCACATCAATAATATTTATAATCTTAGGAAGTATTCCATTCATAGCTTACATCAAATATCTAAATGGTGACAAAAAAATATTTTTTAAAGATACTCAAATTAAAACTTTTATTAAAATTGTTATTTTTTCAATTCTCTTAATGTATTTGTATTTGTTAATAAAAAATCAAAGTTTTTTTGATACGAGCATTAGGTCGGTTGCGTTTAATGTAATATCAATTTTAACAGGAACTGGTTATGTAACTCAAAACTTTAGTGATTGGGGTCAATTCCCATTAATTTATTTTCTTATCCTTATGTTCATAGGTGGATGTGCAGGATCTACAGCATGCGGGATTAAAATATTTAGGGTCCAAATTTTATTCCAATTTATTGCTGTACAACTTAAGAAAATAATTTATCCAAGAGGTATATTTAAAATAAAATACGAAAGTAATAATATTGATGAAAAATTTTTAGCATCAATAATATCTTTTATATTTTTATATATTGTGATTTTTTTTGTTATAACCGCTTTATTATCAACTAGTGGCCTAGATTTAACTACTTCAATATCGGCAGCTGCAACATCAATATCAAATGTAGGTCCTGGTTTAGGCGATATTATTGGTCCAAATGGTAATTTTTCAAACTTATCTGATTTTTCAAAATGGATTTTAAGTTTAGCTATGATTTTAGGTAGATTGGAACTGTTTGCTGTATTAGTGTTATTTATTCCATCTTTTTGGAGGAAATATTAATGTCTGAAACTAAACAAAGCTGGAGAGAGTCTTTTCTTGTATACAAAGATTTACGTATGTTGAGGATATTACTGCTAGGTGCTATTAGTGGTTTTCCTTGGGTATTAATTGCAAGTAGCTTAAGTCTTTGGTTAAAAGAAGAAGGCTTAAGTAGATCAACTATAGGATGGGCAGGATTAATATTTGGAGTGTATGCATTCAATTATTTGTGGGCTCCAATCATTGACAGAATACAAATTCCATTTTTAACCAAAAAATTAGGTCACAGAAGAGGATGGATTGTTTTAATGCAGTTGATAATTTTACTAAGCTTGATTGTCTGGAGTTTAATAAATCCTTCTCAAAACTTAGCTCTTTTAATAAGTGTTGGACTGATTATTGCTATTGCATCTGCAACTCAAGATATAACTGTTGATGCGTTAAGAATAGAACAAATAAGTTCCAACGAAGGTAAATCCATGGCAGCAGGAGCAGCTATAGCAGTTGTTGGATGGTGGACTGGTTATAAATTAGGGGGAGTTGTAGCTTTATTCACTGCGGAATTTTTTGAAAACATGGGGATATCGAATTATTGGCAAGCAACTTTTTTAGTTTTAGGCATTTTAATTATTTTAATGAATATTGGTTTGATGTTTGTTCATGAGACAAGTGATAACAACAGACAAAGCAATCAAAAAGCCACTGATCAAATGATTTTAAATAAACTTGGGTCAAATAATGTTTTAACAAATTTTATTGCTTATATTTCAGGAACTATTGGTGGACCAATAGTTAGTTTTTTCAAAAAAAATGGATTTAGCATTGCTGTAGGAATATTGGGATTTGTATTTTTGTTTAAAATTGGCGAAGCATTTTTAGGACGTATGTCGATTGTTTTTTATAAAGAAATTGGTTTTTCAAAAGGACAAATAGCTATTTACTCTAAAGGATTGGGATGGATAACAACCGTCGTTTTCACTTTAATAGGAGGTTTAATGGCTATGAGAGCGGGAACAGTAAAAACTATGTTTTTTGCTGGTGGTTTGATGGCGGTAACTAATTTACTTTTCGCAATATTGGCATGGACAGGTAAATCAGAATTATTATTTGCAATAGCTGTAATAGCTGACGATATCACAGCTGCATTTGCAACAGTTGCATTTGTTGCTTTTATTTCTTTATTAGTAGATAGGACTTACACCGCAACTCAATATGCATTATTGGCATCTATTGGAACAGCAGGAAGAACTACACTCGCCTCTTCGTCAGGAGCACTAGTAGATTGGCTTAATGGAGACTGGAGCGTTTTTTTTGTAATAACAACTTTAATGGTTATTCCTTCGCTAATTTGTCTATGGTTGATTAGGAATAAAGTAAAAATTGGTGAAAAATAATACTTTTTTTTGTAAGAGTAACTCTTTGAACGTTTACGAGCTAGCTTCAAAAAAATCAAATATAAGTACTCAACTATTATACGGTGAAAAATTTAGCGTTTTGGGAAAAAAGAGAAATTTTTTTAAAATTAAAACTGATTTTGATAATTACATAGGCTTCATTAAGATCGAAAAATTTAATAAATTTTTAAATAAAACTCACAAAGTGAATAAATTAAAATCAGAAATTTATTATGAACCAAAAAGTAATAATAAATACTTAACAAAAAAATACCTCCCATTTTCATCTGAAATTCAAATGTTAAAAAAAAAAAATAATTTTATAATGTTTGAAAACAATAAATGGATAAAATTTAACGACTTAGAAATAATAAATAAAAAAGATTATAATTTTAGTAAAATATTCAAATATTTTTTGAAAATTAAGTATAAATGGGGTGGCAAAACTTTTGATGGTATTGATTGTTCAGCACTACTTCAGATTTTTTATAAATTTAACAATAAGTTTTTTCCAAGGGATACAAAAGATCAAGTTAAAATCAAAAAAGGCGTTAAGAATAAAAAATTATTTAAAAAAGGAGATATTATTTTTTGGAAAGGACATGTTGCCATCTGTTTGAATAAAAGAGAATTAATTCATGCATACGGTCCAAGAAAGAAAGTATTAATTATGCCAATAATTAAAACTATTAAATTAATTGAAAAAACTGCAAATTTAAAAGTGATTAAAATTATATCGATTTAGTTTTGATCTCTTCCAAAATCTGGTTTCGCTATATCTTGTTTTAAATTTAATATTTGCTTTCTTACTTTTTTTGAATTAACTAATTTTTTTCTTAAAATGCTATCATCTAAATTTTCAATATTTTTTTTAAAAGATTTTAAATTTTTAATAAATAAGTTTATTGCACTAACAACATTTTTTTTGTTATTAAAAAAAATATCTCTCCACATTATTTCGTTTGATGCAGCTATCCTTGAAAAATCTCTTAAACCTCCCGCACTAAATTTAATTACATCTTTTTTTTGAGTTTTTTGAAAATCTTGAGCAGTCTTTATTAAATTGTAAGCTATTAAATGGGGTAAATGACTTGTAATTGAAAATATCTTATCGTGAACTTTCTCATCCATAATTATTACTTTAGAACCAATTTTTTTCCAAAAATTAACCAATTTTTTCTGTTTTATTTTGTTCTTATCATTAAAAATTATGCACCATTTTTTAATAAATAGACTTTTACTTCCATACTTTGGCCCACTTACCTCTGATCCAGATATCGGATGACTCATAATCCAATCAAGCGACTTTGACAGGCTACTATTTTTTAATTTGCTAATATTTTCCTTAGTAGAACCTACATCGGTAATTAAAGATTTTTTACTTAAATACTTATTTAAGTGGGGAATAACTCTTTCATACTGACTCATTGGAGTAGCAATAATAACAAAATCTATATCTGAAATTTTATTATCAAGTTTTTTTAAAATAATTATTTTTTTATTTATTTTTTTTATTTCTCTAATATTTTTTTTTGATTTTTCATAAACAAAAAAGTTTTTAGAAATTTTTTTATTTATAGATGCTCTTAAAATTGAAGATCCGATTAGTCCACAACCAACGATCAGTATATTTTTAAACATTTTTAAAAATTTTTTTCATCTGTTTAATTAAAAGTATATTTTCTTTCACATTTCCAATTGTAAGCCTTAGGCAATTTTTAATACCATAAGAGTTCATCTCTCTAAGAATAATTCCTGATTTCTCAAGATTTTTCTCAACAAAGCTTGCTGTTAATTTACAACTTTTAAAATCTAAAAGAAAAAAATTTGGTCCAATTTCATTTGTCTGAATATTATAAGAATTCATTATTTTTTTTATTTTTTTTGCCCAATCTAAATTATGTTTTACAGATTTTTTTATAAAATTTTTATCTTTAAGAGACTCAACTGCACATTCCTGCGCTATCTTATTAACATTAAATGGTGGTTTAATTTTATATAAAGCATCTACAATTTTTTTACTTCCATAACCCCAACCTACTCTTAAAGATGCAAGACCATAAATTTTAGAAAATGTTCTTAATATAAAAACATTATTTTTATTTTTAAAAAGCTCTAAACCTGGTTTGTAATCTTCATTCAACATATATTCAAAATACGCATCATCAACTACTAGTAAAATTTTTTTATTTAAACGCTTTCTTAAATCTAATAATTGGTTATTAGAAATATATGTTCCTGTAGGATTATTGGGATTAGCTATAAATACAATTTTAGTTCTCTTGGTTATTTTTTTTAAAATTTCATCATTAGATACCTTAAAATTTTTTTCTTTAGAAAATACAACTTTTGCCCCAACTATTTTTGAATAAATTCTATACATTAGAAAACTAAATTCTGGAACTACTACCTCATCTCCTTTATTTAAAAACAATTGACACAACATTTGAATAATTTCATCAGACCCAGATCCACATATTACCTGATTTTGTTTACAATTATATTTTTTTGAAATTATCGATGTTAAATTTTTAAATTTTCCATCTGGATATTTTGATATATCTCCTCTAAATTTTTTTAATACCTTAGAAGCATTTTTGCTCATGCCTAAAGCAGACTCATTTGCCGATAATTTAATTATATTTTTTTTTTTATTTAAAAACGATTTTCCTGGCTTGTAAGCCTCTAATTTGATTTTTCTGAATGTTGGAGTAATCATTTGCTAATTTCTATTAATAAATAGTCGGATAATTAAATAATACAATCAATAATTCAAAAAAAATTGACAACTAAAAATCTATCTTATAAAAGCTTTTTGCGCTGATTTAACTGAATTGCGAGCGCGTTAAAAAACCTGCTAAATAAGTTTTTTACCTCACAATTCACTTCAGCAAAATTTATGAGTAACTTGAACAAATTGAATAGTGTGCTTATTAAGAAAGCTCTAAAGCTTGATTGTGGAAAGGAAATATCAAACTTTCCACTAGCTTATGAGACTTATGGAAATCTTAACGAAAATAAAGATAATGCTATTTTAATTTTTCATGCATTAACTGGCGATCAATATGCTTCAGGCATAAATCCTCTAACAAATAAAGAAGGTTGGTGGAATTATGCGGTTGGTCCAGGAAAACCATTCGATACTGATAAATTTTTTATTATATGTGCAAATGTCATTGGTGGCTGTATGGGATCTTATGGACCAGGATCTATTGATCCCTTGACTAATAAACCTTTAGGTACAAATTTTCCGGTTATTACTATTAACGATATGGTTAACGCTCAATACAACTTATTAGACCATTTTAAAATAGAAAAATTATTTGCAGTTGCTGGCGGTTCAATGGGTGGGATGCAAGTTTTACAGTTTGTATCAAATTTTCCAAATAAAGCTAAAGTAGCTTTACCAATTGCTTGTACGGCTAGTCATTCAGCTCAAAATATTGCTTTTAATGAACTTGGAAGACAAGCAATAATGTCTGATAGTAATTGGAAAGAGGGATTGTATAATGAGAAATCAACAAATCCAGATAAAGGTTTAGCTGTTGCTAGGATGGCAGCTCATATCACTTATTTATCAAAACAAGGTTTACAAGAAAAGTTTGGAAGAAATCTTCAAGAAAGGTCTGATTTAAAATTTGGATTTGATGCCGACTTTCAAATTGAGAGTTATTTGAGATATCAAGGCTCTGTATTTGTAGATAGATTTGATGCAAATAGTTATTTGTATATAACAAGAGCGATGGATTATTTTGATTTAACTAAACAATTTGGTGGAAACCTGTCTAAAGCATTTAAAAATACCAAAACTAAATTTTTTATTATCTCCTTTACTTCTGATTGGTTATACCCAACATCTGAGAATAAGGATATAGTAATAGCACTAAATGCAATTGGTGCTGATGTTGGTTTTGTTGAAATTAAAACTGATAAAGGCCATGATTCCTTTTTATTAGACGTTCCAGATTTTTTAAGCACTATTAAAAATTATTTAAACACAACTTATTCTAATATTAATGAAAGAAGAATTTAAAGTTATTTCTAAGTTTATTGAAGAAAAATCAAGAGTCTTAGATGTTGGATGTGGTGACGGAATTTTGATGGAATTTCTATCAAAAAATAAAGTAGTAGATATTAGAGGACTTGAAATTTCTAAAGAAAAAGTAAAAAAATGTTTATCTAAAGGTCTATCCGTTATTGAAGGCGATGCTGAAAATGATTTAAAACAATTTCCAGATTTGTCATTTGATTATGTAATATTGAGTCAAACGCTCCAGGCATTTATGAATCCAGAAAAAGTAATTGAAAATTTATTACGAGTAGGCAAAAAAGTAATTGTTACAATTCCAAATTTTGGACATTGGAAAGTTAGATTAGATTTGCTATTTAAAGGAGAAATGCCAGTTACAAAGAATTTACCTTATCAATGGTATGATACCCCAAACCTACATATGTGTACAATTCTAGATTTTTATAATTTTTGCAATAATAGGGGGATAAATATTTTTAAAACGATTTCATTAAATGGACAATCAATCTCAGATATCAAACGTTCAAATTTAAAATATAAAAACCTAATATCTGAGTTAGGTATATTTTTATTAGAAAAGTAAAATGAAAATAGAAATTATAAAATGTTTAGAAGATAATTTTTCATATTTATTAATTGATGAAGTAACTAAGTCCACTATTGTTGTGGATCCTAGTGAGTCAAAACCTATTGTAAGTAAAATTGAAAGTCTTAATCTTAAATTAAAATTTATAATGAATACTCATCATCACTATGATCATGTAGGAGGAAATAAAGAACTTAAAAAATTATACAATGCTAAAGTAATAGGATTTGATGAAGACAAACATAGGATTCCTGAAATAGATATTTGTTTAAAAAATAATGAAATTTGGAAAGATGGTATATTTGAAGCAAAGGTTTTTCATATTCCAGGGCATACTTTGGGCCACATATGTTTTTATTTTTTTAGAGAAAATGTACTATTTTCTGGAGATACATTATTTTCTTTAGGTTGTGGAAGAGTATTTGAAGGAACTCATGAGCAAATGTTTAATTCTCTTCAGTTATTAAAAAATTTACCATCGAAGACAGAAATTTATTGTGGACATGAATACACATTAAAAAATTCAGATTTTTGTTTGAAGTACGATGCTGAAAATAAGGCTTTAATTTCAAAAATTGAATTTATAAAAAATCAACTAGCTAAAGGTCAGCCAACTATTCCATCAACACTTGAAGAAGAGCTACAAACTAATATTTTTTTAAGATCAAAAAATGTTGAAAACTTTTCAAAATTGAGAGATTTAAAGGATAATTTCTAGCTTATTCAGCTTGACTAAAATAAGGCCCTGACTATATTGCTGATAATTAAAAATTAGGATCATTAATGTCATACGCAGTAATACAAACAGGTGGAAAACAGTACAAAGTGTCGGCTGGAGAGATTATTAAAATTGAAAAGTTACCCGATTCTAATCCTGATACAAATATAGAATTTAAAGAAATTTTAGCCTATGGAGATGATAAAAATATTGAGTTAGGTGATCCAACAGTAAATGGAGCTAAAGTTGAAGCAGAATTATTAAAAAATAGTAAAGAAAGAACAGTTTTAATTTTCAAAAAAAGAAGAAGAAAAAATTCGAGACGAAAGAATGGACATAGACAGCAATTCTCGTTAATAAGAATTAATAAAATTTTTTCAAAAGATGGTAAAGTGCTATCGGAGGCTGAAAAAATGAAAAAAAAGGAAATAGCAGTTAAAGAGGCTAAAAAAGAAAAAATTGAGGCTTCAAAATAAATAGGTAATTTATGGCAACAAAAAAAGCAGGTGGATCATCAAGGAACGGAAGAGATAGCGCTGGTCGTAGATTAGGAGTAAAAAAATACGGTGGTCAACTAGTTGTTCCTGGCAATATTATTGTTAGACAAAGAGGTACTAAAATATTTCCTGGAGAAAATGTTGGAATGGGTAAAGACCATTCAATTTTTTCTGTTGTTAAAGGAAAAGTAATTTTTAAAAAAAGCAAGTCAGACAGAACTTACGTTTCAGTAAAGCCTAATTAATAGACAGATAATTAACATCTGTAAAATCATGAAATTTCTAGATCAAGTAAAGATATATGTAAAAGCCGGAGACGGTGGGTCTGGATCTCCAAGTTTCAGAAGAGAAAAATTTATTGAATTTGGAGGACCAGATGGAGGTGATGGAGGCAAAGGTGGTTCTGTAATGTTAGTGTCAGAGAGAAATTTAAACACATTAATTGATTTCAGATATCAACAACACTTCAAAGCCGAGAGAGGCAGAGATGGAAGCGGAAAAAATAAGACAGGCAGAGGTGGAGAAAATTTATTCTTAAAAGTACCAATTGGAACTCAAGTATTTGAAGAAGATAATAAAACGCTAATATTTGATTTTAAAAAAGAAAATGAGGAATTTGTCGTAGCAATTGGTGGTAAGGGAGGATTTGGCAACACAAGATTTAAATCATCAACTAATAGAGCTCCAAAAAAATTTACCAAAGGAGCAATTGGTGAAGAATTCTGGATATGGCTACAACTTAAAACAATTGCAGATATAGGAATTATAGGTTTGCCTAATGCGGGTAAGTCAAGCTTATTAGCTTCATTAACAAGTGCAACTCCTAAAATTGCAAATTACAAATTTACAACTCTTAATCCAAATCTTGGGGTTGCAATATACGATGATAAAGAAATAACTTTAGCCGACATTCCAGGATTAATTGAGGGTGCACATAAAGGTACGGGACTAGGTATTAAATTTTTAAAACACATAGAGAGATGTAAAGTATTGTTACATTTAATCGATATTTCAGAAAAAAATTTGGTCAATTCATATAGTCAAGTTAGAGACGAGATGGCAAAATATAGTTCAGAACTTCTAAAAAAGCAGGAAATAATTGTATTTAATAAGACAGATCTAGTTGATGAAGAAGAAAAAAATAAAAAAATAAAAGAATTTGATGAAATTATAAAGAAACCTACTTTTAAAACATCAACACTCGATAAAAAATCTGTATCTGATATTAAATCAAAATTACTTAATTATGTATCTTAAAAACTCAAAAACAGTTGTTATAAAGATCGGATCATCTTTATTAATTAATGACAAAAAAAATTGTTAGAGAAAAATGGCTGACAGAATTTGCAAAAGATGTTCAATATCTCAAAAAATTAAAAAAAAATATCATTTTAGTAAGTTCAGGAGCAATAGCTCTTGGTTGTAAAAAATTAAAACTAAGTAAAAAAAAATTAAAACTTGATAAAAGCCAAGCCGTAGCTTCAATTGGACAAATTGAGTTAATGAATCTTTTTAAAAAAACTTTCAATAAGTCTAAAATAAATCTTTCACAAATTTTACTTACACTTGAGGATACGGAAAAAAGACGTAGAGCAATAAATGCTAAAAGAACCTTTGAAAATTTATTTGATCTTGGTTTTATACCAGTAGTAAATGAAAATGATAGTATTGCTACCTCTGAAATAAAATACGGAGATAATGATAGGTTAGCTTCTAGGGTCGCTCAGATATCTAGTGCAGATTGTTTAATTTTATTATCTGATGTGGATGGCCTTTATACAAAAGATCCAAAATTAGATAAAAAAGCAAAACTTATCTATGAAATAAAAAATATTGATAAAAACATAGAAAGATTGGCTACACAGAAAACTGGGGAATTTGGATCTGGAGGAATGAAGACGAAAATTGATGCTGCTAAAATTTGTCAATTTTCGGGATGTCATATGGCAATAGCTAATGGCTTAATAAATAGGCCATTACAAAAAATTTTAACTAAAAATATATGTACATGGTTTTTGCCTAAAATCTCAAAATTGGACGCTAGAAAAAAATGGATAATAAGTTCAATTTCTCCTAAGGGAAAAATAATAATTGATGAAGGTGCTTTGTCAGCTCTCAATAATGGTAAAAGCTTGTTGGCCGCTGGGATTAAAGATGTTCAAGGTAGTTTTAACAAAGGTGATCATATCAAAATTCTTAATAATAATATGACTGAATTTGCAAGAGGTTTAAGCAGTTTCTCCTCTGATGAAATTTTAAAAATTAAAGGAAAGCACTCTAATAAAATAAATGATATTTTAGGTTATGTTTCAAAATCCGAAGTTATTCATAAAGATGACATGGTATTAATAAAATGAGCAAATACTTAGAAAAAATTGGTTTAAAAGCTAAAATTGCATTTGAGAACAA
>CACKIN010000004.1 GCA_902600205.1 uncultured Pelagibacteraceae bacterium | reverse complement strand
ATTGATGCTGCGTCTGAAATTAAAAGCATAATTGCTGAAAAGAAGATTGATCCAAATAACGAAACCGTTGATGAAATTAATTTAATATTAAAGAATTATATTCTTGAGCTGATGAGACCATTAGAAAGAAAAGATTTTTTTGAAAATAAAGAAAAGTTAAATATTACTTTAGTATCTGGTGTTAATGGGGTTGGAAAGACAACAACGATTGGAAAAATTGGACAAATTTTTAAAAATAATGGATCTGAAGTATTATTTTCTGCTTGTGATACTTTTAGGGCAGCTGCTATAGAACAACTTGAGGCTTGGTCAGGCAAAGTTGGTGTCCCAATAGTAAAATCTGATCCGGGTTCTGACCCAGCATCTGTCGCATATAAATCGATAGAATACGCTAAAAATAACAATATTAAGCGTGTGTTGATTGATACCGCTGGAAGACTGCAAAATAAGAAAAATTTGATGGATGAATTTAAAAAAATAGCAAAAGTAATAAAAAAAACTGATGAAAATGCTCCTCATGATGTTGTTTTGGTCTTAGATGCAACATCAGGACAAAATATAATAAATCAACTTGAAGAATTTAATAAAATTATAAAAATTACAGGTTTAATTATGACAAAACTTGATGGAACAGCAAAAGGTGGGGTACTAATTGCAATTTCAAAAAAATATAAAGTTCCAATTTTGGGTCTTGGCCTTGGAGAAAAAGAAGATGACTTACAAATTTTTAATGCAGAACAATTTGCTGAAGCTTTTACTCAATTTAATTAATTAAATTTTTAGAAATCAAAGGTTTTTCAATAGAACATTCAAAATTATTCTTATTTGTTTTATATCCACAAATCTCTGCGTAGCTCGAAATAATAAAATTTAATTTACCATTACTAGAAAATTTTTTTAAATTTTTAGTTTCAATATTATATTCTAAATTTTGATGAAAATTTTTTTTACCACTAACTAGAATGAGAGTATTATTATCCTTCATTAAGTAATAAGCAAAGTCCTCTGGAAAAACTGGGTAGGAATAATTTTTTACAAGTTTTTTTACTTTTTTTGGAAACCACTCATAAGTTAGTAATGGGTGATCTTCTTTTGAAGTATGGTTGTAAATATATAAATCTTGTGGATAATCATTAATATAATTTGTTTCTTCTCCTTTTGCTAAAATAGCTTTATTTCTAGTTTTAAAATATAAGGTGAATTTATCATTATATGATTTCATTTTTCCAATATTAAAATATTTATTTCTAGTTTCACTACTAATTTCTGCATAAGAAATATTTGAAATAAAAATTATAAGTATTATAGATAAAATTCTTGTCATATGAGACTTAACATAAATAAAGTTGATTAATTTTTGTTTGAATTGTGTCTTAATTTAAATCTTTAATAAACAACTCAATTGAATTAATAAGATTTTTATTAAAATCCATCATATGATCGTCATTTTCAACAAAAAAACTTGATTTTTCTCCATTAAACTTGGTAAAAATTTCTTTTCCCATTTTAAATGGTACGATGTTATCTCTCATACCGTGCATAACAAGTATTGGAGCAGAGTTATTGTTCAATTTACTAATTGAATTGTATTTATCTTTTAACAAATATTTAACCGGTAAATATGGATAATAACTTTTTGCTAATGTTTCCATAGATGTAAAGGGAGACTCCAATATCACGCCACTAAACGAATAATCTTTCGCAAGGTTAAGTGCGATAGCTGTACCCAACGATTCTCCATACAGTATTATATTTTTATCTTCTATTTTCTTTGAATTTAGCCATTTCTTTGCTGCTAAAGCATCATCATAAAGACCAATTTCTGAAGGATTTCCGTCATTTCCACTAAATCCCCTGTAAGCAAATATCAAATAGTTAACATTTATTTTTGAGAATTCATTTAATTTATAAATACGATTATCAAGTTTGCCAGCATTTCCATGAAAAAATAATATGGTCTTATAATTTTGGTTCTTTTGAAAATGCCAACCAACTAATCTACTTTCTGAGTTAATATAAATCTTTTCAATTTTGTGATTTAAGGGACCTTCATCTAAATAATTATTTTCCCCTGGATGATAAAGTAGATTTCTTTGGTAAAAGTAAATGAAAATACAAATAATAATATAAATTAGTGGTATTAAAAAAAGAAATTTAGATAATGTCATTTTAAAATTAATTCTCATTTTTATTAAAATAAATAAAAAACAGATAGCTAAAAATACATAAAATTAAGAATATAGAGAAGGAAATCTTATAGCTTGTGACTGTGTTTGCACCCATATTTTTAGAAAGATCAATTAATAATCCAATTCCCCATTGTACAAAAAATGTTCCTGAATGAATAAATACATTTATAGAGGTTAACGATTTTCCAGCAAGATTTTGAGGAAAACTTAAAGCTAAGGCAGGTTGAGTTAAAGATAAAACAATTGACGATAAAATATAAAGAATAAACATTATAGCCCCTGCATTTTGGCCCATTATTATTATAGAAAATAAAACAACATAACTTATTGGCAAACCAATCTTTACAATCTTTATGCTGTCAATGCCTAAAGATGAAAATTTTGGTAAAATATATCCCCAAAACATAAATGCAAATAACATTGTTATATTTATCCAAAACAAGCCTGTAGCACTATCAAGTGGAGAATAACCTGCAACATTTAACATCCAAGGACCTGCCCATAAAGTTTGGACTGCTTGAACGCCTCCGTAATTTAAAAAACATAGTGGAATTAAACTTATGAAAAATTTATTTTTCCATACATCCGAAAGATTTCCTTTCTCCTGAGTTATTGTATTTTTAGGATTATTATTCCAAGATGGGGTAAAAACTAAAATTAAAATAATACTTAATAAAATCAAAATTGAAATTAAAAGAAAAATAGATCTCCAGCCGATCATCGGTAGTAAAATTTGTACTGGTAATGTTGAAATTACAAAACCAAAACTTGCTACCATCAACATCCATGAATTTGCTCTTTGCTGATATTTTTCTTCAAACCAAACACGATAACCAGTCAAAGGTCCCATTAGACATGCTGCAACACCAACACCAATAAAAAATCTAGAAATTAACAATCCTGTAAAACTTTTTGCAAATGCAAAAGAAATGGTACTAATCAGAGCTATCAATAAAAGATATGCTACGACTTTTTTTGGGCCATACTTATCAAGAAGTAAACCTGCTGGTATTTGCATTAATGAAAATCCTAAAAAATAACCACCTGCTAGCAGCCCAAGGTTACCCGCCGATAAATCAAATTCACTTGTTAGAACTGGAGTGAGTGTGGCAGTAATTGATCTTAATAAATTAGAAATAAAAAAGCCAAAGGCAAATACACAAAAAATTAAAATACTTTTATTTGCTTTACTAATCATTTATATCTCTCTACTTAATCATTACTATGAATAATCAATCAACAAAAGATAAAGATGCACGATCGTCGAATGCAATGGCAGCGACTTCTCATCCATTGGCCACTGAAGAAGCATTAAAAATACTTAAAATGGGAGGAAATGCAGTGGATGCCTCTATTGCTGCTTCAGTTGTTTTATCAGTTGTTGAACCTAACGCAACAAGTATCGGTGGTGATTGTTTTGCAATTGTTAAAATGAATAATAAAGATGCAGTATCTTTTAATGGATCTGGTTTGGCTCCAGAAAAATTAAATTATGATTTCCTTAAGGAAAAAAATATAGATAAAATTGGATTAACAAGTCCTCATTCGGTAACTATACCTGGAGCAGTTCATGCTTGGGAAACTATCCATAAAGAATTTGGCAGACTTGATTTTGAACAATTATTTTCAGGAGCAATTGATATTGCAAAAAATGGTCATAAAATTTCTAAAGTAGTATCGCAAGCTTGGCATAACAGTTTAAATAAAATTAATGGAAATGAGAATTCAAAAAAAATTTTTTTAAAAGATGGCCGTACATATCAAGAAAATGAATTAATGAAAAATATTGCGTTGGGAGAAACGCTTGAGGCAATTAGTAAAAAAGGAAGTAAAGAATTTTATGAAGGTGAAACTGCAAAAGATATAATTGAAAGTTTAAATGAATTAGGAGGTGTTCATACTTTTGAAGATTTTTCTAAGCAGAAAACAATAAGATCAGAAACTATCAAATCTTTATATAAAGGTGATTTTATTCATCAATGCCCTCCTAATGGACCTGGTGTTACGGTATTAGTTATGATGAAATTATTAGAAAGACTTAACATTCAAAACTATAAATTCAACAGCGTAGAAAGATTTCATCTTGAAGCAGAAGTTACAAAACAAGCCTATAAAGTTAAAGAAACAAGTTTGGGTGATCCAAGTTTTGGAAATATTAATTTGGATGAAATTTTAAGTGATGAAAATATTGAAGATATTTTTAATAAAATTAATCTAAATTCATGCAGTGATGTTGGTGACTTAAATATTCCAGCTCACCCAGAGACAATTTATCTAACAGTAGTAGATAAAGACTTAAATAGCGTATCAATAATCAATTCTGTTTGTTATGTTTTTGGATCAGGGATTACAACAAATAAAAGTGGAATACTTTTGCATAATAGAGGTACAAATTTCAGAGTAGAGCATGGACATCCAAACTGTATTGAGGGCTTAAAAAGACCATTACACACTATAATTCCAGGTATGGTCATTGACAAAGATAACAATACAACTTTGAGCTATGGAGTTATGGGAGGGCAATATCAACCAGTAGGACAGGTGCATGTTTTAAATAATATGATTGATTACGGCATGGGTCCTCAAGAGGCTTTAAGTTTTCCAAGAGCCTTTCATTTTAACAATATTTATAAGCTTGAAAAATCAGTTGATAATCAAATTTTTAACGAATTGAAAGAAATCGGTCATAATGTTGAGTATATTGATGGCACTCATGGTGGAGGTCAAGCTATTAAAATAAATCGTACAGAAGGGGATCTTTTAGGAGGATCTGATCCTAGAAAAGATGGTTACGCAAAAGGGTACTAAATAATGTCAAAAAGAATTGTTAGAAACATTTTTGAAAATGTGAATGATGAAAATATTGCTCTAACCTCTGAAATCAGTACAAAACTAAATTACAAAGATTTAAAATCATTTATAGATAAAATTTCTAAACAGCTGGCTGGAAATGGATTATCAAACAAAGATAGAGCAGCGATAGTTTTACCAAATGGGCCATATATGGCTTCAAGTTTTTTAGCTATTTCAAGCTATATGTCTGCTGCACCTTTAAATCCATCATATAAATCTGAGGAGTATGAATTTTATTTAAAAGATTTAAATCCAAAAATTGTTTTGGTTGAGAAAAATTCTAAAAATCCAGTTGTCGATGTAGCAAAAAAATTAAAAATAGAATTATGTGAGATTAATCCAGAAAAGGATGGACCTTCAGGAATATTTAATATTTATGAAAAAGAAAGTGAATATTCTTTACCTGATGAAAATGATGAAGCATTAGTGCTACACACTTCTGGTACTACATCAAGACCAAAAATTGTTCCTTTAACAAATAAAAATATTTTTTCTTCTGCAGAAAATATTTCTAAAAGTTTAAATCTTTCTAAAAATGACCATTGTCTTAATATTATGCCACTTTTTCATATACATGGTCTTATAGCTATTTTAGCTTCATCAATGAAAGCTGGGGCATCTGTATGTGCATCAAATGGTTTTAATGCTATCAAGTTTTTAGATATGGCTAAATCAGAAAAAATAACTTGGTACTCAGGGGTGCCTACAATGCATCAGGCTATTTTATTAAGAGCAAGTAGAAATTTAGAAGTTGCTAAGCTACTAAAACTAAGATTAATTAGATCATCATCTGCATCTTTACCACCAGCAGTATTCAAAGATTTAAATGATGTTTTTAGTTGCCCAGTAATTGAAGCATACGGTATGACAGAAGCTACTCACCAAATGACTTCTAATCCATTGCCACCTAAGCAACAAAAAGCAGGATTTGTTGGCCTTCCAGCAGGTCCAGAGGTATGTATTATGAACGAAGATGGGGAAGTGCTAAAACAAGGTGATGAAGGAGAAGTGTGTATAAAAGGTGAAAATGTAACTCTTGGATACGATAATAATGAAGAAGCAAACAAAACAAGTTTTACCAATGGTTGGTTTAGAACTGGCGATCAAGGTTATTTCGACAATGAGGGTTATTTAAAGATTTCAGGAAGATTGAAAGAAATAATTAATAAAGGTGGAGAAAAAATATCTCCATTAGAAGTTGATAATGTATTAATGGACCATCCATTAATAGATCAAGCAGTTTGTTTTGGATATGAAGACAAAATGCTTGGAGAAAATATTGCTAGTGCAATTATAATAAAAAGTGGTGAGGCATTTTCAGAAAATGATGTTTTAGAATATGCTCAAGAAAAACTTGCTAAATTTAAAATACCAAAAAAAATTTTTTTTGTTGAAGAAATTCCAAAAGGAGCAACAGGAAAATTACAAAGAAATGTTTTAGCAAAAAAATTTGGTTTAAATAATTAATGACAAAAGTTTGTATATTTGGTGCAGGATCGATTGGGGGATATTTAGCTGCGTGTTTGAGTAAAAATAATATTGATTTATCACTTATAGCCAGAGGTCCACACAAAAAAGCTATTGAGGAAAATGGTTTAACATTAATTAAAAAAGATAAAACAGAAAACTTTAAATTAAAAGTAACAGATGATCCCAAAGAACTTGGAATTCAAGATTATATTTTTATTTCAGTAAAAGCTCATGCAATTTCTAATATAGTTGATTCTCTTCAACGCTTAATTGGAAAAAATACAACTATAATATCTGCTGTGAATGGCTTACCTTGGTGGTATTTTCATAAAGCTAACACGGGGACAAACTTAGATGAGAAACATATAGATAGTGTTGATCCTGATGGTAAGATTTGGAATTCTTTGAATCCTTCAAGAGCTCTTGGATGTGTGGTTTATCCAGCAGCTGAAATTACTGAACCTGGTGTTATTAAACACAATGGTGGTGAAAGATTTACATTAGGCGAACCAGATGGATCAAAATCAGAAAGACTTAAAATTATTGCAGACTTATTAATTGCAGGAGGCTTAAAAGCTCCACAAAAAAGTAATCTAAGAGATGAAATATGGATAAAGCTCTGGGGTAATTGCTCATTTAATATAGTAAGCGCACTATATGATAAGACTTTGGATGAAATTGGTAATGACCCAGAATTATTAAACACCGTAAGAAAATTGATGGAAGAATGTCAGTTAGTAGGAGAGAAAATAGGTGTAAAATTCAACGTCTCAATCGATCAAAGAATTAAAGCTGCTATCTCTATTATTGGTCACAAACCCTCGACAACGCAAGACTTACATGCAAAACGTCCTTTAGAAATAGATCCAATTATTGGATCAATAATTGAAATTGGAAATAAAGTTAATGTAAAAACCTTTACATTAAAAACTGAGTATAACAAATTAAAAGACAAAGCGGAAAGACTTAGTTTATATCAAAGGACAAATATAATTGAACAAATTACAAGTTAATCAAAAATTGAGAGAAATATCTCTGTGTACTGAATTACATTTTGAAACATAAATTGCTTGCTCTTTTGTAAGTTTTTGTTGTAACCTCAATCCAATAGTTTCACTTAATACAGTTAAGTGATTATTTATTCTATCCATATATTTTTTGTCAAATTCATTTCTCCAACTTACTTCTTGATCAAAATGTGCATAAGTATCACTAGCTATTTTTTGAATTTGTTCTGGATCTTTTTCATCTTCATCCATTATAGTTATTAGATAATCTAATTTATCTGCAAATTCATCTGATCCAGAAATCTCTCCTACT
This sequence comes from uncultured Pelagibacteraceae bacterium, assembly GCA_902600205.1. Lineage (GTDB taxonomy): Bacteria > Pseudomonadota > Alphaproteobacteria > Pelagibacterales > Pelagibacteraceae > Pelagibacter. The sequence continues at coordinate 63,523 of CACKIN010000004.1, read as the reverse complement.
TTATCAAACATATTATCAATATGATCAATGGCATCTAAATATCCTCTATTGTCAATTTTAGATTTAAGAATTTTGATATCTTCATTTAATTCTTCAAATTTTTCACCATCTAAAATAAATAATTTTATCAACATTAAATCATCATATGCATTGTCTGCAGTTTTACGATATTTTTTTACTGCTAAGTTTTTTGCTTTATTAATCTTGTTAAATTCATCATTTCTTGATTTCCAATCTTTAGAAATTGAGTTTTCTATTTCGTCAATTTCGAGTTTTATGTTCTCAATTCTTTGTTCAATTTTATTTTTTTCAGAAACTTCATCATCATCTAAATTTCTAATTTCGGCTTTAAATTTATCTATTTTTTTATTGAGTTTAAAAATTTTCTTTTGTTTTTTTCTCGTTTTGAAATGTAAATCTCGATAATCAACAGCATAATCATTGTAAATAGCTTCGGCACTTTTTACATCATCAACTAATTCAAATGTATAATTTGAATTATCAACATGACGTTGGAAATAACTTAACTTATCGGCTGGTAAATTTGCAAGTATTATTGAATCAAAATCGTCTATGCTATTCTTTATTTCATCTGCATTGTTTGTATATTTTGCAAATTTATATTCTTGCAAACAATATTGAAGTTTCGGGTTCATAGGAGGTGGAGCTACATTTGAAGTCAGATAAACTCTATTTGGAAGATAATTTACCAGACTTGGATAAGACCCTACAATTGCTAGGCCAATGAGTTGTAAAATTATAAATGGAACAACACCTTTCCAAATATCTAATGTTTGTACCACTTTTGGAGCAACACCTTTTAAATAAAATAAGGCAAAACCAAAGGGGGGAGTTAAAAAAGAGGTTTGTAAATTGACACCAATCATAACACCTAACCAGACCGCTGTAACGTTTGCTCCTGTCTCAGCTAATAATATAGGTGCAATTATTGGAACAACCACAACAGCGATTTCAATAAAATCTAAAAAGAACCCAAGTAAGAATATTACAATCATTACAACTACAAACTGAGTCCAAAAGCCCCCGGGTAAATCTTGAAGGAAGTCTCTTACTAATTCTTCACCACCAAATGCTCTAAATCCTGATGTAAGCATTGCAGCACCTAATAGAATAATAAATACCATCGAAGTTGTAACGCACGTTTCGGTTACTACTTCTTTAAGAACATTTTCAGTTTTATATGTTCTCCAAAAACTCCATGCTATTCCATAAACCAAAGTGATTACAAAAATAGCAGTTATATAAATTGCTCCTAAATCTCTTTCTTCTATATTTTTTATATTAAGTTCATAATTTGATGCAAAAAAAGTAATGGGTATTAATGATCCAATTATCATTATAAGTGGATAGAAGGCACTTTTCTTACCTTGAAATAGACGGTAACCCGCCATTAATGTTGCTCCAATTGCTCCTATAGAACCAGCTTGGTTCACAGTTGCAATACCCATAAGAATCGATCCTAAAACAGCAAAAATTAATGCAAGTGGAGGAATAATTATAACAATAACTCTCATCCAAAATTTGAAATCAAAGTTTCCTTTAAATGGAACAGGTGGGGCAACCCCTTTTTTTATTCTTGCATAGAAAAATACATAGATCATATATAAAGCTACAAGTACTAATCCTGGTAAAAGTGCTCCCAGGAACATGTCACCGGCACTGGATGAACCTACTCTAAATTCACCTGGCATGTTAAATTCGCCTGTTAAGGCTTTATAATCGTTCTGCCTCATGTTATTGGCAACATCTGATGCGCTCGCTAATTGGTCCGCTATAATAATTAATACAATTGATGGCGGAATAATCTGTCCTAGAGTTCCAGAAGAGCAAACAATTCCACTTGCAAGTTTTCTGTCATAATTGTTGTTTAACATTGTAGGTAATGAAATTAATCCCATTGCAATGACTGTTGCTCCGACAATACCTGTAGTTGCAGCTAATAATGCACCAACAAATATTACCGAAATACCTAAACCACCAGGTATCGGGCCAAATAATTGACCCATAGTTATTAATAAATCCTCAGCAATTTTTGATTTTTGAAGCATAATTCCCATAAAAATAAATAAGGGAATTGCAATTAAAGTGTCAGTCTCGACGTCCCAGTAATTACTTCTAAAATTTGTAATTCCAGCAACAAGCCATTCGGTTGGACCATCGACAGCGAAGTAAGCATCAACATCGCCAGCAAAAATATAACCAAAAAAAGCTGCTAAACCGATAGATATGATAGCTGAACCAGGAAGAGCAAAGGCAACTGGATACCCTGAAGCTAGAGCTGCAATCATAATTAAAACTAATATAGCTAAAAAAAATAATTCCACTATTGGCTCTCCATATTTTCGATACTAACTTTATTTGTTTTATCGACCTTTGAAATATTTACCTCTTCATCATTTTGCAGAAGTTTGTGGCTACTGCTCATAAAATAACTTGTGAATTGCAGCAACATCGTAACTGCAAAAACTCCTAAATAAACAGCCATTAAATAAAGTAGATATAGTCCGTTAGAACCTTGCTGAGTTACTTCAAAGGCAACTACGGGTCCGTTAATAATACTTGCTTTACCGTTTAAACCATAAAAGATAACTATTAAACAAAGTGGTACTCCAAGAAGTGCTGAACCTATCGAATTAGTCCATGCTTTTTTTCTCTCACTAAAAGAAGAGTAAAGGACATCTACTCTTACGTGACCTTCGTGTATTAGAGCATATGCACTTGCAAATAGATATAGCGCTGCATACCAAAATCTCACAAGGTCTCCCTGAAAAGCTTGCTCATAAGAAAATATAAATCTTGATAATACTATTACAAATTCACTTAGTACGACTAGAACTGCAAGCCAAATAAATCCGACTGATTTTGTAAAATATCCAATTATGAAAGATCCTAAAATAATTGGAAAATGTATAAATGTAATTCTTTCAGGAGCTTTAACCATAAAAGCTTTAACCTCAGGACTAAAAATAGCTTCCCATAGTCTTTCCACAACCATGAATGAAATTATAAAATCAGCAACACCAACTAGAAATACAGCCCAAAAAGATGATCTAACTAAATATGCAGAAAATTTTGATAATATTTCTGAATCATGTTCCAGTGTCTGAGAATATGTTTTAAATACGTATAAAATAACTCCAGCAATACAAATCAAATAAATTCCAATTTGCAAATAACCATAATTTAATTCTGATCCTTGAAGTGCTTTTTGTTTAAAACCAAATAATTCGTAATGAGAAAAAATTTTTTTTACTCCTGGCCAGTCGACCCAAACTGTAAGAATATTATTTATTAAAAATGCTAGCGTAAAAGCTAACACAGAGTAGCTTAAAATTCTTAAATAATGTGCTGTAATCTTACTTTCGGAGTCCATAGGTTTTTTTTAATACTAAAAATTTACTTTTATTGAAACTAAAAAAAAGGGCCCAATTAAGGGCCCTTTTAATTACATAAAAGACGTAATTACATTCCTAGCACTCTGTTTCTTTGCTGAATGTAAGGTGAGTCTGATAGGTTTGTCCAAGCACCAATTTCTTTTCTAGCTTTTAAGAAACTTGTGTGGATTCTCTCAGCGAGACCACTACTTGCTCTAGTTTCCTCAAAAACTTCCTCTGCTGCTTTTCCAAAACCATCGTAAACTTTATCACTAAACTTCTCTAGTTTAACACCATGGTCGTTTATCAATCTAGCTAATGCTGCTCCGTTTTTAGCATTGTACTCTGACATCATAACGTCGTTTTCAGTAGATGCACAAGCTTCGATTAACAACTGATCTGATTTTGATAAACTTGTAAACCAAGATTTATTACATCCACAAGCTAACATTGAACCAGGTTCGTGCATTCCAGGATAGTAGTAGTATTTAGCTGCTTCTTGGAATTTCATTGCTTCATCATTCCATGGACCAACCCATTCTGTTGCATCAATTGCACCAGACACTAAGTTTTCATAAATCTGTCCACCAGGAAGTGAAACTGGAGATCCTCCAAGTTTACCAATAACTTGACCACCTAATCCAGGCATACGCATTTTTAAACCTTTAAAGTCATTTGGACTTCTGATTTTCTTGTTAAACCATCCACCCATTTGAACTCCTGTATCACCACACATGAAATTTTTTAGACCAAATTTATCTGCTAATTCATCCCATAATTGTTGACCACCAGCAAATCTGATCCAAGCATTCATTTCTGTGTAAGTGAAACCGAAAGGTACTGCAGTGAAGTAACCCCAAGCAGGATCTTTTTTCACCCAATAATAGTCTGCAGCATGATACATTTGAGAGTTACCTGAAGCAACTTCATCAAATGAGTCAAATGCCTTAACTCTTTCGTTCGCAGCGTAGTAAGTAACTTGAATTCTTCCATCACTTACATCACCAATTCTTTGCGCAAATCTTTGTGCACCAGTTCCTAGACCTGGGAAATCTCTTCCCCAAGTTGCTACCATTGAAACTTCAATTCTGTCTTTGGCAACAGCTGGAGCAGACAAAGATGATGCAGCTACAGCGGCAACACCTGTTGCAGCAGCAGCTTTAAAGAACTTACGTCTTGAAGGCGTTTTTTTTACCTTCATTAGTTTTTTGTCTTTAATCATTTATTTCTCCTCTTTAGTTAATTAACTAATGATAATTAAACATAAATGTAACTTAGAGTCATTTTAAAAATTAGGACAAATGGGTTAAATACAACTTGAGATTGTTAATTGACTTTATTTTTGCAATTTCCTGTCTTAAAAAATTCATCAAGGTTGTCTATTGCTAAATTAGCCATTGCTGTTCTAGTTTCCTTGGTTGCACTACCTAAATGTGGAAGAATAAACGCGCTTTTATGCCTATAATAACCTTTGTTTAAATTTGGCTCATTTTTGTAGACATCTAATCCAACTGCATAAACTTTTCTTCTATCAAGAGCATCAACCATTGCCTCATCCTCTATTATATCGCCCCTTGCAACATTAGTTACAATTGCTCCTTTGGGCAAATATTCTATTGTATCTTTGTTTATCATGTTAATTGTCTCTTTCGATGCAGGACAGCAAACAGATAATACATCTGAAACTGATAACAAATCTTTTAGGTTGTCATGATAAACTGCTCCCTGCTCCTTATCCTCAGTTAGCTTTGATCTATTGTGATAATGAATAACCATACCCAGCGATTTAGCGACTTTTGCAATCTTTTGTCCAATTCTTCCCATTCCTAATATTCCCAATCTAGTTCCAGTTAATTGTTTTCCTATTAATAAATCTGCTGACCAAACCCAACCTCCTTCTCTTGCTCTTTCAATTCCCTCAGAAGCTCTTCTGCAAGCACCCAATATTAAAAGAACCCCTATTTCAGCTGTTGCATCTGTCAAAACATCTGGAGTATTAGTCACTGCAATTCCTCTATTTCTTGCTGCATCCAAATCAATATTTCCAAAACCAACTGCAAAATTTGATAATATTTTTACAGTATCGGGTAATTGATTTATTGTTTCAGCATCTAACTTATCAGTAAGAGCTGATAATATTCCATCACAGCCATCGCTCATTTCAACAAGTTTTTTTTGAGAATATAGTTCATCGTTTAAATTCAAATTTGCATCAAAAATTTCTTTAGCCTTGTCTTCACAAGATCTTAGCAATCTTCTTGTAACCAAAATTTTTTTCATAGATATGTAATTAATTTAAATCGAAAATTTTACCGGGATTCATTATGTTATTTACATCCAAAGATCTTTTAATAGATTTCATAACGGGTACATTGTCTGGATGTTCTCTAAGCAAATAATGTTTCTTTTGAAGACCTATACCGTGTTCTCCAGTGATTGTTCCTTCAAGCTCAAGTGCTTTGTTTATTAAATCATCACTGTATTGTCGAATTTTTTTTTGTTTTTCATGATCCTCTGGGTCATAAAGAACAATAGAGTGAAAATTTCCATCACCTACGTGGCCTACCATTGGAGCAGTTAAACCTAGTTTTTGTACTTCTTTTTCTGCCCAAGATATACACTCGACTAATCTTGAAATTGGAACACAAACGTCTGTTGAATAAACTTTCATGTCGTTTCCTAAAGCTTTAACAGAGTAATAAACATCATGTCTTGCTTTCCATAATTTTTTTTGTTCTTCGGGAGAAGATGCCCATTGAAAATCACTTCCACCATTACTTTTAGAAATTTCCTCTACAATACCAATATTTTCATTATTTGAAGCCTCACTCCCATGGAATTCAAAAAATAATGTCGGTGATGCTTTTATGTTTTCTAGTTTTGAATATTTAATACTAATTTCCATCTGATCTTTGTTAAGCATTTCAATTCTTGCAATTGGAACACCGTACTGAATAACTTCTTGTGATGCTTTTACTGCAGAGTCTAAATCTGGGAAATAGCAAACTGCACTCATTATACTTTCAGGTATGGGTGATAATCTTAATTGTACTTCAGTAATTATTCCAAGCGTTCCTTCTGAACCTATAAATAAATTTGTGAGATTATATCCCGCAGAAGTTTTTTTTGTTCTAGCTCCTGTTTTAATAATATCTCCATTGGGAAGAACAACTGTGAGACCTGAAATTACAGTTCTCATTGTACCGTATTTAACAGCCATTGTTCCAGAAGCCGAAGTGGCAGCCATTCCACCAAGAGCTGCGTCTGCACCCGGGTCAATTGGAAAAAATACTCCATCCTCTCTTAAATATTCATTTAATTGTTTTCTTGTAACATTTGCTTGAACTCTACAATCAAAGTCCTCAGCATTAACGCTTAAAACTTTGTTCATTTTTTCAAGAGAAATAGTAATACCGTTTTGATTTCCTACAACGTGACCTTCCAGAGAAGTGCCTGTACCAAATGGAACAACTGGAATTTTATGCTCATTACATAGCTTTAATAATTGAGAAACTTCTTCATTTGTCTCTGGAAATACTACAGCTTTTGAAAGTATTGGGTCATAAGTGTCTTCACCTCTAGCATAGTTTGCTCGAGTGGACTCTGATGTTGAAAATCTTCCATTAAAAATTTTTTTTAATTCTGTTTGAACAATTTCATTCATAATTAAATATTATAGAAGTTTCTTTTAAAAAATACAGTCTATTTAGAAAGCATCTTGCCTATGTTTTCTAAGGCCTGTTGTATGTTATCTCTGGATGCGGCAAAACTAAATCTCACATAATCTTGGCAAGTTTTACCAAAAGCAGTTCCTGGAACTATTGCAACGCCTGCCTCATGCATTGCTTTTTTACAAAATTCTGCACCTGTCATTCCAGTGCCTTTTACATTTGGAAAAGCATAAAACGCACCACCTGGTAAACTACATGCTACTCCTGGTAACTCATTTAAACCAGTATGGATTAAATTTCTTCTTAAAGTAAACTTGTCTAACATATCTTTAATTGAGTCATCTGGACCATCTAAAGCAGCTATTCCAGCAAACTGTGCTGCTGCATTTACGCAAGATACACTATTAATTAGTAGTTTGTTTACATGTTCAACAAGTTCTTTTGGCCAAAAACTCCAACCTAATCTCCATCCAGTCATTGAATATGCTTTGCTCCAACCCTCTAGAACAATAAGCCTATCTCTTAAATTTTCATAGTGGAAGAACGATGGCATTTCTTTGTAATCAAATATTTGTCTACTATAAATTTCATCACTTAAAATAGTTACATGCGGATGTTTTTCTAATTCTTTGGCAAAATAATCTATAACTGGTTTCTCAACAAAACTTCCTGTTGGATTGTTGGGGTTAATTAAAATTAACAATCTTGTTTTATCAGTTATAAGAGAAAGTATTTTATCAGGATCAAACTTTAGATCTTTATCTTCAGTTAGATCATATGGTACTGGAGTAGATCCAGTATAGTTTATCATTGACTCATAAATAGGAAATGCAGGTGTTGGATGGATTATTTCTGCTCCTGGTTCACCATAACACTGAATTGCATAACTCATTGTAGGTTTTCCACCTGGCATAATTAAAATTCTTTCAAAGTCTATATCTGTATTGTAACGTTTTTTAATCCATCTTGTTACAGCTTGCCTACATTCTGGAATTCCATTTGACATAACATAACCATGATGGCCATCATCTAAAGCTTTCTTAGCAGCCTCGACTACATGTTTTGGAGTTTTAAAATCTGGTTGTCCTAAACCCAAATGTATCATTGGATGACCTTTAGCCTCTAATGCTTTCGCTTCAGCTAAGACACTGAAAGCAGACTCTGTTCCTAAATTTTCTAAACTTTTTGCTAATTTCATAACTTTAATTTTAAGGTGTGGAAACTAACTGAAAAGTTAGTATATGTCTATTATATTTAATTTTTTTTACTTATTTTTTATATTAGTAATTTTTATTTATTTTCGGAAAATAATTTTTGATTCATCAAGGTCTTTGATACTTTTGCAGCCCATCAATATCATGTTACGTCTTATTTCATCATGCATATTTTGTAATAATCTCTCAATACCTTGTTGTCCGCCAGCCCCTAAACTAAACAAAAATGCTTTGCCGAAACTACAAGCTGTCGCACCCGCCGCAAGTGCTTTCAATACATGTGTACCTCTTCTAACGCCACCATCTAATATAACCTCTAATTTATCACCTACTGCATTCCTAATAGCTTTTACCTGATCAAATGGAGATCTAGATCCATCAAGTTGTCTTCCTCCATGATTTGATATCATTATAGCTGTGCAGCCTATATCGATTGCTTTTTTTGCATCTTCAACTGACATAACTCCTTTAAGAGCAATAGGTCCATCCCATTTTTTGATACAATATTCTGCATCTTTCCAATTCATAGCTGGATCATACTGTTCATTTATATAACCCATTACTGATTGAGCAATATTTGTTCCTTTTTCAACTTTATCTTTAAGATTAGCTAATTCAAATTTCTTGTTTGTAAAATAATTAAATACCCACTGCGGTCTCATGGCGAAACTCATTAGACTATCTAGTGTAAATTTTGGAGGTGTTGTAAAACCTGTTCTATGGTCCCTTTCTCTATTTCCAGCAACAATTGTATCAACAGTAATACACATACCATTGAAGTTTGCTCTTTTACATCTATCAATTAAGTCGTCGGTTATAGATTGATCTTTATGGATATATAATTGAAAAATTTTCGGTCCACTTGAAAGATTTGCAATTTCTTCGATCGAAAAAGATGCCATTGTAGACATGCTATAAATTGTACCAAATTTTTCTGCTGCACGAGCAGATGCTTTATCTCCATCTGGATGATATAAACTTTGCATAGCAGTAGGGGACAAAAAAATTGGCATGTCCATTTTTGTTCCAAAAACCTCAGTTTTTAAATCTGGCTCACCAACACTATTTAAAATATTTGGGACTAGATCGCAGTCATTAAATGAATCTGTGTTTCTATTCATTGTGACTTCATCGTCAGCTCCACCATCAATATAATGAAAAATCGGGGCAGGTAATTTTTTTTTTGCTAGCTTTCTAAAGTCCTCGAAATTGTAACAATTCTTTAGACTCATTATCTTCTGAATCTTAAATTACTTCTATTTAGATCGCTAATTTTTGTGCAACCCATTAGTTTCATGTCACGGTGCAGCTCTGTTTTGTATTGGTTTAAAGCTCTTTCAACGCCGGCTTGGCCTGCAGCAGCTAGTGCGTATAAATAAAGCCTTCCACCTGAACATGCTTTAGCACCTAGAGATAAAGCTTTAAGCATATGAGTTCCTCTGTGAATTCCTCCCTCACATATAACATCAAGTTTATCTCCTACAGCATCAACTATTTCTGCTAATTGATCAAATGGAGACCTTGATCCATCAAGTTGTCTTCCACCATGATTGGAAACCATTATACCGGTACATCCGATATCTACAGCTCTTTTTGCATCTTCAACGCTCATTATACCTTTAAGAGCAAAATGACCTCCCCATTTTGAACAAAGATTTTCAGCATCTTTCCAATTCATTGATTGATCTAACATCGTAGAAAAATAACTTCCAATTGAGGAATTAGTACTGGTGCCCTCTTTAACAAAATCTTGAAGATGTGGTAATTCAAACTTGCCTTTTGTTAAATAATTTATTCCCCACATAGGCTTTGTAGCAAAACTAAATAAACTTGATAAAGTTAATTTTGGAGGTGATGTAAAGCCAGTTCTTAAATCTCTCTCTCTGTTTCCGCCAGTAATAGTATCTACTGTTAATGCCATAACATCAAACTTAGCTGCTTTTGCTCTTTCTAGACAAGAGTCGTTAAGACCTCTGTCTTTATGAAAATAAAATTGAAACATTTTAGGTGTATCAATCATGGAAGATATTTCTTCAACACTCACGGTTGCTAAAGCTGAAACACCGAACATCGTATTAAATTTTTTTGCTGCTTTTCCTACTGCTCTTTCTCCGTCATAATGAAAAAGTCGTTGTAAAGCTGTTGGTGCTAGGTAAAAAGGTAAGTCCAATTTTTTTCCAAATATTGTTGTTGAAAGGTCAACATTTTCTACTCCTCTTAAAACATTCGGTACCAAATCAACATCGTCAAAGGCACTAGTATTTCTCGCATAAGTTATTTCATCATCTGCTGCACCATCTATGTAATGGAATATTGGAGAAGGTAATTTTTTCTGAGCTAATTTTCTAAAATCACTAAAATTGTGACAATCTTTTAAATTCATAAACCTAGATTAAAATTTTTTTATATAATTAAACATATAACTATTTGCCCCAGGATTCTTATCTCCAAGACTTGCATTAGATATATGATTATATGAGAATGCTATTTCACTATTAGATGAAAATTCATAAGATATTTGAATTTCAGTTTTGAATTCAATCACATGCCCTAAATCTTTACCATCACCTTCGGAGTATAATCCAGGTGTGAAACTTGGGGTAAATTTTAATGGCCCTTCATTGTAAATCTGAAATCCTGTATAAACGTATGCAGCATTATCTGCTGTTATCATTAAACCAGTTACAGGCTGGAGTGTTCCTAAGAAACTATCTTTATCTTTTCCTGTATTGATATGTTGTATGCCAAATAAAGTAGACTTTTTTCCTTCATCGCTAAAATCAAAAGTTCCAGTATAAAAACTCCAATTTTCATTAGAGTTATGTCCATCAGCTTTTGCTAAATTAAATGCTAGCAAAAAGTAAATTAAAATTATTTTTAAAATGGTTTGCATAATCAATTTGTATCTACTTTATAGATACTTTTCTGAAAATTAAAATACCGCCAAAAACAAATAAAATCAAAGGTAATACCCAAAGCAAAAATGTATTTTTATTAATTTCTGGATCATAAACTATCCACTCACCATATTTATTTTTAAGAAAATCATAAATCTGCTCATCATTTTTGCCTTCATCAATCTTGTTTTGAATTAGAATTTTCATACTTAATGCAAAATCTGATTGAGAATCATAAACTGATTGACCTTGACAAATTAGACATCTTAAGTTCTTTGAAATTTTGTCAACTTTTTGTGAAGTTTCAGCTGAAGAAAAATTTTGAAAGAGCAAAAAAATAATAATTAGTTTTAAGAGAATTTTCATCTTATTCATTGAATTATTTTAGTGAGTTGTGTAAACGATTTATCATCTATAGGACCTATAAATTTTTTAATAATTAATTTAGATTTATTTTCTATTAAATAAGTTTCAGGTACACCGAATGCCCCCAGTTCAATTGAGTTTATTCCATTCGGATCAGTTATTATATTTGTATAAGGATTTCCAAGTTCACTAAGAAATTTTTTAGCATTTTTTTCATTATCTTTATAATTAATTCCAATAATATTTAAATTATTTAAAGATTTTAATTTTAATAAATATGCATGCTCATCTTTACAGGGCAAACACCAAGAGGCCCATATATTAATTAAAGTCATACCTTCGTTTTTTAATAATTCGTTTAAAAAAACTTCTTTTTCAGAAAAAAGATATTTTGATTTAAAATTGAAATCAATTTTACTTTTATCAATACTGGGTGAATAAGTATTAGATTTATCTAATCCCTTTAAAAGTATAAAAAAAGAAAAAAGTGCAAATAAAACTATACTAATTAATTTTATATTTTTAGACATTTTTTTTCTTTAAGCTTAATATTCCACCCAATGAAATTAATAAGACTGAAATCCAAATCCAAATCATAAATGGTTTTATTTGATATCGCACATTATAAAAACCATCGTTTTTAATTATATTAAATACTAAAAAATTATCTGCGAAAATTGTAGAGGAAATATCAGCTTCACTGGTAATGGTTTGAGGTTGGTCATAAATTCTAATTTCAGGTTTTAAACTTAATGAATTATTTTCATCAACAATATTAAATTTGCCAATTAATGTTTGATAATTTTGTTTTTTTATTACTTCAATGTTTTGAAATTGAATTATTTTATTTAAAAATTTTATTTCATCTCCAACCCTCATGTTTGAAGAATGTTCTTTAGCCAAAACACCATTTAATAAAATACTTAAAATTAACAGACTGAAACCAAAATGAGAGATTTTTTGAGATATGTTAATATTTTTTCCAAAAAAATCTCTAATTGTCACAAAAAATAAAAACAAACTGAGAATAAATAAAGGAAGAGATAGGAGATAAGAAACGCCAAATTTATTTACAAAAATATAAGAAATTACTATTGATATTACAAAGATAAAGATATCTTTTAAATTAATCTTTACCATCTTATCTTTTATCCATTTAATATTGGGTCCGATTGCCATAAAAAACAAAAATGGAATTAAGAACGGAATAATTAATTTATGGTAAAAAGGTGGTCCAATCGAAATTTTTTCATTGTTAATTACCTCCAAAAAAATTGGATAGACTGTACCAATCAAAACTACCGATAAAAAAAACATCATGAATAAATTATTGATTAAAACTGCAGTTTCTTTGCTCATTAAAAAAGTTTTTGTTGGATCAACCGTAATAGTTTTTTGATAAAAAAAATAAATAAATATAGAGATAAAAATTAATACAAATAAAAAACACAATATAAATACTCCACGTGATGGATCGTTGGCAAAAGTATGAATTGAATTTAAAATTCCAGACCTAACCAAAAAAGTTCCACTCATACTTAATGAGAAAGTAGTAATTGATAAAATTATTGCCCATGATTGAAATGTTCCTCGTTTCTCTAAAGTAAAAACTGTGTGTAATAATGCTGTTAGGCAAAGCCAAGGCATTAGTGATACGTTTTCAACAGGATCCCAAAACCAAAAACCTCCCCATCCTAATTCGTAATATGCCCATATAGATCCTAAGAGAATACCAATAGATAAAAATACCCACGAAATTAAAACCCATCTTTTAATGTGACTTGCCCAAGATTTATTAATAGATCCAGAGATAATTGCACCTAAAGCGGATGAGAATATAATAGAGGTTCCGACATAACCCAAATATAAAATAGGTGGATGAATTGCTAATGCAGGATCTTGGAGTATTGGATTTAATCCTGTTCCTTCAATAGGAACCGGAAAAATGTTTGAAAAAGGATTAGATGTAAAAAGTATAAATAGAAGAAAACCAAGAATTATAATTTCCTGAAAAAATAGTGTAAGTGTTCTGTATCTTTGAGAAAGATTTTTAGAGTCAATTACAAATAAAAATAAAAAAATTGTTAATACCAATAACCATAAAAGTAAACTTCCCTCATGATTACCCCATGTCCCAGAAATTTTATAGAATAAAGGTTTTGCAGTATGAGAGTTGTTGTAAACAGTCTCGTTACTAAAGTCTGATGTTACAAAAGCATAAATTAAAGTTAGAAAACTAATTATAACCATTAAAGATTGTACGGATATTAATGAAAAAATATTGCTACTCAAAACATTAGAGGAATTCCTAAATGATAATGAGGTTTTTATAATTATAAAAATCGAAATTAATAAAGCTATATATAAAGAGTAATTGCCTAGTTGATTGACCATTCTAATTTTCTTTCAACGACGCTGCTACCTCTGGGGGCATATAGTTTTCATCATGCTTTGCCAAAATTTTCACCGCCTTAAAATAATTTCTATCTTGAAGAAATCCTTCGGCTACAACTCCTTTTTCTTCCTCAAACAAATTTGGAATTGAGCCTTTATAATTTACTATAAGCTCGTTTTTAAAATCAGTTATCACAAAATTTACTTCAGATTGATTAATATTAATTGAATTTTTTTTTACCATTCCACCAACTCTAATTTTTTTCTTTGTAACTTCAGGAAGTACCTTGATTTCTGTTGGTGATTTAAAATAAACTATATTTTCTTCCAGCGATTTTATAATTAAAAAAGATACTAAAGTTAAAGAAACAAATATTGATAATATAAAAACAGCTCTTAATTTTACTTTTTTACCATACATGAAAATAAGTAATTAAATCTTAGAAACTGAAGAAGTAGCTAAAATTTCTTTGAAAGTTTCTTGTTTTTTTGCTTTTTCAACTTTCTCTATATCTAAACTTTCAAATTTTGCTTCAAATTTTTTATGCTCTTTAATTAACTGAAGCTTAATAACTGAATGTAAAATCCAAAAACAAGATAAAGTAAACACAAAAGAAGACCATACGTATAAGCCGTACCCATTCATGTATAAAACGTCTTGAATCATAATCTATCTAATCCTTTATTCTTAATTTTTATCAGTTCTGTATTATATTTCATCAAAAATATCAAAAGCGAAAAAAGTGCAAATGCCGCAGTCATTATTCCCAAAGGAAGCAGCATTGACGAATGAATTGAAGTTTCTTTTAGAAGATTTATTGAAGCTGGTTGATGAAGAGTAGACCACCAATCGACAGAAAATTTGATAATTGGAACATTAATAACTCCAAATATAGCAATATATGAACTTAATTTTACAGCTTTATCCTCTGTTCCTGCAATTCTCCAAGACAAAATAAACATTAAATAAAATATTGCTAATAATAACATGGATGTAATTCTTGCGTCCCATGCCCACCACGTTCCCCAAGTAGGTTTTCCCCATATTGATCCGGTTACTAGAGCGATTATATTGAAGACAAATCCTGATGGAGCTAAACTTTTAGTGATTAGTGAAAAATTTTTATTTTTAAAAATAATAATACTAAAAGATAAAACTGATATTAAAGAAAAAATTCCTAATGAAATCCAAGCAGCAGGAACATGTACATACATAATTCTAACGGAGTCACTTTGTTTATAATCCTCAGGTGAAAGAATTAATGCCTCAACAAGTCCAAGAATTAAGATTAAAATAAATATAATAAAGACAAATTTTTGAGATCTATTGATAATCTGAATTAGGTTTTTTGGTTTAAAATAATTTAGCATTTTTTAAGCTATCTATATCAAATTAAAAAATTTTGAAAATTTTTATGGTGAGTTATTCTGACCAAGAACACAGAGGGAGATAAATAAGTGGATAAATTATGCATCCTTGGCCAAAATATCTAAATATCTTAACCTTCATGTATGTCTAAGATTTGCACGAAATGTGTTTAAATAATGTAATTGTGTCTAGTTAGAGGGTTTGAAATAACTAGAGCCTTTTTTTCCTGAAAATATTTCATTTATTAAGGGGTGTTTAATGGGCTCATCAGAGTCGTCCACTAATAGATTTTGCTCAGAAACATATGCTTCGTATGTTATTTCATCATTCTCAGCTAACAAATGATAGAATGGTTGGTCTTTTCTAGGTCTAACGTTTTTTGGTATGGATTGATACCATTCCTCTGAATTATTAAACTCAAAATCAACATCATAAATCACACCTCTAAAGTCGAAGTGCTTATGTTTTACAACGTCTCCAATTGAGAATTTTCCTTTTTGAATAGTCACATAATAAATATGGATATTTAAAAATAAAAATCAATAAAAAAAATATGATTGTTTTATTATTCTGCTATTATGTAGCAGTGAATAAATCTGTTTTAAAATTTGTTACTGATTTAGGGCCTTTGGTAATATTTTTTTATTTTTATTACAATAATGATAAAAACTTAATCGTTGCAATACCTCCACTTATAGTTGCAACTATCATAGCAGTTTTAATTATGTGGATTGTTGAAAAGACAATTCCAAAAGTGCCACTTATAAGTGGAATATTGATAACATTATTTGGTGGTTTAACAATTTATTTTGATGATCCTATTTTTATTTATATGAAGCCAACAATAATAAATATTTTATTTGGTCTTGCATTAATGTTTGGAAAATACTTCACGAATGAACCAGTTTTAAAAAAGTTACTTGGCAAATCTATGCCATTAAGTGATGAAGGATGGGAAATTTTAAATAAAAGATGGACATACTTCTTTTTTGGACTAGCCATCTTGAATGAAATAATTTGGAGAACACAATCAGAGGAATTTTGGGTTAACTTTAAAGTTTGGGGAATGTTACCTATAACCTTTATTTTTACCGCTTTTCAAATTGGTCTTATAAATAAATATAAATTAAATGAATAGAAACTTAAAACTAGTAGTAAATAATGTAAATAAAGATGAAAACAAAAAACTTTTTTTTGAAAGAACTGAGTTAAAAATTATATTAGATCTTTATGCAAAAATGGTTTCCTCAGGAAATTGGAAAGACTATGGTCTTTCTATTTCGGGAAAACAGGTGAGTTTCAGCGTTTTTAAAAATGCAGCTGAAAAAGCAATTTATAAAATTTGTAAAAATTTTAAACCATCAAACAAAAATCTAAAATATTTAATTACAGATACTAATGGTAAAATTTTAAAAAACTCTTACGATTTAAAAATACTATTAAATAAAGTTGATTGGAAAAAAATTTAGGGCTTATCTTCTTTGACCAAATAATCTTAAAAGCATTATAAAAAGATTTATAAAGTCTAGATATAAAGTTAGGGCACCCATTACTGCTTTTTTACCCATCAACTCGCCGCTGTCAGATGCTGCATACATATTTTTGATCTTTTGCGTATCGTATGCAGTTAAACCAACAAATACCAAAACACCAATTATAGATATTGCAAAATACATCATTGATGATTTTAAGAATATATTGACTATTGATGCAATTATGATTCCAATTAAACCCATCATTAAAAAAGATCCCATTTTGGTTAAGTCTCTTTTTGTTGTGTAACCATAAATACTCATAGCACCAAAAGTTGCTGAAGAAATAAAGAATACTCTTGTTACGCTTAAGCCTGTGTAAATTAATAAAATTGAAGAAAGCGATAATCCCATTAAAGCTGCAAATACCCAAAAAGTTGTTTGAGCCCTTGATGCGCTCATTTTATTTATGCCAAAGCTCATGTAGAACACAATCCCAAGAGGAGCCAACATAACAATCCATTTTAATCCAGATAAATAAATTGCACCTCCGAATTCGGTTAGTCCAACAATCGCACCATTTGGGTCTGTTACAACAGATATTTTAAACGATAGAAGTGCAATTATACCAGTTAGCAATACACCAGTTGCCATATAATTATAGACTTTTAACATGTAGGCTCTTAAGCCTTCATCCATAACAACTGTTTGTTTGGCTGTACTTGTTTTTCTTAGAATATTTTCTTTATTGAATTCCATAATATTTATATAAGTTTTTTTTTTGAGATTTTCAAGTCGTCAAAATAAATGTAACAAACATTACGTGTAACTGAGCATGAATTATAAAAAACTAGGAAATACTGACATAAATGTCAGCACAATCTGTCTTGGGACAATGACTTGGGGTGAACAAAATACCCAAACTGAGGCATTTGAGCAAATGAATTACTCTTTAGAAAATGGGGTTAATTTTTGGGATACGGCTGAACTCTATGCAGTTCCACCAAAAGCTGAAACATATGGTCATACAGAAACTATTATTGGAAATTGGTTTAAGGAAACAAAAAAAAGAAAAGATATAATACTAGCATCCAAAGTGGGTGGCCCTAGCAGGAAATATATGAGAAATGGAGAAAATAGTTTTACTGGAAAAAACTTAGAGGATGCTCTTCATGGAAGTCTAAAAAGATTAAAAACTGATTATATTGATCTTTATCAATTACATTGGCCTGAAAGAAACGTAAATAACTTTGGAAAATTGGGTTACGAGCACAAAGAAAATGACTGGAATAAATTTGAAGATGTTTTGGAAAACTTAAAAAAATTTATTGAACAAGGTAAAATTAGATATGTTGGTTTATCAAATGAAACTCCATGGGGAGTGATGAATTATCTTCAACTTGCAAAAGATAAAGATCTTCCAAGAATGGTGGCAATTCAAAACCCATACAGTCTGCTAAATAGATCTTATGAAGTAGGGCTAGCTGAAGTATCAATAAGGGAGAACATTGGATGTTTGGCTTATTCACCACTTGCAAGTGGTTACCTTAGCGGAAAATATAGAAATAAACAGTTTCCTAAAGGGTCAAGAATGGAGAGAGATTTTGATTTTTGGACAAGATATAGAAAGCCAAATATGGAAAATGCAGTTGAAGATTATTATGAAATTAGTCAGAAATTTGAACTAGATATGAGTCAAATGTCTATAAAATTCTGTGAAGTACAAGATTTTATGACTAGTGTGATAATTGGAGCAACAACTATGGAGCAGTTGAAAACTAACGTAGAAAGTGTAAAAGTGAACCTTAGTAGTGAAGTAATTAAAGAAATAAATAATGTACAAAAAAAATATCCTAATCCATGTCCATAATTAAAAAATTATTTTTAAAAACACTTATATTAACAGTATTTATAATCACATCTGTCCAATCAGAAGACTTAACAAAGTTAGGTACTTTTAAAGATTGGAATGCTGTTGCAGTTTTCAATGAAACTGGAAAAATCTGTTTTGCTTATTCGATACCAGTAAGCCAGTCTCCTAAGGCAAGCAACAGAGAAGCAAGATTATTTGTATCGTTTAGACCTGAGGATAAAATTTCTGATGAGGTAAGCATAACTTCTGGTTATGACTTTAATGTTCAAAATGCAATTTTAGCTACTTCAGGAAAATCTAAATTTGAATTTGATTTGCCGCAAAATAAATTTGCATGGATTTCAAGTGGAAAAACAGAGCAAAAAATAATTAAAAGAATGAAAAAGGCCTCAAGGCTGATGATTACAGCCTACAAACAAAGTGGCACAAGAACTACAGATGACTATTCATTGATGGGTTTTACCAAAGCTTATAACGCTGCAAAAAAAAACTGCACCTAAATGAAAAAACAAAAGAAGATTGTACTCGCCTATTCAGGTGGTTTGGATACGTCTATCATTCTTAAATGGCTTCAAGAAAATTACGATGCTGAAGTTATAGCATACACTGCTGATGTTGGGCAGGAAATGGATAAAAAAAAAATAATTAAGAATGCAAAAAAATTGGGAGTTAAAAAAATCATAATTCAAGATCTAAAAAATATTTTTGTTAAGGATTATGTTTACCCAATGATAAGAGGTCATGCTCTTTATGAGGGTGTTTATTTATTAGGTACATCCATAGCAAGACCACTGATTGCGAAAGATCAAATTAGAGTAGCTAAAAAATTTAATGCTTATGCTGTCTCACATGGTTCGACAGGAAAAGGAAATGATCAAGTTAGATTTGAATTGGGATATCATTACTTTGGTCCTAAAATTAAAATAATTGCGCCATGGAGAATTTGGAAATTAAAATCAAGAACAGACTTAATTAATTATGCAAAAAAACATGGAATACCCATTCCAAAAGATAAAAAAGGTGCACCACCTTTCTCCGTTGATGATAACTTATTTCATACTTCAACAGAGGGAAAAGTTTTAGAAGATCCTAAAAATTCTGCACCTGAATTTATTTTTCAAAGAACAACTTCTCCTGAAAAGGCTCCAAATAAACCAAGCTTTATTGCTATTAATTACAAATACGGTGATCCTATTGGTTTAAATGGAAAAAAATTATCTCCAGCAAAAGTTTTGGATAAACTAAATCAGTTAGCTGGAAAAAATGGAATAGGAAGAGTGGATTTAGTCGAGAATAGATTTATTGGAATAAAATCAAGAGGAGTTTACGAAACTCCAGGAGGAACATTATTACTAGTTGCACATAGAGCAATTGAGTCTGTAACTCTAGATAAAGATACAATGCATAAAAAAGATGAGGTTATGCCAAGATATGCCGAGCTTGTTTATAATGGTTATTGGTATTCAAAGGAAAGATTTAAACTACAAAAAATTGTTGATTCAAAGAGAAATAAAGTAAATGGAACAGTAAAACTCAAACTTTATAAAGGAAATATAACAATTCAATCAAGACAAACTTCAAGTAATGCTTATTCAATGAAAAAAGTTTCTTTCGAAGAAAATAAAACTTTTAATAAATCAAATGTAGAAAGATTTATCAACTTTCATAAAAAAAAATTAAGATAAAAAAAAATGGAATTTAAAACTACAAGAGCTTCGGCTATTGAGAACTTAGATAATTTTGTTAAAAATAATCTTGGAGAATATTCAAAATTAAGAAATTTTGATTTTGGTCCCAATAAAAGATCAAATACATCTTGCCTATCACCATACATAACACATGGAGTGATTAATGAAAAAGAAGTGATTAATAAATCACTAGAAAGATTTTCCTTTTCAAAAAATGAAAAATTTATTCAAGAAGTTTTATGGCGAACATACTGGAAAGGTTGGTTGGAACTTAGATCAGGAGTTTGGGATGATTATTTATTAGATTTAAAAAGAATAAAAGAAGAGTTTAAAGATAATAAAAGTTACCTAAATGCCGTTGAAGGTAACACTGAAATTGAATGCTTCAATGAATGGGTAAATGAACTAAAGACTTATAATTATTTGCATAATCATACTAGAATGTGGTTTGCGAGCATTTGGATATTTACACTAGACTTACCCTGGCAACTTGGTGCTGAATTTTTTATGCAACACTTATATGATGGTGATACTGCATCTAATACGTTGGGCTGGCGTTGGGTTGCAGGTATTCAAACTCAAGGTAAACATTATCTTGCAAGTGAGTGGAATATTAAAAAATTTACAAATAATAGATTTGAAAATATTAGACTTAATGAAAATGCACCTCCAATAATAAATGATAAAAATTATACTATTCTTCATAAAACTTTTGAAAATCCGATAAATATTGAAGAGAAAAACTTACTAGTTTTTGAAAATAACTTAGCATTTGAAATCACTGACTTTGCAATTCAAAAATTCAAAAAAATTCTTCTTATTGAAAATAAAAATGAAAATAGAAAAATTAAACTTAGTGAAAATGTAGTGAATTTTAAGGCTAGTTTAACTGAGGAACAAATGAAACGGTTAGAAGAAAAATCAATTAATTGTGAGATTATTGATATAAACAAAATTAAAAACTTAGAAAGTTGTTACTGCCTTTATCCAACTGTTGGAGAAAATTTAGATTACATAAATCAAAACTCGCTAAAAAATGTTGAGTTTCTTTATAGAAAGTTAGATCAAAATTCATGGAAGTTTTGTAATAAAGGTTTTTTTAACTTTAAAAAATATATTCCTAAAATAGTAGAAAACCTTGAATAAATTATAATTGAAATTTTTTTAATTTATAAGATAAAAATAATATGCAAAACCCGCAAATATTAGAATTAATTGAAAATTTAAAGGGAAGAAGAAACTACGAAGAAAAAAAGCTTCTAAGTTAGGCTTTAACTCTCTTTACTCATATTTTGAAAACAAACTATTTCAAGAAAAAACTGCTTTAGAAGAAAATGCAAGAGAGCTAGAAATAATAAAAACCGAAGAAAAATTATTAAAGGAAGAAAAAAGTAAGCCAAAGAAAACTTGCGGCTGTTGTTAAATTCCTAAATTTTTTAAAGACTGAAATTCACCAATTTTAAAAATAATTGCATCTTGTTTTTTAAAACCATATTTTTCTGCATTATCTTTAAATCTAACTGGTGGCTCCATTATTGGCTCCAAAGATAAAACAAAAGTACCCCAGTGCATCCCTAAAACCTTTTTACTTTTAAGGTCTCTTGCAATACTTAAAGCCTCTTCAGGGTTGGTATGATAAGAGGATTTATCTTTATTAGGTGATAATGGATAAAAATTATATGCCCCAATGTTAATAAATGTTAAATCAATAGGTCCATATTTTTCACCTAACTCTTTATAAATATTTCCAACTCCAGTGTCACAAGCAAAGAGTATTTTTTTATCCTTGTACTCAATTAAAAAGTTTCCCCATAAAGTTTTATTTGTATCTGTTAAGCTTCTTTTTGACCAATGAACTGCTGGTAACAATGTTACTTTAAGGTCTTCATTAACTTTAATTTCATCATACCAATCCATTTCTTTTACATCTTTGTAGCTGTTTCGCATGAAATACTTTCCAAGCTTAAGAGGAAGTAAAACTTTTGCATCCTTAAAAGGAAATCTTCTAATTGTAGTCATATCTTGATGATCGTAATGATTATGAGTTAGAAGAAATAAGTCTGTCTTAGGAATTTCATTTAAATCTAGGGCAGTTTTGACATATCTTTTTGGACCAAAAATTAGTGGGCCTGCATTTTTTGAAAAGACAGGATCAGTTATAATTGTTGTATTTCCAAGCTTTATTAAGAAAGTTGCATGTCCAATCCAACCGACATAATCATCATTTTTTAAATTTTCTAAATTTGAAAGAACTCTTCGTTTATCAATGACATGATCCTCGGGAACAGACATATTAAGTTTTTTCTTTTCTTTGTTGAATACTTTAAAGGACCATTTGAAATTAGAATTTCTTACAGGTGAGCCCTCTGGGTTTCTAAAACTACCGTCTGGTAAGTGATGATAAGGTATTTTTTCCATAGCTAATGATAAGGGATTATAGATAAAAAAAATAAGAATTAAAATTACTAACTTTAGCAATTATCTTTAATTAATTAACGATCTTTTGAAACACTCAATTGTATTTTTTAAAAGACATGCAATTGTCATAGGTCCAACGCCACCTGGAACTGGGGTTAAAGCTTTTGCAACTTTTGAAACTTCTTCAAAATTTACATCACCCACTATACCATTTTCTGTTTTATTTATTCCGACATCAATTACTATTGCATCTTTTTTTACCCAATCTCCCTTTATAAGTTCAGGAATTCCAACTGCAGCAACAATCACGTCTGCCTCTAAGCACTCATGCTGAAGATCTTTAGTTTTTGAATGAGTTATCGTTACTGTACAATCTTCTTGAAGTAAAAGCTGGGCCATAGCTTTTCCATTTAGATTTGATCTACCAATCATTACAGCTTTTTTTCCTGTCAGGTTGGCTTCAATATTTTTTAATAAATAATAACATCCAAGTGGTGTACAAGGAATTGATCCTTGATATCCAGACGATAGATTGCCCACATTCATTGGATGTAAACCATCTACATCCTTGTGTGGTGAGATAGTTTCAATAACATGTTGCTTGTTGATATGTTTGGGCAATGGTAATTGAACTAAAATTCCTGAAACTGTTTCATCCTTATTAAGTTCCTCTATTTTATTTAAAACAGTCTTTTCATCTACTGTATCTGGATATTTTATAACTTCTGATTTCAAACCAACTTGTTTTGCTGATTTTTCTTTGTTTCTTACATAAATTTGGCTTGGGGCTAAGTCCCCAATTAAAATCACCGTAAGACCAGGAACTTTATTGTATTTCTGTTTTAAACTCTCAACTTCTTTTTTTAGTTCTTCTCTTAGTTCAGCTGATTGTTTTTTTCCGTCAATTAAAATCATGATATTAAAAAATTAGTGGTGCTATGTAGAGCTTCATACACATTTCTATAAACCATATCAACAAAAGAAGAATGATTGGCGATATATCAAAAGCACCAAGGCTAGGTAAAAAACCCCTAATTTTGTTAAGAATTGGATCGGTGAGCTTATAGGTAAATTCTAAAATTGAGTAAACAAATCTGTTCGATGTATTTAAGACATTAAAAGCTATTAACCAGCTAATAACAACGTTGGCAATCACAACATATGAATATAATTTCAAAAGTTGGAGAACTAAATAAAATATAGCTATCATTTCTTTTCTACATAAATAGAAGTGCTTGGGAAAGCAAAAGAGGCTTTGTTACCCTCTACAATTTCTTTAATCTTAATTGCAAGTCTTTCCTTTACTAATAACATTTCGCTCCAACTATTTGTTTTTGTGTAACATCTCACATACATATCTATTGAGCTATCAGAAAATTTATCAACTCTTACTGATACTCCAACAGCAGTATCATAATCTTCTGAATGATTAATAAAATTCTCTATTTCATTTCTAATAGTTTTTAATTGTTCTACCGTTGAGTCATATTGAAGAGTTATCGTCCAACTAATTCTCCAATTAGTTATTTGACTTTTATTTATAACAGCATTTTCTGCAAACTGAAAATTGGGGATAATAGCTAAAGATTTATCAAATTTTCTTATTACGGTTGATCTAAAACCTATTTTTTCTACTACACCCTCAATTATTCCTTCAACTTCAATCCAATCACCCATCTTAAATCTTTTCTCTACAAGAACTAAAATTCCTGAAATTAAATTTTTAAATAAATCTTGCGCTCCTAATGCAACTGCAACACCAAATAAACCTAGTCCAGCTATTATCGGACCAATTTTTATTCCCCATAATTCTAAAACTGCTGCTGCACCTAAAATTAAAATTAAAATTTTAAGTGATTTAATGATCCAGCCGATTAGTTCTCTAGTTAAAATTTTATCAAAACCACTTAGAATATAAGAGATTGGCTCAATTATCTGATGGATAATCCAAAATAGTAGAATTGTAATTAAAGTTCTGTTTACATTATCTAAAAATAATCTGGTGTCTTCTGAAAAAGACATGTAATAACTCGCAAAAAATACCCCTAAAACAATTGGAAGGAATCTTGCTGGTCCCTCCATTGCCTTTACAAAAGTATCGTCAAGTTTATTGGTGGTTCTTTTTGAAATTAATTCTAATTTTCTTATTACTAATTTACTAATCAAGCCTCTAAAAACTAGGAATATAAAGAATATCCCAAGACCTATTAAGATCTCTACAAAGTTAACACCCAATATTCCTTTTTCCCAAACAGATAGAAAAAGTCCTGTAAAATTATCAAAAACATCCATGGCTAAATTTTATATAGCAAAAACTCTTCTTCACCAGGATTAAATAGAAAAATTTTTTTCCACTTGATCTCATTTAAAATTGATGATGATTTTTCACCCATACACATCAAATTAGTATCCATCCAACTATCTAAAAGGTCATATTTTTTAAGTAAATTTAATAAACTCCTAGCACTATTTTCTGAGTAAACATAAATTATGTCAGGAATTGACTTTTTTAGTTCTGCTCTGAATTCCTCTTTTATTTCTAGAGTTGAAGAAACTGTATAGTTTATCAATCTTTTTAAAGAATAACCCTCTGTAATAAGATCTTTATCTAACCTACTGGAAACTACTTCTCCACTTACGTAAAGAAGTGATCCATTTTTTGAACCAAAGTTTTGTAATATTATTTCTTTCAAATTATTTACGTTTCCTTCTGCAGAGATAATATTTTGAAAACCATTTAACTTTGCAACTTTTTCTGTTGCAGAACCAACGCAATAACATTCAATTTTTTTATCAACATTAGTTAAATCTAAATTCTTTATTGCATTGGAACTGGTAAATATTACTCCCTTAAATTGGCTATAGTCAGGTTCATCGTATTTAATTGGTTCAATTTTTATTACAGGTAAATGAGAAACATTATGCCCCAGAGAACTAAATCTTAGGATTAATTCTTTACTATCTTCTAGTGGTCTTGTTAATAAAATATGCATTCTACCTTTTGTATGATCCTCTTGACTCTGATTTTAATTTTTCTCCAATCTTAATACTTAGGTCATTAATCATTTTTTCATTTTCACTTTCATCAACATAAAATCTCTGTTTGCCATCAACTGAAAAAAGTTCTGCCTTAATATTTACAATATCTTTGATAATTTTTGCATAGACACCAACTGCTGTATCACAATCGCCCTCAAGAATTTTCAAAACATTCCTTTCTGCATTTGCAATTATTCTCGACTGATTATCATTAATTTTTTCCAATATATTTATTATTTCTTGATCATTTTCTCTACATTGTATTGCAATAATTCCTTGTCCAGCACATGGTATAAGTTCCTCTGTATTAAATTCCTGAGTAATCTTATTTTCTAATCCCAAAGCCTCGATACCAGCTTTAGAGAGTAAAATTGCATCGTAATCTCCATTCTCTAACTTTTTGATCCTAGTATCCACGTTACCTCTTATTAGTTTATAATTTAGATCTGATCGAATACTTTGGAGTTGATATTCTCTTCTATATGAAGAAGTCCCAATAATTGAATTTGGTTTAAGATCCTGGAACTTGATATTATTATTGCTAATAAATATTTCATTAGGTGAATTTCTTTTTAAATAAAAATTTGTTGTTAAACCCTCAGTTTCAATTGTTGGCATATCTTTTAAAGCATGAACTGCTATATCTATTTTATGATTAATTAGCTCTGTTTCAATTTTTTTTGAAAATAAGCCTTTCCCACCAATATTTGCCAACCTATCATTTTGGTTTTCATCTCCGCTTGTTACTATTTGTTTTATTTCTATGTGAGTTGATGAAACTTTTTTAAGAAACTTAGACACTTTTTCAGTATAAATTATAGCTAACTTACTTCCGCGAGTTCCAATAATAAATTTATCTCTTTTCATAATTCTTATTTTTATTACATTCTTATAGATTAATTGTATTAATTATAAATATTTATGAATGAAAAAAAAATTATCCTTGGAATTGAGACAAGTTGCGATGAAACCGCTGTGTCAATCATAGAAGAAGATAAAAATGGTAAGATAAAAATATTATCTAACGTAGTTTCAAGTCAATTTGATATTCATAAAGAATTCGGAGGTGTAGTTCCTGAGCTTGCAGCACGGTCTCATGTTGAAAAAATCGATTTAATTGCAAAAAAAGCAATTACTGAAAGTGGTGTGAATTTAAAAGATGTTTCTGCAATTGCCGCAACATCTGGCCCAGGTTTAATTGTTTGTCTAACTATTGGTTTAAATTTTGGTAAAGCTTTATCTGCAAGCTTAAATATACCATTTATTGGTGTAAACCATCTTGAAGGACATGCTTTAAGTCCAAGACTTAACTCAAAGTTAGATTTTCCATATTTATTATTATTAATTTCGGGTGGGCATACTCAATATCTTAGTGTGAATGGGCTTGGAAAATACAAAAGATTAGGAACAACAATTGATGATGCATTAGGAGAGGCATTCGACAAAACCGCAAAACTGTTAGGAATTGAATTTCCAGGAGGACCAAAGTTAGAAGGTTTTGCAAAGCAGGGGGATGCAGATAAATTTAAACTTCCTAAACCAATTATCAATAAAGGAGGATGCAATTTATCATTTGCAGGTCTTAAAACAGCTATTTTAAGGATATCAAGCTCTATAAGATCTAAGCAAGAGAAATATGATCTTGCAGCATCTTTTCAAAAAACAATTGAGGAAATTTTAGAAGTTAAAACTCAGATAGCATTTGATGAATTTAAAAAATTCAGCAAAAAGAAAGGGAGAGCTTTTGTGATTGCTGGAGGTGTAGCGGCTAATATAGGTATAAGAAAAAAATTAATAAAAGTATGTAAGAAAAATAACTTCAGATCAATTTTCCCTGAACCAAAATTATGTGGAGATAATGCAGCCATGATTGCACTTGTTGGTCTTGAAAAATATAAAATTAAAAAATTTGATAATTTAGATCTACCAGCAAGTCCAAGACTTCTGCTTGATAAAAAAGCAAAATTTTTAAAAGGATCAGGAGTAAGATTATAAATGTCAAAAAGATACAGTGGAAAATCATTTAAAGATGCGAGTGTAATGAAAAAAGCTAAACTATCCTTAAAGGAAAAAAGAAAACTTAAAAAAGAAAAAAGAAAGACAAAAAATTAAATGCAATATTGGTTAATGAAATCAGAACCAGATGTATGGTCAATTGATCAACAAATCAAAGCTGGAGAAAAAGGTGCTGACTGGGATGGTGTCAGAAATTATCAAGCAGCAAATAATTTAAAAAAAATGCAAAAGGGAGATCTTTGTTTTTTTTATCATTCTAATATAGGAAAAGAGATTGTTGGCATTGTTGAAGTTATAAAAACTGCTTTCATTGATCCAACGGATAAGAAAAAAAGGTTTGTTGCAGTTAAGGTTAAATTTAAAAGCAAACTACAATATCCTGTAACACTTGAAAATATCAAAAAAATTAAGGCTTTAGAGAACTTATCACTTATTAAACAAAGTAGACTCTCAGTTATGCCAATCGATACTAAAAGCTGGAAAATGATTTTGAACATGGGTAGAATTCAATAAAAAAAAAATCATGTCTAAGAAAAAAAAGTCAAAAAAAAATATTAAAAAAAAGATAGCTTCAAAAAAAATTAAAGAGACTATTTATAAAACTAAAAAAGATTGGATTAGTAAGGCAATTGTTAATAAGTCTCAATATTTAAAGAAATATAATGAGTCAATAAAAGATAACGATGGCTTTTGGAAAAAAGAAGGAAAGAGAATTAATTGGATCAAGCCTTATAAAAAAATTAAAGATGTGAAATATAGTAAAGATGAGGTTCATATAAAATGGTTTTATGATGGTACATTAAACGCATCAGCAAATTGTATTGATAGACATTTAAAAAAGAATGCTAATAAAACTGCAATTATCTGGGTTGGTGATGATCCAAAAGTTCAAAAGAAAATTAGCTACAAAGAATTGCATAAAGAAGTTTCTAAAGCTGCAAATGGATTAAAAAATTTAGGGGTTCAAAAAGGAGATAGGGTAACAATTTATCTAACAATGATACCTGAGCTTGCTTATACAATGTTAGCATGTGCAAGAATAGGTGCGGTTCACTCGATAATATTTGGTGGATTTTCTCCAGATAGTATTTCAGGCAGAATTAATGATTGTGAGTCTGATTATGTTATAACTGCAGATGAAGGTGTAAGAGGAAGTAAAACAATTCCATTAAAATCTATTACAGATGAAGCGTTACAAAGCTGTCCAAATGTTAAAAAATGTATTGTCGTAAAAAGAACTGGAACAAAAAAAATAGATTGGTTTAATGATAGAGATGTCTGGTATCATCATATGACCAAGAAAGTATCATCTAAATGTGAGCCTGAGGAAATGAGTGCTGAAGACCCATTATTTATTCTTTATACATCAGGTTCAACTGGAAAGCCAAAAGGAGTTCTTCATACAACAGGTGGATATATGGTTTACGCCTCAATGACTCATCAATATATTTTTAATTATAAACCAAAAGATATTTATTGGTGTACAGCTGATATTGGATGGGTTACTGGACACAGTTATATTATTTATGGTCCACTTGCTAATGGTGCAACTACAATAATGTTTGAAGGAATACCAACTTATCCTGATACATCTAGATGGTGGCAAATAGTTGATAAATATAAAGTTAATATTTTCTATACTGCTCCTACCGCAATCAGAGCTTTGATGAGAGAAGGTAATAAACCTGTTAAGAAAACTTCTAGAAAAACTTTAAAACTTTTAGGTACCGTTGGTGAGCCAATAAATCCAGAAGCTTGGGAATGGTACTTTAAAATTGTTGGAGATAGTAGATGTCCAATTGTTGATACCTGGTGGCAAACTGAGACAGGTGGGATTTTGATAAGTCCACAAACAGGAGCAATAGATTTAAAACCTGGATCTGCTACAAAACCATTTTATGGAATTAAGCCAGAAATTCTTGATAAAGATGGAAAAGTTATGAAAGGAGAGGCACAGGGTAGACTGTGTATTGCACAATCATGGCCAGGACAAATGAGGACTGTTTACGGAGACCATCAAAGATTTATAGATACCTACTTTTCACAATTTGATGGAAAATATTTTACAGGAGATGGATGTAGAAGGGATAAAGATGGTTATTATTGGATAACTGGAAGAGTAGATGATGTCATAATAGTATCTGGACATAATTTAGGTACTGCAGAAATAGAAAGTGCTTTTGTAGCTCATCCAAAAGTTGCTGAAGCAGCAGTGGTTGGCTACCCACACGATATTAAAGGCAATGGACTTTATTGTTATGTAACTTTAAATGCAGGGGAAAAAAGTACTCTTGATTTAGAAAGAGATTTAAAACTTTGGGTTAGAAAGCAAATTGGTCCAATTGCTACACCTGACTTAATACAGTTTGCTCCAGGACTTCCAAAAACTAGATCTGGAAAAATAATGAGAAGAATTTTAAGAAAAATTGCAGCAAATGAACATGGTCAACTTGGAGATACGACTACCTTAGCAGATCCTTCAGTGGTTGATAGTTTAGTAGATAATAGAAAAAATATTTAGATCTTAATTAATTTCGAAAATTCTTCCTTAATATTATCCCATTTCAAAATCATTGAGTTTAGAACAATTTTTCTATCTAAAGTTTTTAATTCATTTGCTACAGGGGCCCAATTATATAAAGCCAAGGCACTTTCATTAAATGGCCAAGATTTATAATATTCCTCCCATTTAATTTGATCTAATCTTTTTTTAAAACTTATTCTTGCTTCATCAACAATTTCTGTTGGCATACCATTTTCCAATTCTTTATCGAGAATATTATTGTAAATTTCAGATACTATGTCTGTTTCTTTATAATTATAAAAAACTTTTAAATATGAAACTGTATAAAATGACAAATCTTGAAGAGATATCGCATAAATATTCCACTTTGCAGCATTTATTGAAGTTAAAAACTTTTCGTCATCAAAATGTAGAACCCACTTAGTTCCCATTCTAGTTTTTAAATAGTTATATAAAGTAACTTGGGATACCCAAGCAGATTTTTGCTGAATGAATTGCGTAAGATCATCAATGTTCTTTATTTTTTTCTTAGGTAAAATGCCCTTAAACATCGCAACCAAATAAACTTTGAAGTCTTCAAGTTTTATATCTTTTAGATTGAATCTGTATTTAAGGGCCATTTATCTATCTAATATGTTGATGTATAATGTAAAAATGCCACAATATCGAGCGTTTTTAGGGGTTTAAATAAATTTGATTATCAGTAAGGTTATTTCTTTAACCTATAGGGAGAGAAAAAAATGTCAAAACAAGAACAACACTGGGAAAAAACCAGAAATTTGCTCTTTATTACATTAGCAATTTGGTTTGTTTTCTCAATTGGCATCTTTCTCTTCGGAGCCGAAATGCAAGAATCTAGCATTAGACCATTTGGATATCCTTTAACGTATTGGTTTACATGTCAAGGATCACTTGCAATCTTCGTTATTCTAATTTTCTGGTTTGCAGGTCGACAAGAGAAAATAGATGATGAGTTCGGGTTTTCTGAAAGAGAGGGTGACAAATGATAAAAGGTAAATTTATAGATAATTTACCAAAGGTCTACGGAATATATACCGGAGGATTTCTTGTATTTATTATTCTGATGGCAATAGCTGAACAAGCTGGAATGTCTGCAAAATTGATTGGTATCTTTTTTGTAGCTTTTACAGTTTTGATTTATGCTTTAATTGGTTGGTTATCTAGAACACTACAAGTTGATGCTTATTACGTAGCTGGGAGACAAGTTCCAACTGTCTTTAATGGTATGGCAACTGCTGCTGACTGGATGTCAGGGGCATCTTTCGTTGCTATGGCAGGTGGAATTTATTTCAAAGGCTATGGATATATGGCTCTGCTTGTTGGATGGACTGGTGGATATGTACTAGTTGCTTCGTTATTAGCACCATATCTTAGAAAATTTGGATGTTATACTGTTCCAGATTTTATAGGAACACGTTATGGTGGTAACTTAGCAAGATTTAGTGCGGTCATAGTTTTAACAGTAGCCTCATTCACTTATGTAACAGCACAAATTAATGCAACAGGTACAATTGCATCTGTAGCATTAGATATTCCATTTGGAATTGCTGTTTATGTTGGACTAGCAAGTATTTTGATGTGCTCAATGCTTGGTGGGATGAGAGCTGTAACTTGGACTCAAGTAGCTCAATACATCGTATTAATTATAGCTTACTTACTTCCAGTATTTTGGATTAGCAGTAAGTTGGGAGCAGGTTTCTTCCCACATTTTATGCTAGCTGATGAAGTTGCAAGAATTGCAGAACTAGAAGGTCAATTTGGTTTTGTGAAAAATTCTGCTGCTGATTTAGCGACAGTTCCAAAAGGTTTGGCTGGAATAACTAAAGCGCATTCGTCAGTTAATGCAACTCCATGGGCATTTATTTCATTAGCAGTGTGTATGATGGCAGGAACTGCATCATTACCTCACGTTATGATGAGATACTTTACTACTCCAAGTGTAAGAACTGCAAGAAGATCAGTAGGTTGGTCACTATTCTTTATATTCCTACTTTATTCTTCTGCACCGATGTTAGCTACATTATCTAAACTATCTTTAATAGACCCAACACTACCAACTGGAATTATTGGTAAAACAATTGCAGAAGTTCAATCTATTGATTGGTATCAAAACTGGAACCAAGCAAACTTGATGTTTATCAGTGACTTTAATGGTAATGGAACTCTTGAGCTTAACGAGTTCTTTATGGGTGGTAAGGCTGTTGTATTAGCGACGCCAGAGATTGCGGGTTTACCGTATGTAATCTCAGGTCTAGTTGCTGCTGGAGGTATGGCAGCTGCAATGTCAACTGCAGATGGATTAGTACTTGCAATATCAAATGCGTTATCTCATGATATTTACTACAAAATAATTAATCCTAAAGCTGAGACAGCAAAAAGACTAATTGTTGCAAGGGTGTTACTTGTGTTAATTGGTTTTGCAGGAGCAACAATAGCCGCGTTAGAGATACAGGGTATCTTGGGTTCGGTAATTTGGGCTTTTGACTTTGCTATGTCAGGACTATTCTTCCCACTCGTACTCGGTGTATGGTGGAAGAGAGCTAATGCACCAGGCGCTGTTGCAGGAATGCTACTAGGGCTTATATCTGGAACTGCTTACCTAATATGGGTAAGAAGTGGAGGATCTGGTTTCTTAGGCATAACTCAACTTACTTTTGGAATAGTTGGAGCAGCTGTAAGTTTAGTTTCTATGATTGTTGTTAGTTTAATAACTGCAGCACCGGACGCAGCTACTCAGAAAATGGTTGATGATGTACGTGTACCAAGCGGTAAAACGGTACTAGCACAGAAATAAACAATAAAAATAAGGGGGCGATTTAGTTCGCCCCTTTCTCTTAAAATTATGTCTGCTAATTTTCATCCTTTAGTTTATATAATCGATTACATTTTAGGCGTCATTATGTGGACGTTAATTGGAAGGGTGGCAATGAATATTTTTCAAAGAGAGGACTCACAATTCTTCTTTATGAAAATTTTTGTAAAACTCACAAATCCACTTATAAATGTGTTTAGACCGATTACCCCTAGCTTTTTGGTAGGACCTTTAGTTCCACTTTATGTAGCTTGGTTCTTTTACATGGCACGTTTCTATTTAATGCCTTATTTACTTGGTTATTCAGTAATGGGAATGCTTTCATTTCCTTTAGAAAGTGAAATAGCTCAAGAATTGTATAGAATTTTCAGTAAAAACTAATTCAAATAGAAAAAAAAATTGATAGTAATATTTTATTAGTGTTCTATGAAAAAAATTCAAATATCACCATCTATATTATCGGCTGATTTTAGCCAATTAGGAAGTGAGATTAAAAAATTAGAAGAAGGAGGAGCCGACCTAATTCATGTAGATGTAATGGATGGACATTTCGTTCCTAATCTCACAATTGGACCTCCTGTTATAAAAAACTTAAGAAAATATACTAAACTCCCATTTGATGTACATTTAATGATATCCCCAGTTCATGACTATATACAAAATTATGCTGAGGCTGGAGCAGACATTATTACTATTCATCCTGAGGCAACAAATGATTTAAAGAACTCAATAAATTTAATAAAAAAACTAGGTAAAAAAGTAGGAGTTTCACTAAATCCCAAAACTGAAATAACAATGCTTATTAGTGAGATAAAAAATATTGACTTAATATTGGTTATGAGTGTTAACCCAGGCTTTGGGGGACAAAAGTTTATGCCTGAAGTATTAGATAAAATAAAGACGTTGAAAAATATTAAAGATGAGAACGGTTATAACTATAATATTGAAGTTGATGGAGGAATTAATTTTAGTAACTCTAAAATAGTTTTAGAGGCAGGTGCTGATATTTTAGTGTCAGGAACTACAATATTTAAAGAAAACAATGGAGATATAAGAAGTAATATTGAAAAACTAAAATCAATTTAAAATGTTTTTAAGAAGCTATTTTAATTTCATTAATGATTTTTATTTCATATTTAAAAATCAATTAAGAAAGATTTACTTAAATTCATCAATATATAATAAAAAAATTTCAAAAGTAGATGAAAATATTTTAGTTTATGAACCAGGTTTAAATATACTTAGTTCATTAATAAAATATGAAAAACAGAAAAAAAAAATTGAGGATTTTAACACTCAATCAATTTGGGAGAGTAAAAGTTTAAATTATAAAAACTTTAAAAAACTTCACAGTTTTTATTGGTTATTTTCAATTGATCTTAAATCGTCAAATCGGATTACTCAATCAATTATTTATAATTGGATAATTAAAAATCAAAATTATGAAGCAAAAAGCTGGGAAATAGATATTCTATCAAAAAGAGTTATAGCTTGGATTTCTAATTCTAAGATAACTTATGATAAGTCCGAGGATAAATATAAAAACATTTTTAATGAGATAATTAGTAAACAGGTAAATCATTTAATGAATGAAATTGATAGATCTTCTGATTTAAACGACAAGATGATTGGATGTACAGCAATAACAATGGCAGGAATTTCCTATAAAAACAGTAGATTTTTAAACTACGGTTTAATTCTCCTAAGAAAAATTATTAATACATCTTTTGATAATAGTTATTTTCCAAAGTCTAGAAATATTAGACAAATGGTTTTTTATTTAAAGTATTTTATATTAATAAGAGAACTTCTTAAAGACTCATTAAACGATATTCCAGAATACTTAGATGAAATAATTTTCTATCTAGGGAAAAATTACGATTTTTTTTGGGGTTCTTTAAAACAAGATCTTTTATTTAATGGTAATAATAATTCTAGTAATTATGACTTTGATAAATATCTAGCTCTTTTTAGATATAAATTTAAAAATGATAAGTTTGATACTTCAGGTTATACAATTTTAAAAAATAAAAATGCAATACTTGCTATGGATATAGGATCTAATCCAGGGAAAAATTATTCAGAAAATTATCAAAGTGGACCATTATCTTTTGAATTTTTTTTTAACGATAAAAAATTAATTACAAACTCTGGTTATTTTCAAGATCACTCACATCAACTAAATAGAATTTCAAAATCGACTGCAACTCACTCAACATTAATTTTAGATAACTCTTCAGCCTGTGATTTTAAAAAGAAAAATAATGGTCCAAGTGTAGTTAGCAAAGGATTTAAAACATTTGACAAACAAATAATTAATGAAAAAAACTTCTGGAGTATTACATGCTCTCATGATGGTTATTTGTCAAAGTATGGATTAATTCATCAAAGAAATTTAGAATATAATATAGAAAAAAATGTTTTATATGGAAAAGAGAAACTCATAAAAAAAAAGAATTTTAAAGTAACAAATTTTGAATTACGATTCCATTTACTACCAAATATTAAAGTTACAAAACTACAAGATAACAAATCCATATTAATAGAATTAGATAATTCTGGCTGGAAGTTCAGCTCTGAGGATGGAATGATAGGGGTTGAAACCGGACTATATTTTGGCAATAAAAACCGTTATACTGAAAATCAGAACATTTTTATATCTGGTGTTACTCAAAAAGAAGATCAATTAATTGAATGGAAAATTAGCAAAATATGAAAAAGAAAATCAAAAATGCAATTATTTCTCTATCAGATAAATCCAAAATTAAGTTAATTCTAAGAATACTCAAAAAATATAAAATCAATATAATAAGCTCAGGCGGCACATCTAAAGAAATTAAAAGACTAGGATATAAATGTATTGAAGTTTCAGATTACACAAATTCAGATGAAATTTTAGATGGAAGAGTAAAAACACTTCATCCAAAATTATACGCTGGTATTTTAAGTAAAAGAGATAATAAAAAACATATTAATGAGCTTAAAAAAAATAAATATGATCAAATTGACCTTGTTATAGTTAATTTTTATCCTTTTGAAGAGACTTTGAAAGTTTCTAAAAATCATAAAAAACTTATAGAAAATATAGATATTGGAGGTCCATCTCTTGTAAGAGCAACTGCAAAAAATTATAATTATGCAACAATCTTAACCTCTCCAAATCAATATAAAGAGTTTACAATGGAGTTAGAAAAAAATAACGGATCCACTAGTTTAGAATTTCGTAAGAGAGCATCACAAGAAGCTTTTAATTTAACAGCATATTATGACTCTGTAATCTCAGAATATTTTAATGAAAATAATAGTAATTATTTTCCAAAAAAAAAAATAATCCATGGAAAATTGATAGAAGAGTTACGATATGGAGAAAACCCTCACCAACGATCTGCGATCTACAGTAAAAATAATAATTTAGGTATAATACAATTAAGTGGAAAAAAATTAAGTTACAATAATTATAATGATATTTACGCAGCTTTAAATATCTCAAAAACTCTCCCAAAGAATACAGGGACTGTAATAGTTAAGCATGCAAATCCTTGCGGTGTTTCAATAAATAAAAATAATCTTAAAAGTTATAAAGAAGCTCTAGCCTGTGATCCTATAAGCGCTTTTGGAGGTATTGTTTCATGTAATTTTAAAATATCTAAAAAAATAGCAATAGAGCTAAATAAACTATTTACAGAAGTAATTATTGGAATTGGATTTGATAATGAGTCTATTAGAATTCTAAAAAAGAAGAAAAATTTAAGACTAATTGATGCCTCAAAATTAAAAAGTAAAAACTTTAGTAATGTGACAATTAACTTTGATTCATTATTATTTCAAACTGCAGATAATGAAGTATTTAATAAAAAGAATTTTAAAGTTGTATCAAAGGCAAAACCAACAAAAACAATATTTGATGGTCTTTTATTTGCTTTTAATGTTTGTAGAAATGTTAAGTCAAATGCTATTGTTTTAACAAAAAATAGTTCTACCGTAGGTATTGGTTCAGGCCAACCAAGTAGATTAGATAGTTGCAAAATAGCTATAGATAAAATGAAAAAGTTTCAAAAAATTAACTCAGATGATTTAATTTTAGGGGCTTCAGACGCTTTTTTTCCATTTGTAGATGGGATTGAAACTTTAGTTCAAAATGGAGTAAGTGCGATTATTCAACCCTCAGGTTCAATACGTGATAAAGAAATAATTAAATTTGCAGATAGTTTAGGAATTATACTAGTATTTTCAAAGACTAGGCACTTTAAACATTAAAATTTAATCTATTTTATCTATTTTTGCTGCCAGCACAAAATCACTTTCATGTAATCCGTTGATTGCGTGAGTTTGTATCTTAATTTTAGCATACCCCCAACCAAACCAAATATCGGGGTGATGACCTTCTTTTTCAGCAATTTCGCCAACTTTGTTTACAAAAGATTGGCTTTCTAAAAAGTCGTTAAATTTAAAATTTTTAATAATATAAAAGTCTTTTTCATTAACAGATTGGACATCCCATCCATCAACTTTCTTTAAATATTTATGAATTTCATCTAAATTAAAACTAGGAATACCACCCTCACAAGGAATACATTTTTTATCTGCTAAATCACTCATTTAACTATATCCTAATTCATTTAAATCATCTTGAAAAGTATTATTTAATTTAAGTAAAATATTTTTCGGTAAAATTTTTTGCCATCTATTATTGAATCCCAAATTGAAGAAGCGTTTTTTTTCTCCAGTTTTTGAGTATACACTCTCCTCAAATCCTTCATTTTCTTCTTTATTCCGTAAATTTGAAAAATTCGTAGAATTAATCGAATTTATAAATTTTTTTTCATCTATTGATGATTCATTTTGTTTTAAACTATTTATAAAT
The DNA here is from genome assembly GCA_902600205.1 of uncultured Pelagibacteraceae bacterium. Classification (GTDB taxonomy): domain Bacteria; phylum Pseudomonadota; class Alphaproteobacteria; order Pelagibacterales; family Pelagibacteraceae; genus Pelagibacter. The sequence goes on along the minus strand of CACKIN010000004.1, from coordinate 25,490 downwards.
ATGACTATTTTTTTAAAAGTATCTAATTTATTGTTCTCAAAATCTTCATACTTGATAAATAAAGTTTTAAACTCATTTGAATTTTTCCAAGACTTGTAATGATCTGACCATGATCCTAAATAAGTAAAATTACTATGATCCCCATCTGTTGATTTTTCTAGAAGGGTTTGTTTCTCATTGATTAATTTTGAATATGCCTGTTCATAATTTAATGAATAGTGATGTGTCATAGAAGTGATTAAATTTCTTGGATCTCTTACAATATATATGGCACCAAGAGATAAATTTTTAGCAGTAAAATCATAACCTTTATATTTATTTAGGGAACTATGAGTTTTTATAAAATGTATTTTATCTCCAGAAAAAAAATGTTTTTGATTATAAATCCAACTTTGACATGCTTCTAATTCAGAATTAATTTTTTTTTTGGTAAATTTTAATGATGGAAATTGAAGAATGTTAAGTAATAAATCAAAATTAAATTTTCCCTTTTTTGAGAAATAATATGAGGAAATAAAAGACCTTAAATAAGTATTTCCACTTTTAGGATAAGAGGCGATCCAAATAATCATAACATTGGAGCGGGCAATGGGACTCGAACCCACGACCTTCTCGTTGGCAACGAGACGCTCTACCACTGAGCTATGCCCGCTTAATTGAAATCTATTATAAATATCATAATTTATAATATCAATATAGATTTCTACTTATAGGAATAGCTGAAATCTAAATTAATAGATTGATATTAATTAACAAAAATCAATTTTTAGTATACATCTTATATTAAATATATCGATAATGTATAACTTGTTTTTAAGTAATTACGACAAATTTGTAATTGTTGCACTTTTGATAACAATTTCAATTTTAATAAGATTTTTTTTACAGTTAATAGGCCAACATTGGATCAGAACGACTGCACATACCTCCACATTAGTTTTACTTCCAATTATAACCTACGTCATTACTAATGTAATTTCAGGTAATATAGCTCTTTCAATAGGGATGGTTGGAGCTTTATCGATAGTAAGATTTAGAAACCCAGTCCGTTCACCATTAGAACTCACTGTTTATTTTGCAGCAATAACAATGGGTATAGCAGCATCAGTACACATTAAATGGTTAATTTTTTTGAGTGTATCAATTTTTTTTACAAGTTTCCTTCTAATACTTACTAATTACTTAAGCAAAATTTTATTCAAAAAAGAATTCTTTCAAACGTCATTTTCAGAGGGCAATTCTTTAAGTACGCTTGATATTACTTTATCTAATAATTCACAAATATTAGATGAAAGTAAATATCTTAATATTAAAAAAACTAATGATGGAGCGGTAAATTATATTCTTGTTTCAAGCAACTTTGATGATTTGAAGGAGATACTTGATCAACTTAAAGATAATAAGGGCCTAGTATCATATCAACTAAATAAATAGGTAATGAAAAAACAATTTATCAAATTATTATTTATTTTTTTTTCATTTTTTTTATTTATAAATAGTAGTGTTTTTGCTAAATGTAATTTTATTTCAGCTAATTATCTAAACGAACTTGATAATCCTAACTCTATAAATAAAATTAAAATTGAAATTCCAAAAAGTGCAAAGTATGCAATTAATTTTTATAAAGTTTTAGCTTCAAAATCTGACAATATACCTCCAGAACTTAGAAGAACTTTCCGAGCAAAAATTAGTGTAATTTATAAATTTGGTACATGCGTTTATAACTCTAAAATTAGACAGCATGGTGACTGGAAAGATCATATTGATGAAAAAAGAGAAATGCGTTCTTTAAAAATTAATCTTAAAGAAGGAAATATTTTAAATGCTGTAAAATTTAGACTTCTGCTTCCTGAAACTCGAGGAAACCTTAATGAAATTCTTGGTGCTTTATTGCTGAAAAAACTCGATTTTATATCTCCAGAAACATTTGAAATAGAAACAGAAATTAATGGTGTTAGTGGCAAAATGTTATTTCAAGAAGATATCCAGAAAGAATTATTAGAAAAAAATTATAGAAGGGAAGGACCAATCTTTGAAGGAGATGAAAGTTTACTATGGTCAAAAAAAAGGCATCATACTGAGTATGAAAATTTAGTACTTTCAAGATTGACCAATTCAAATTGGTTTAAAAAAAATTCAGGTACACAAAATGTTACATTAACTAGTTACTCTAAACTACAAAAACGATATTTAGATTACTCACAAAATATTATTCCAAGAAATAAAATGTTAATATTTCCAAACAAGCAAAAATCACTTATTTTTGAAGATTATTTATTTATTCTTTTAGTAATGAATGGTAAACATGGTCTGCGACCACATAATAGAAAATATTATTATAATTCTTTTTTAGATGAATTTGAGCCTATTTACTACGATGGTGACTTATCACTTTTAATAAAAAATGATGATCCAAATATATTAGAATATGGATTTAGAAAAAATTACAAGTTTAAAAAAATTGAAAAATTAAATAATAAGAAATTTTTAGATGAATTATTTCAAGAATATAAAAAAAGATTAACTTCGATAGAAAAGGGGGAAATAGTTTTTTTTAACAATGCTATTTCGCAAATTACTATAAATAGTAGGTTTTTGCAAAAACTCATTGACCAAAGATTAGATGTAAAAACCATCAAGCAAACATTTGAAAATAACCGAGCAAAATATTTAAAAAACCAAAATAAGTTAAAATTAAAACAAACTGTTATTAAATCCATTAAAAAAAAAGATGATAATTTTTTTGTTTTGGACGAACTAAATCAATCATACACACTTTTTGAAGATGATATTATCAATATTATTTCCAAAAATAATTTTAAAGAGGAAAGATATATTTTTATTCCAGAAAAAAAAAAGGATTTAAAAAATTTAAATTTAAATCTTGAAAGAAAACTAGAAGGATCAATTGTATATTCTAAAGATCTTTTGGTAGATATTGATATTGAAAAAAAAAAAATTAATATTTCACAAAAGTATGCAAATGACTGGATACTTTTTAAAGATTTAAATTTAGAAAATTGGAAAATAAATTTTAATGGCAATAGAGTATCAAAAAATAAAAATTTACCTGAGAGATTGAATAATTACGGAATGACAGGATGTGTAAATTTTTACAATATTAAATTTAATAAAACAAATATTTCAGCCAGACAAGGATTGTGTGAAGATACTATAAATATTGTTAATTCATACGGTAACTTAAGTGAGATTTTAGTTGAGAAAGCTGCATCTGATGCAATTGATTTAGATTTTTCAAATATAAAAGTTAATTCAATAAAAGTTTTTAAAGCAATTAATGATTGTCTGGATGTAAGTTCTGGAACATATTCTATATACAAGTTAAATGTTACAAAATGTGGTGATAAAGGAATTTCTGTTGGAGAAAAATCAAAATTTACAAGTAAAAAAAATACAATTAGTTTTTCTTCAATAGGTGTTTCATCTAAAGACTCTTCAAAAACAATTTTAAATTCTGGGAATTTTTCAAACACTAAAATCTGTTACGAAATTTTTAAGAAAAAGCAAGAGTTTATGGGTGCTATATTAAAAATTGGTTCAATCCAGTGTGATGGAAAAATTTTGAAAGGTGATCGATCAATAATTAAAAAAATTTAGTATGAGTTTTAGAAAAGAAAAAAAATATCAAATTTCTTACAGTGAAACAATAGAAATAAAGAAAAAATTTTATAATAGTGGCATGACAAGTCTATATCCTAAAAGAACAATTAATAGTTTATATTTCGATACCAAGAATTTTCAACTTTTTAAAGACTCAGAAGAAGGTGTGTTGCCAAGAAAAAAAATAAGAGTAAGGTGGTACAAAAATATCAAAAAATACACAAAAGAGATAAAAATTTCTTCAATTGAAGGTCGATTTAAAATTAAAGAACCATTTAAATTTTATCATAGCTTAGAGGACATTAGTTTATTTGATCAGCAATATGGAACCTTATTTCCATCAATTATAATTCAATATGAAAGAGAATATTTTCTATACCGTAAAGTTAGAATTACATTTGATAGAAATATTACTTATAGTAATTTAAATCATATTATAAAACCCAGATATTACGATAGTATGTGTGTAATGGAAATAAAAACGCCTAGTGATTTTCCTGAGGATTATATTGAAAAGATTTTTCAATATACTACATCAAGATTTTCCAAATATTGTAGAGGTTTGTTACATACTAACAAGGTAGCTAAGTAAAATATTAATAATTTATTTTTCCACTTTGAAGAGTTTCTTCCATAATTTTTAAGTAATCTTTATATTTTTTCCATTCTTCAGATGTATTTTTTTTTATTTTTTCTCTCACTTGCAAGAGAGAAGCGGTTTGCACTGGTCTTTTATTTATATTATAATTTTTCATATTATCTTCCCATTTAATACCAAGTTGTTTTATTAAATTATGAGATTCATGTTCAAAATCATTAACAAAATTTTCGTACTTTATATGGATTATATTATTTTTAAGATTTGCTGACCAAAATTTCATTAAATCATCGTAAAATATATAATATTTTGCTGTATCTTTCTGACTAAGAGAGAAATCCATACCAGGATCTGGGAAATTAATTTTATAATTAGACCAACAAACAGCCATTGGATTTCTTTGAATATGTATTATTTTTGCCTCTGGAAAAGCCTTAACAATAAAACCAATCCATCTAAAATTCATAGGTAATTTGTCAATAATAAAGTTACTATCACTTAATTGTTTTACTTTTTCATGATACTCAAATCTTATGGTTTTAATAAAACTTTCAAAATTTTGTATAGTGTCTAATTTAAATTTATCTATGATTTTTGGTAAATAATTAAGTTCTCCAGCTCCATAAATATTTGAATGGGAAGATAAGACTTGTTCAAGAAGGGTTGTTCCGGATCTAGGCATGCCAAGAATAAAAATAGGTGTAAAACTTAGTTGACCCTCGTGAGAAATAGTCTCAAGGAATTTTTCTTTGCAAAAGTTTTTAAGTTTTTTAAAAAAATTTTTTTCTTCATCAATACTAAAGTTTGATTTTATCTTTTTTAATTTATTTGAAGATTCCAAATATTTTATAGCTAACTCTGAATTATTTAAATCAAAGTAACACTTGCTAAGACTAGTAAATGCAAATACTTTATCTTCATCATTAGTATTTGATAAATCCAATCTACTTAATTTTTTAAAATATTTATTTTCATTATTAACTTTAGTTATTAAAAAATAATTTTTAAAAGCTCTTATATGTTTATCATCAATATCAAGTACTTTTTCAAATAGTTTTCTACCTTCATCTATATTTCCAATTATTAAATTTAAATAACCCAAATCATTTAATGCTGTAGTATTATTCTCATCAAATTTAAGAATACTTAAAAGTACGTTTTTTAAATCATCAAATTTTTTTTCCTCATTGTACAAATGAGCTAAATTAAAATATGCTTCAATATTATTTTTTCTTGTATCAATAGCTTTTTTATAATTTTTAATTGCTTCTTCAGTGAAACCCAGTCTCTTTTTTATGTTTCCTAAATTATTAAATGCATCTGAGTAATCTGATCTAAGTTTAATTGCTTGTTCAAATGATTCTGCAGCTTCTCTAAGGTTTTGGGTCTGTTTAAGAATATTGCCATAAATAAAATAATTTTCAGCAGTAGGTCGTGAATCTACTACATATTTAAAGTTGTTTTCTGCATCACTATATTTTTTCAAGCTAAAATAGCTTATTCCCAAAGCATAACACAATTGAATATCTTTATTTTTTTTTAATAATTTTTTTCCAAATTTTATAACTTTTTCAAATTCATGTTTCTTAAAATAATCTAAAACAATTTTTTTATTATTAAGAAAGGTATTTAAAATCATTGTTTAAAAGATATAAGCATTCAAGTTTATTGTTTAGGAAGCGAAATCAAACCAACCTGTAATTATGTATTTAGTTCCACTCTTCAGAACCGAACCGGTGTGTGCATGAGTCCATTCAGCAGGCCATATCAGTGTTTTACTACTTTCGGGCTTTATTTTTAACCCGTAATGATCAAAATCAGTTGTACCACCATCATCAACATCATTTAGATAAGTCATGAATGCAAAAATTCTGTGTAATGTAGATAGACCTGTCCTTTCAGAATGTAACGCTGCAAAATGATCACCAGGAAAATATTTTTGAACGTTAAAGGGTCCAATATTAACTTTTGTTAAGAATTGTTTCACGAAAGGCCATTGCTCCCTATAATCCATAAAACATTTTTGAAGTTCGGAAAAATAATCTTGAAAAACTTTATATTTAGGATCTGATAATTTGTTAGGACTAATTGTAATATCGGTAGATTTTTTTCTACTTTCTTCAATACCCTTGGATGTTGAGCCTTTTTTTTGTAAATCCTTATTTTTTTCAAAAAAATCAATTATTTCTTTACTGATATTCTTATTTTGAAGATACCAACAACCTATAAAGTTTGGTGATTTTTCACTTTTTATATCAAATCTATTCATTTAATAATTTGGTTCCACCTTCATTCAATTGCAAAAAACCTGCACCTTTTTTTATATAAGATAAACCCTCCTTATGAAAATTTAAAGCTAACAATGATTGTCCTAATAAATTATTTAAAGTCCTATTTCTTGAATATTTAGAGATTATTGTTAAGACAAAATCTTTTAATTCCTTTTTTTTACCATTCTTAAATAAAGATATTGCAAAATTTACGCATATTTCTTCATGCTTTGAATCAATATTAATGATATTTTTATAATAATTTGAAGCCTCAATATAATCTTCAAGATAAAAGTACAGGCTTGCAAGATTATAATTTGCTTCCATGTTATTTTTTTTTACTTTTATAGCTTTTTTATAATTAATTATTGCCTCCTCATATTTACCTAAAGATTTTAGGGTACTACCCAAGTTATTATATGCTTCAGAAAAATTTTGATTTAGTTTAATAGCTTCTTCAAATGAAACAATTGCATCCTCAAATTTTTTAAGTTTTTTTTGAATGTTACCTAAAGTATATAAGTGTTCAGCATTTTTATTAAGGGATATAAGTTTTTGAAAAAAATTTTCTGCTTCAACAAAATCTTGAAGGTTAATTGAAGACAATCCAAGTGCATATATTAATTGTGCATCATTTTGTCTCTCTATTAACAACTTTTTTCCCCCAGAAATCACTTCTTTGAAGTTATTTTTTTTAAAAGAATTTAATATTTTTTCTTTTTGTTTTTCTAAATTATTTGAATTCATTTATTAGATGTTATAATTTAAATTGTATGAAAAAAGAAGATCTCCCCAAAATTTTACCTGTTTTTCCTTTGTCGAATTTTATAATTTTTCCTCGTACAACTGTCCCCTTAAATATATTTGAGCCTCGATATATACAAATGATTGACAATAGTATGAAATCTAACCGTATCATAGGAATGATACAACCTAAGAAAACTGGCGAACTAAAGAAACCTGATTTGCACAGCATCGGATGTGCAGGCAAAATAACGAGTTTTAATGAGACAGATGACGGTAGATATCTAATAATTATAAATGGAGTATGTAGATTTAAAATAGTTGATGAAATAAATAATGACAATTTATACAGAGAATGCGAAGTAAAATACGAGGAATTTTCGGGTGATTTGGTTGAAAAAAATGAGGCAATAGAATTTTCAGATTTGAAATTGATATTTCAAAATCTTAAAAGTCTTTTCAAAAAGCAAGGTTATGAAATTAACTGGAAGGAAATTGAGAAACAAAGTTTAGATCAAACTATAAATACTCTGTCTATGGCTTCTCCTTTTTCATTAGAAGAAAAGCAAGTTCTGCTTGAGAGTAAAAATTTAAATATTAGAAAAGAAAAGTTAGAGGAAATTTTAAATACCTATATTCTTGATAATTTTAATAATAAAACTTTACAGTAAATAGTTTGTTTGAACTTTAATTTGATATAAATGTAGCATAGTTGTTCACAAATTTATTGCCCTTTAATATTTTAAATAAAGGTTCGGATAGTCTATTATCTAATTTATTATCAAGTTTGAAAAAAGAATTGATACTATCAATTCCTAATCCATAAATAAAATTTAGATGTTTGTTATGTTCTTGGAATTTTTGGGCAATTATTTCACCATCATAAATACCAAGTTTAATACTTTCATCTAAAATTTTAGACAAAGATTTTATATCCCTGATAGTCATATTAAAACCTTGTCCAGCCAACGGATGAACTTTATGTATTAAATCCCCAAATGATAAAATATTTTTAAAAATATATTTTCTTTGTATTAAAAATTTAATTTTAAAAGACTCAACTTCACTAATTTTATTAATCTCATATCTATTATTGTATTTATCTATTAGTTGCAAAAGTTTTTTCTTATCAATAAAATTTGTGGAATTATTCGAAAATACGATTGATGTCTGTTTATTTGATAATGGAAGAAATGCCAAAGGTCCTTTATTTGTAAAAATTTGTATAGCAATTTTATTATCAATTTTTTGATGATTTATTATAGCCGTATGAGATAAAGACTTATAGTTTTTAATTATTTTACCTGTAAAATATTTCTTCGTTATTGGATTGTCCTGTTCTGAATTTATTATAAGATCATAATTACTTTTTTTTAAAGCGTCAAAATCGTAATATTTAGATTTTTTAATTTTAATTGACTTATTTTTTTTTACTAAATTATAAAGATCACTATATTTTAATAAAAAAAAATTATTTTCATTTCCATTTTTAAATTCAAATAATTCAGCGAACTTATTCCTGTTGGAGTAAATTTTTATTTTAGCTGTTGGCCAACCTAAACTATTTAAACCATAAATATTGTTTTTAAGAAATTTATAATTTTCATTCGAAATAGCTATTGTTCTGATAGTATTTTTAAATACTGTTTTTGGACTTTGCGAAATAATATCAATATTAATATTTTTCTTTAGCAAGATGTTTGCTAAAACTAAATTAGTTAAATTATTTCCTAAAAGGCAAATATTCATAATATAATTTATTTTATCAACAAAAATTAAATGATACAAAGTGACAAATCATTAGAAACAAAATGAGAATTAAAAATTTCTTAGAAAAAACAACAAATTTTTTACTCAACCGTATATCTGAGCTTATAGGCTTAACTTTACTTTGTTCATCAATATTGCTTTTAATATCACTTGTAAGTTACTCACCAGAAGATCCGAATTTTATTTTTCCTGATAATGCTGAAATTAAAAATATACTTGGGACAAGAGGTAGTTATATTTCTGACATTTTTTATCAATCTATTGGTTTAATCTCATTGTTAATACCAATTTCATTTTTCTTTATATCCTTAAAAATAATAATTAATAAAAAAATTTCACAAATTCTAGAGTGTTCGTTTTTTATAATTTTGTATTCAATCTTGGGTACTTTATTTTTTACAGTTTTTCATACAAATGCATATTGGTTAACAATTAATGGTAATAATGGGTTTGTAGGTAATTTATTTGAAGAGACTTTTTTAATAACTTTGATTAATTTTAATCATAAAATTAGTTATACAATTTTAATAATTTTAATAATTTCAATTTTTCTTTCAAGTATTAAATTTAAGTTAAAATATCTTAAGATTATTTTAGCAATTTTTTCTAAAGCAAAGAAAGAATCGCCAAAAAGTCTGGTGAGCGATTTTAAAGAAAATATAACAAGTGAAACTAACTATTTAAATAATGAAACTAGAATTCAAGAAAATTTTTCGTTTGACAAAGATATGTTAACAAACAACAAGTTGCCTATTAAGTATAAATTGCCTGCGTTAAGTTTTTTAAAAACTCCAACAAAAAAAGACAAAAATTCATCAGAAAATAAGATCGATGAAAAAGTTTTAGAAAAAATTCTATTAGATTTTGGGGTAGAGGGAAAAATTAAAAAGGTAAGTAATGGACCTGTGGTCACATTATATGAATTTGAGCCTGCTCCTGGTGTTAAAGTATCAAAAATAATTAATCTTTCTGAGGACATTGCTAGAAATACTAGTTCAGAGTCTGCAAGAATAGCTACAATACCAGGAAGCAATACTATCGGGATAGAATTACCCAAACCGCAAAGAGAAAATGTTTTCTTGAGTGAAATAATTTCTGATAATGGTTTTAGAAAAAAAGATGTTAAGTTACCTATTGCGTTAGGTAAAAGTATTTCAGGCTTACCAATCATTGGTGATTTGAGCAGTATGCCTCATTTACTTATTGCAGGAACTACTGGATCAGGTAAATCGGTTTGTATCAACACAATCATTTTATCACTTTTATACAAACACTCTCCTGAAAAATGTAAATTTATTTTAATTGATCCTAAGATGCTTGAGCTATCAACTTACGAAGGTATACCTCATCTACTATGTCCAGTGATTACTGAAGCAAAAAAAGCTGCCTCTGTTTTGGGTTGGGTTGTTAAGGAAATGGAAAATCGATACAAACTAATGACTAAAGTAGGAGTGAGGAATATTGATGGGTATAACGAAAAACACAAGATTTCTATGCCTTATATTGTTGTAATTGTGGATGAAATGTCAGATTTGATGCTCGTCGCAGGTAAAGATATAGAAAATTATATTCAAAAACTTTCACAGATGGCAAGAGCTGCAGGGATACATATTATAATGGCAACACAGAGACCGAGTGTTGATGTAATAACAGGGACAATAAAAGCTAACTTTCCTACTAGGATATCTTTTCAAGTTACATCTAAAATAGACAGTAGAACAATTCTTGGTGAACAAGGTGCTGAGCAATTACTAGGCAAAGGAGATATGCTTTACATGACATCAGCAAATAGAATGACAAGAATTCATGCACCATTTGTTTCAGAGGAAGAAATTGAGAAAATCAATAATTTTCTTAGAAATCAAGCAGAACCAGATTATGTTGACGAAATTCTTAATTTTGCAGATGAAAAGGAAAGAGCTTCTGAGGTAAATGATAATGAGAATCTTGATGAATTATACAATACTGCATTAAAAATTATTAAATCTGAGAAAAAAGCCTCAACATCTTTTTTACAAAGAAAATTACAAATTGGATATAACAGAGCTGCCAGAATAATAGATCAAATGGAAGCAAATGGAGAAGTTAGTCCTGCAAATCATGTAGGGAAAAGAGAAGTTCTTAAATGAAAAAATATTTAATTTTTGTTTTATGTTTTTTTTTTACATTATCCACAAATAGTTTATCAAATCAAAAAATAATTAATCATTTTAAAAACATTAAATCTTTAGAATTCAAATTTACTCAAAGGATAGACAATAATAATATAGAAAAAGGAGAGTGTATTATATCATACCCGAAAAAAATTTTATGTAGATACAACGACTTATATAATAAAGTATTAGTTTCAAACGGTAAATCATTGGTTATCAATTCTGACAAAATTAAAAATTATTATAGATATCCTTTAGATAAGACACCTTTGAATATAATTCTTGATAAGAAATTTTTGTTATCTAAAATGGAAAATTTGAAAGAGGATGAGACATATCCATTTTATTATGTGTATAACTTTGACTATGAAAATATTTTTGTAAAAGTTTTTTTCGATAAACAAAGTTTAGATTTAGTTGGTTGGGAAACCAAAGATATATATCAAAATCTCGTTCAGACTTTTATAAGTGATATTAAAACTAATATTGATGTTGAAGAAAAACTTTTTTCAATACAAAAATATATTAACTAACCTCTACATTAATTTTTTCTGATTTAAAAATTTGCATACCTCTAGCTAGATAGTTTTTTATTGCGTTTTTATGGTCTAACGAACATGTGTGCAGCCAAACTCTTGAAATACCTTCCTCAAATAATTTATTGATAGCCTCAGAAAGTAAATATCCTCCACATTTTTTTCCATAATACTCCTCTAAAATACCAAAATAAGCTATTTCTGTGTGATCATTATATAAACTACGTATAGTTTCATAATACCCTACCAAATTGTTATCATCCTTTAAAACAAAGGTTTTTACATTTGGATTTTCAACATATTCAATCCATTTTTTATCTTCCCAAACTAATCTATCTATCCATCTATGATTTTTTCCAATTTGTTTATAAAAGAACTTATTTAATTGAAAATCAGGTGGTTTTACCTCGCTTATTTTAAAATTAGATCCTGGACTTTTTGATCGGTTTAAATTTTTTACTGAATTTATTTCTAAGAAACTTCTGTCTACACTAACAATCACGACACCATTTTACCAATTTTTTCACCACCAAATAAATGAAAATGTAAATGTGGCACCTCCTGTCCTCCATCCTCACTTATATTCGCTAAGGCTCTATATCCTTTACCTGTATCAACAGAAATATTTAATTTTTTTGCAACAGCATTAATACCTTTTATTAATCCAACCATTTCGTCTGGTGAAGCATTTTGGCTAAAATCATCTAGATCAATATATTTTCCTTTCGGAATAACTAAAGCATGAATTTTCTTTTGTGGATTTATATCATGAAAAGACAAAACAAATTCATCTTCATAAATTTTATTGCAAGGAATCTCTTTTCTTAGAATTTTTGCAAAAATATTGTTATCATCATAGCTCATAATTATATTTTTTCTAAAACTGCTTTTACTGTATCACCCATGACAGATGGATTTTTAGAAATTGTAATTCCACACTCTTTTAAAATTTCAACTTTTTCAATTGCACTTTCTCCATAGGCTGAAACTATTGCCCCTGCATGACCCATTACTCTTCCTTTAGGAGCTGTCAAACCAGCGATATAGGCTATAACTGGTTTTTTCATATTTTCTTTTGCAAATTCTCCTGCTGCTACCTCTTGCGGACCACCTATTTCACCAATCATTAATATTGCATCTGTCTCATCATCTGTCTCAAATTTTTCGATAATATCTCTAAATGAACTTCCATTAATTGGATCTCCTCCAATACCAACACTTGTTGAAACCCCTATGCTTAAATTTTTAAGTTGTTGAGCAGCTTCATAACCCAATGTCCCTGACCTACTTATTATTCCAATCCTTCCTTCTTTATAAATGTGTCCTGGCATTATTCCCAACATTGATTTTCCTGGACTAATAATTCCTGCACAATTGGGTCCAACCAAAGTCATTTTAGAACTTTTGGTATATCTTCTCATATATCTTTTTATTCTGATCATATCGTGGGAAGGTATTCCATCAACAATTGCAACACATGTTTTAATTCCTGCATCTGCAGCCTCCATTGCAGAGTCTGCTGCAAAAGCTGGCGGCACAAATAAAATTGATGCATCAGCTCCTGTTTCGCTAACTGCATCTTTAACTGTATTAAACACCGGCAAATTTAGGTGCTTAGAGCCACCTTTTCCTGGAGTAACTCCACCTACAACATTAGAACCATACTTTATCATCTCATCAGCATGAAAAGTGCCCATTTTACCTGTAAAACCTTGAATAATTATCTTGCTGTTTTTGTCTATTAATACTGTCATGATTTATTTATTGAGAGCTGCAACCGCTTTATTTGCTGCATCCTCAAGGGTGTTTGCCTCTATATAATTTATTTTACTCTCTTTTAAAATTTGATTACCTTTTTCAACGTTTGTCCCTGCCAACCGAATAACTAATGGAACATTAACTTCGATTTTTTTTAAGGCTTCTACTATTCCCTCTGCAACCCAATCACATCTGTTTATACCAGCAAAAATATTTACCAATATTACTTTTACTTTTTCATCCATCGTAACTAATTTAAATGCCTTGACTATTTTTTCAGGTGTTGCTCCACCGCCTACGTCTAAAAAATTTGCAGGACTTCCTCCAGCTAGTTTTATCATGTCCATCGAAGCCATTGCTAAGCCAGCACCATTTATAATATTACCAATATTTCCATCCAAACTTACGTAGTTCAAACCTCTATCTGATGCAAAAACCTCTTTTGCATCTTCTTGTGTTTTATCTCTTAGCTCTGAAACTTGACTACGTCTAAACATCGCATTGTTGTCAAAACTCATTTTACAATCCAAAGCTAAAATTTGTTTTTGTTTTGATATTACTAACGGATTTACTTCAACCATTGTTGCATCTAGCTCACTAAATGCTTTATAGCATCCAATAATAGTTTCCGATGCTCTTCTAATTAAATCAGGTTCTATTCCTAAACCAAATGCTAATTCTCTAGCTTGGAAACTTTGCATTCCAACTGCAACTTCAATTTTTGATCTTATAATAGTTTCTGGTTTTTCTTTTGAAATTTCTTCGACACTCATACCACCTTCTGTTGACGCAACAACCATAATACTCTCTGAACTTCTATCAAAAACTAAACCAAGGTATAATTCTCGCTCTATATCTGTTGCTTCTTCAATATAAATTCTATTTGCTATTTTACCTTCAGGTCCTGTTTGATTTGTAACTAATTTTTTTCCTAATAATTTGTCCGTTGCTTGAGCAACTTCCAAAGGAGAATCACAAACAATTATTCCACCAGCTTTTCCCCTTGCACCAGAATGAATTTGTGCTTTAACTACCCATCTTGATCCACCAATCTCTCTTGCTTTATTCTCAGCATTTTCTGGACTATACACAATTCCACCTCTTGGAATTGTAACTCCAAAATCTGAAAGTATTTTTTTTGCTTGGTATTCGTGAATATCCATAATTTTAATTATTTATTATGAATTAACTTATCGATGTTTACAATATTTTCAGCCATTCTAGCTGAAGCAGCATCAATCATCCTGCCATCAAGCTGCGCAGCTCCTTTCCCCTCATTTGCAGCCTTTTCTAGCTCTTCTAGGATCCTTTTAGCCTTAGTAACCTCTGCCTCAGGAGGAGAAAATACTTTATTTGCAAGCTCAATTTGAGATGGATGTATAGCCCATTTACCTTCAATGCCAATTGCAGCTCCTCTTTTAGCAGCAGCAGTATAGGCATCTGGATCATTAAAGTCTCCAAATGGTCCATCAATTGCTCTAAGGCCATAAGCTCTGCAAGTCATTACTAATTCTGATAACCCATGGTGCCATTGATCACCAGGATAATTTTCATTAAGACCACCTATGACGGTTGTTCTTGCTCTCAAACTTGCTGCATAATCTGCAACACCAAAATGTAATGCCTCAAGTCTTTCACTAGAAGTTGCAATTTCTTTTATATTTGACATCCCTAATGCAGTTTCAATTAAACATTCAATTCCAATTTTATTTTTTAATTTTTTATTTTTTTCAATTTGAGTTAATAAACAATCAACCATATAAACATCGCTTGCTGTCCCTGCCTTTGGAACCAAAATCGTATCTACATTTTCTCCAGCTTGCTCAACTATTTCAATTAAATCAGAGTACATATAATGAGTATCTAAACTATTTATTCTGACAGAAATAGTTTTACCATTTCCTTTCCAGTCCATTTCGTTTAGAGCTTTAATAACATTTGCTCGAGCAGAAATTTTATCATTAGGTGATACGGCATCTTCTAAATCAAGAAAGACATAATCAGCAGAAGAATTCATAGCTTTCTCAAACATTTTCTGTGAAGACCCTGGGACAGCTAGTTCACTTCTTTGTAATCTTAATCTAGCAGGTTTATAAAACTTATGACTCATTTTTTTCTTTTATCTAGTTCACTCATTACATCTTCAATTTTTATGTTATTTGCCTCAAGATACATTATTAAATGATAAAATACATCAGCTGCCTCATGAATTTTATTTGAGTCTTGTTCAACTGCCTCGATGAGTTCATTTATTTCTTCAAGCACTTTTGCTTTACTTAAAGATTTGTCACTTAAAAGTTTATTGGTATAAGAACCTTCAATCGGTGAGGACTTTCTCTCTCGAGCAAGATTGAATAGACTTTCTAGAGTATTTAGCATCTCAAATCCTAACAGGTATACCTTTTGAGTCCAGATATTCTTTAGCTTCTTTCACAGAATATTTCCCATAATGAAATATGGATGCTGCTAAAACTGCGCTAGCATTACCTAATTTAATGCCATCAACTAAGTGATCAAGATCTCCAACACCACCCGATGCTATTGTGGGAATATTTACCATAGAGGAAATTTTTGACATTAAATCAATATCATAGCCTTGTTGAGTCCCGTCTCGATCCATCGATGTAACCAATAACTCACCTGCACCGCTATCTTCCATTTTTTTGGCAAATTCTAATGCATCTATTCCTGTGTTATTTCGGCCACCATGAGTAAAAACTTCCCATTTATCCTCATTTTTTTTTGCATCTATTGCAACAACAATACATTGTGATCCAAATTTTTTTGAACTTTGAACCACAACATTAGCATTTTGAACAGCAGCAGTATTAATTGAAACTTTGTCAGCTCCACAGTTTAAAAGTTTGCTAATATCTTCTACAGTTCTAACTCCACCACCAACTGTTAAAGGTACAAAACATTTTTTAGAAGTATCTTTCACTACTTCGTAAATTGTATCTCTATTTTCATTTGAAGCAGTAATGTCTAAAAAACAAATTTCATCTGCACCACCATCACTATAAATTTTTGCTTGCTCCACTGGGTCACCTGCATCTTGTAAATCAACAAAGTTTATACCTTTTACAACTCTTCCATTTTTAACGTCTAAGCAGGGTATTATTCTATTCTTAAGCATATATTTCTTTTGCAAGCTCCTCTAATTTAATATCACCATCATATATAGCTTTACCAATAATAATTCCCTCAATATTTTTATTTCCTATTTCTCTTGCTTTTCTAATATCATCTATTGATGAAACACCTCCTGAAATTATAATTGGACAATTTGAATTATTAGCTACATTTTCTGTTTCATCAAAGTTTGGGCTTAGCTTCATGCCATCTCTATTAATATCTGTATAAATTAATCTGCTAGCTCCATAATCATTTACATCCTTTAAAAAATCCAAAGTTTTTAAATTAGAATTTTCTTTCCAACCAGAAACGGATAAATAACCATCTTTAGCATCTAGCCCTAAAGCAATTTTTTCTGGAAATTTTTGACATGCTTCCTTTAAAAAATTTTTATCTTTTATTGCAGCACTTCCTAAAATTACTTTTTCAACACCAGTATCAATATATTTTTGAATACTTTCGAAATTTCTTATACCACCGCCTATTTCAATTTTAAGATCAAATTTACTAACAATTTTCTCAATTATATCAATATTTACAGTCTCTCCTGTTAATGCTCCATCCAAATCGACTACATGTAAGTTTTCAAATCCGTGTTCTTTATACTTTTCAGCTTGTTCCACTGGAGACATGTCATATTCAGTTTTATTATCAAAGTCTCCTTTGACTAACCTCACACACTTCATATCTTTAATATCTATAGCTGGAAATATTTTCACTTATCATCCATTAAATGTTTTAATATTTGTATAAATATAGTCTGATCTTTGTTCAGATTTAAAAATTTTTTTATATTGAATCATGTTTAAAAAATTATCAACTTCATCATAATTTGGATCAGGAATTTCAATTAATAGTAAACACTTATTATCCTTAAGATTATTTATTAAGCCTTTTAATGTATAGATCTCATGTCCTTCTACATCAATTTTAATAGATATCATCTGATTTTTAAAAGAAAAAATATCATCTCCAACCTTGAAGTATGCATCTTTTATTTCAAAATCTTTATCTTCAAACTTACCGCCTGAATATACTATTGCAGTATTTGAGTGAGTGTATCCATCTTTAATCATAGCTCTAACTTGAGTTTTATGATCAGTATCAGACAGACCAAAGTTAAACACCTCAATATTACTAAAAAAGTTTTTGTCTAACGTTTTTTTAAATTTATTATATGGATCTGGGTTAGGTTCAAATGCCTTTATCTTTATGTTTTTAAATTTATCTGCAAAATAAAAGGAGTAATAGCCTGAGTTGGATCCAATATCTAAAAAATATGCGAATGAATTTTGACTCATTTTCTCTTCTAAAAAAGAAACTTGGTCACTTTCATATTCTTGATATAAAATTATATGCCTATCAATTGGATCTAGAAAATCTAAATAAAAATTTATATTTTTAACTTTAAAGTAGTTTCTATTTTTTTTAAAAAATTTGTAGGATTTAGTAATTAGTGAGGGAATTATTCTTTTAAAAATAGGTAATTTTAATAGAAGTCTAATCATTTCAACTAAAAAAATACATAATTATATTTTTATGAAATTATCAATAATTTTCAGTCCAATTTTATCACTTTTTTCAGGGTGAAATTGGGTACCAAATACATTTTCTCGTTCTACAGCACAAACAATATTAGATGAGTAATCAGTTGTTGCTGTGATAACTGCTTTATCCTCTGGCACAAATTCATAACTGTGAACGAAGTACATATGAGAATTATTTTCTATACCTTTAAAAATCTCACTATTTTTTTTTATATTAATTTCATTCCAACCAATGTGTGGAAGCTTAAATTTACCGTCTTGGTTATCAATTTTGGATACTTTACCTGAGATCCATCCTAAACCCTTTGTTTTTACTTCCTCATAACCAAAATCTGCAAACATTTGCAAGCCTACACATATCCCCAGCAATGGTTTTTTATGTTCTATTGCAAATTCATTCAATGTATCAACCAAACCATTAATGCTATTAAGTCCATCAATACAGCTTTTGAAAGATCCTTGTCCTGGTAATACAACTTTATCGCTAATTTTTATGGTTTCAAGATTCGATGTTACTTCAATTTTTATTTTATCTTTTTCAACTTCTTTAAACGAATTTATTACAGAACTTATATTTCCTGAATTGTAGTCAACAATTGTGACATTCATTAAATTTATAAAGAACCTTTTGTAGAAGGTATTGTAGTTTTATTTCTCGGATCCATTTCTAAAGCAGCTCGTAATGATCTAGCTAATCCTTTAAAACAAGATTCGATTATGTGGTGACTGTTGTCACCGTAAATATTTTCAATGTGCAAAGTAATTCCTGCAGCTTGTGAGAATGCTTGGAACCATTCTTTAAATAGCTCTGTGTCCATCTCGCCTAATTTTTCTACTTTTAGTTTTACTTTCCAAATTAAATAAGGTCTATTTGAAACGTCAATTGCAACTCTTGTTAATGTTTCATCCATAGGTATCATTGCATGCGCATATCTTTTAATGCCAACAAATTTTTTAGATGCTTTTTTCAAACATTCACCAATTGCAATTCCTGTATCTTCAGTTGTGTGGTGAAGATCAATATGAGTATCACCTTTAGCTTTAATATTCATATCCATCGAAGAGTGTTTTGATAATTGTTCAAGCATATGATCTAAAAATCCTATACCTGTGTCAACTTTGTACTTACCCTTACCATCAATATTTAAATCTACACTGATGTTGGTCTCTTTTGTTTTTCTACTTATTTTGGCTTTACGTTTCATAATCTTAAAAAGGTATATATCTATTATTCAATTATGGCAATAATTCTGGACTTGGTCTTGAACTATTAAATTTAGTATCCATCTATATCCCATGACAACAATAGTTTTAGTAAGAAAAAACAATGAAGTAGTAGTTGCAGGTGATGGCCAAGTTAGTATGGGAAACACTGTTATTAAGAAAACTGCAAACAAAGTTCGTAAGATTGAGAAAAGAAATGTGATCGCAGGATTTGCTGGATCTACCGCAGATGCATTAACTTTGTTTGAGAGATTAGAGTCAAAATTAGAAAAACATGCTGGAAATTTAGCAAGAGCAGCTGTTGAACTAGCTAAAGATTGGCGAACCGATAAATATTTAAGAAGATTAGAAGCCTTAATGGCTGTTGGTGATAAAGAAAATAGTTTTATTATTTCTGGAACCGGAGATGTTTTAGAGCCGGAAGGTGATGTTATTGGAATAGGATCAGGTGGAAATTATGCATTAGCATCAGCAAAAGTTCTTATGGATACTGATTTATCAGCTGAAGAAGTTGCAAAAAAAGCCATTAAAGTTGCATCCGAAATATGTGTTTTCACAAATGATAATTTAAATATTGAGAAAATTTGATATGGAAAAATCAAACGTAACAACATTACCTAATGCAAAAGTAAAAAAAGAAAATAGCAACATCCAAAATTCATTATCTCCAAGAGAAATAGTTTCTGAATTAGACAGGTTTGTTGTTGGGCAAAATAATGCAAAAAGAGCAGTTGCAATTGCTTTGAGAAATAGATGGAGAAGACAAGCTTTGGAAGGAGATATGAAAGATGAGGTTCTTCCAAAAAACATCTTAATGATGGGGCCAACGGGTGTCGGTAAAACTGAAATATCTAGAAGATTATCAAAGTTAGCTGAGGCACCATTTGTAAAAGTTGAAGCAACCAGATTTACTGAAGTAGGTTATGTTGGTAGAGATGTAGAACAAATTATAAGAGATCTTCTTGAAATAGCTATTGCGATGGAAAAAGTAAAAAAAAGAAAAGAGGTTCATGCAAAAGCTCAAAAATTAGCAGAGGATAGAGTTCTTGACGCAATTGTTGGGAGTAAAGCAAGTGTTGCTACAAGAGAAAGCTTTAGAAAGAGATTAAGGGACGGCGACTTAGATGACAACGAAATAGAAATAGCTGTTACTGAAAGTGGTGGTGGAATGCCATCTTTTGAAATTCCTGGAATGCCTGGAGCAAACGTTGGTATGATAAATATTTCTGACATGCTTGGAAAATCTATGGGACAAAAAGCTAAAAAGAAAAAAATGTCAGTAAAAGAATCTCATGAGATACTATTGAATGAAGAGGCAGATAAATTAATAGAACAAGATAAAATTATTAAATCTGCAAAAAACACAACTGAAAATAATGGTATAGTTTTTTTAGATGAGATCGACAAAATTTCAGCAAGAACTGACAGAGTTGGTGGAGACGTATCAAGGGAGGGTGTTCAAAGAGACTTACTTCCTTTAATTGAAGGTACAACTGTTAGTACAAAATATGGTCCTATTAAAACTGACCATATATTATTTATAGCATCTGGGGCATTTCAATTAGCTAAACCATCAGATCTTTTACCTGAACTTCAAGGAAGGTTGCCAATAAGAGTAGAGCTAGATGCATTGAATAGTGAAGATTTTAAAAGGATTTTAAAGGAGCCAGACAATAGTTTGATTAAACAATATAAAGCTCTATTAAAAACAGAAAATGTTGATTTAGAGTTTACTGAGGACGGGATTGATACAATCGCAACAATTGCAAGTGAAGTAAACACCACAGTCGAAAATATAGGTGCAAGAAGATTGCACACGATAATTGAACGAGTTTTAGATGAAATAAGTTTTACTGCAACGGATAGAGCTGGAGAAAAAATTAGCATTGACTCAGAATACATAAAGAAAAATATTGGTGAATTAGTTAAAGACGCTGATCTTTCAAAATTTATTTTGTAATCGTTATTTTTTTGTTTTTAAAAAGATATCAAAACTTCCTACGGAGGGGTTTTCAACAGCTTCAAAATCAATACTAATAATTTTACTCATTAAATCTTCATTATTTTTAATAAAATTAGGTACTGAATATTTTAAAATGCTTAAATTATTAGATTGGTATGGGTCATTTAAATTTTGTGATCTTAAGCCTTTTCCTGTAATGATATTAATTTTTTTTACACCCTTAATAAAACAATCTTCGATATAAGTTATAATTTTTTGATTTGCTTCCTCTAAAGTATAACCATGTAAATCAATAGATTTCTCGATGTATCTTTTGGGGGTTAAAGAAATTTTTTGTTCTTTATCTTCTAATTTATCAGAACTATTTAAAAAGTTTTGCCAGTCTTGTTTATCTTTATCTGATATTTTTTTAATCAACTATGCCTGGGTGTCAACTATTAACCAGTTTGGATTTTTTGAATTACTATCTTTTGTGAATTTCCAAGTATCTAGCACTTTCTTAACTTTTTGAGCATCACCTGATACAACTTTATTATCTTTATCTTTGATGCAAGATATTATTTCACTCACAAATTCAACAGTCACTTCAAGCATATTTTTATTTTGATTATGCTCTTTGATTTCAGCAGAATTGATACCAATAAACGTTGTATCAGAAGTAACATTTCTTGCCTTTTTATCTTTGATTGCATCGTCAAATTGATCGTATACATCTTTAGATAAAAGATTTTTTATAGTTTTTAAATCTCCTTTGGAGAAGCTAGTAACAATGCTTTCATAAGCAATTTTTGCTCCATTTAAGAAATCTTTTTTTGCAGCATCGTCAAAAGTGTCAGCATTTAAAACCGGAGAACTTTTCGACTCTTTAACCTCTTCATGAGGAAAGCTTGAATTAATATTTTCTTCAAAGCCTGTTTTTTTGCCCAAAATACCTCTTAATCTTAGGAAAATAAAACCCGCTATCATTGCTAACAGTATTATATCTATGTACTCGAAGCTATAACTCATATAATGATAATATTTACTATGTTGATTAATTTCAACCTGCAATTTACACTATAGACAAATGAACACAGCAATAATTCTCATATTGTGCATACCTCTTGTAGAAATCTATTTATTTATAAAAGTTGGCTCACAAATAGGAGCATTAAATACAATTTTTCTGATTTTAATCACAGCAGTGGTTGGTATATGGTATGCAAGATATGAGGGTTTTAACACTCTAAAATCAGGCATGTCGCAGCTGATAAAAAATGAACTGCCACTTTATGAGATAATTTCTGGAGCAGCAATTGCATTTGCTGCTTTACTGTTGATATTGCCAGGTTTCGCCACTGATGTAATCGGTCTTCTATTAGTTTTTCCATTTTCAAGAAAAATAATTTTAAGCAAATACTCTAAAAAATATTCTTCCAAAAATAGAACTACTGATAAAGAGAAAAGTTTTATTGAAGGTGAGTATGAAGATATAGAAGATAAAGATGGAAAATAAATATAAAATTGTATTAAGTTATATTCAAGATTTATCAATTGAGATACCTAATCCTGAAAGCTTGATAACTATTAGAAATACTACACGTGAATACCGGATGAGCGTTAATATAACTTCAAAACCTTCGAAAAGAAAAATGATAGAAGTTCTCACTACTTTAACTTATGCAAATCCAAACAAAAAGAAAGCCCAAGGTTATTTTCAAATTAAATATGCAACAGTAATAGAAATATTAGACTTAAAAATTAAAAAAGATGAATTAGAAAAAGTAATTTTGTGTGATTTACAAACTAAAATTTATCCTGAATTGGAAAAAAAATTTTTAACAATTCTTCATAATTCTGGACTTCCTGATTTGAAATTTGGAAAAAAAATTGATTTTGAAGAACTATATAAATCTAGACTTAATTAAAAGAAATTTTTTTTAAGATTTTTTTTTAAAAAATTTTTATGATTTAAGACTTCCTCATCGCTAGGTGTAATAATTTTTTTGCAGTAATCTAGACCTGTTACATTTATTTGAATTTTACTATCATTATTGTGATTTAAATTGAGAGTAGGTTCTTTTTGATCAATTAAATTAATGTATACTTTTGCAAGCAAATCGCAGTCAATTAATGCAGTGTGCTTTTCTCTTCTAGAATTGTCAATTCTAAATCTTTTGCATAATGCATCTAGGCTTATACCAGATCCTGGAAATTTATTTCTAGCTAATTCCAGTGTATCAATTATATTTGAATTGTTTATTTTTCCTTTTCCAATTAAAGACAATTCATTGTTTAGATGTCCAATATCAAACTCTGCATTATGAATAATAATTTTTTTGTCTTGAACAAAAGATAAAAAATCATCAGCAATTTCATGAAACTTTTGCTTAGTCGATAAAAATTCGTCAGTATATCCATGAACCTCAAAAGCTCTTTCTGAAACTTTTCTCTCAGGATTTAAATAAACATGAAATATATTTTTTGTTGGAACTAAATTATCTAACTCTACACATCCAATTTCAACAATTCTATGACCATCTCGTACAGACAATCCTGTAGTTTCAGTATCAAGAACTATTTCTTTCATCTAAAATCTTCCTCTTTATAATTTTAATACTTTTTTTTAAGCTTTGAAGTTTAAAATTGTTCTTAATAACAAAATCAGATATTTTCTTTTTATAAGTCAAAGATCTTTGGGATTTTCTTAGACTGGTAATAATAGTTTTATTGTAAAAAGGCCTTTTTTTAAGTCGTTTATTAATCTCATTTCTATTTGATTGAACAAAAATTAAGTAAAAGCTTTTATCGTATAATTTATTTTCAACTAATAATGGTATGTCTAAAACGACCATCTTTTTTCTTTTATTTTTTTTAAAAAAAAAATTCATTCTCTCTCTAACGATAGGATGCACTATATCCGTAATTTTTTTCAGATTTTGTTTATTTTCTTTGATTACACTTCCAAGTTCATTTTTTTTTAAAGATTTTGACTTGATAAATTTTGGAAATTTTTTTTTTATTTTTTTGTAACAAGATTTATCGTTTTTGTAGATATTGCTTACTTCTTTATCAGCATTAAAAACTGGATAACCAAATTGTTTTGCAACAAAGCTTTTACCTGAACCTATATCACCTAAAATACCAATTTTAATCAATTTAAAAGCTCCATGACCCTATCATCTACTTTGGGTTCTAAATTATTCCAAATTTTAAAAGAGGCTTGTGCCTGATAAATAAACATTTTTTTACCGTTTTCTATTTTATTTCCATTTTTTTTTGCAGATTTTAAAAAATTAGTTTCTGAAGGATTGTATATGACATCATAAAAGAATTTTTCGGAGCTAATTTTTGAATAATCTAAAATTATATTTTCGTCATTTTTCAAACCCAAACTAGTTGCATTAATGATCATGTCAAAATCTGGCATTGTTCCCCATTTAATAATTTCGATTTTATTAAAGTTTTTTTTTAAATTTTCAGCTTTGCTATGAGTTCTATTACTTATAAATATTTTTTTTACACTCATATTGTTTAAAGCCAAAATTATTGATGGCGAAACACCTCCTGCGCCTAATATAAATACTTTTTTTCCATCAATATCATAATTTGTATGTTTAATGGCCAACTCAAATCCTTCTATATCTGTATTGTGACCTATTACCATTCCATCTCTCAAATATATCGTATTTACTGATTGTGTTTTTTGAGCCTCATTAGATAGTTTGTCTAAAAAAGGAATTACAGAATTTTTAAAAGGAACAGTAACATTAATCCCATCAATTTTTTTTTCTTTTACTTCTTTAATTAAATTTTCTAATTCTGATAAATCTAATTTTTTTTTATCGTAGATAGCTTTTAAATTATTAGATTTTATCCAGTAATTATGCAACTTTGGAGACAAAGAATGTTCAATTGGGTTTCCTATAACAAGAAATTTTTTCATTTTTGTAATTCCAAATATTCCTTAATTTTTTTAATGGGTAGACCCATTATAGTGTCTTCATCGCCATCAATTTTTGAAAACAGAGTTCTTCCTTCTCCCTCTATTTGATAAACATTATAAGCATATAAAGCTTCATCGCTAATTTTGTCAAGATAACTAACTAATTCATTTTCAGAAAAGTCCTTCATGGTTAAGTAAGCTTTATCAGTATAGTTCCAAACCATGGATCCATTTTTAGATATACAA
>CACKIN010000003.1 GCA_902600205.1 uncultured Pelagibacteraceae bacterium | reverse complement strand
TTTGATATTTTATCGATTATTCCTTTTTCGCCTAAAAAAAGTGACTTAACATGTTTTCCCTCAGGTAACATTGAAATTATAAAATTTGCACCATCAAGTACTTCATCTAAAGTTTCTACTACGTTTAAATTTGCTTCTTTTGCTTTTTGTATCATTTCAGGAGAAACATCATAAACTTTAACTTTTTTTCCAGCTTTAACTAACTGGTCGGCCATTGGATTACCCATATTTCCAACTCCAATGAAAGCAATTTGATCTGTCATATTTAATTATCTATATTTGATTTTCCTCGATTTATCAAAACTGTTTTGCTTTGAGTAAAATGATTTATCATACTATCAAAAGCATATTCTTTACCTAGACCACTCATTTTTAAACCACCATAAGATACATTTGCTCTTGGAGCAACGCATTGGTTTACTTGAACAAACCCTGCTTCAATATCTTCAACAAACTCTAGAGCTCTAGACAAATTTTGAGTCCAAAGCACAGCTGATAATCCAAATGGTGTATCGTTCGCACTTTGCATTACTTCTTCAAATGTTTTAAATGGAATAGCGCAAGCTACTGGCCCAAAAATCTCTTCCTGACAAACAGGAGAGTCTACCGGTACCCCTGACATAAGTGTAGGCTCATAAAAGAAACCATTTTTATAATCACCACCTGTTGGTTGATTGCCACCATGTACAACTTTAGCTGAAGAGGTTTGCTTTGCTATATCCATATAATGCAAAGTTCTTTTTAGTTGCTCCTCTGAGATAATCGCTCCAATATCCGATCCTTCATCTAAAGCATTTCCCATTTTTAGTTTACTCAGTTTTTCAACTACACCATTTATAACTTTATCATAAATTTTTTCCTGAATATAAACTCTAGACCCCGCAGTACATGCTTGTCCTTGACGGGTATACCTCATACCATCAATTACTCCTTGAATTGCAATATCTAAATCAGCGTCACTCATTATTATATTTGGATTTTTCCCACCAAGTTCTAAAGTAACTGGACATAATTTCGGAGCAGCTTTTTCAGCAATGATTTTTCCAACAGAAAAAGATCCTGTAAAAGTTACTTTTCTTACCTTTTCATGAGTTACCAAAGGTTCACCGCACTCTTCTCCGAGCCCTGAAATAACATTTAAAACTCCTGGTGGTAGCTCTTGTTGGAATATTTCAGATAAGAGTAAAGCGCAAAAAGGTGCTTGTTCAGCTGTTTTTAACACAACGCTGTTACCAGCAACTATTGCTGGAGCAATTTTAGCAACTGTTAAAAATAAAGGAGCATTCCATGGTACAATTGCACAAACGACACCAATTGGATCTCTTGTTGTATAATGAATAGTATTTGGGATATTGGGTGGATAATTCTCACCCTTTAACTCTCCTGATAGTCCTGCAAACATATTTGTTAGCTCAATAGATGCAGCGGTTTCTGGCACAGCTTGAGTTCTTAAAGCATTACCAGTATCTAAGGAAAGCAAAGTCTCAATCTCCGATTTTCTTTCATCTAATCTCTTTGCACCTGCTGCAACCATCTTTCCCCTTTCACGTGCTGGTATTTTTTTCCAGTTTTGAAATGCTTTAAAAGCAGATTCGACTGCAATATTAACATCATTCTTATCACATTGTGGTGCTGAACCAATATTCTCTCCAGTACTAGGATTTAAAACTGGTATTTTTTTATCGGTTTGAGCAGAAGTTAATTTACCATCTATCAAAATTTTATCTGATAATCTTTTTGCATTATCAAAAGCTAATTCATAATTTTTTTTAAAATTACTCATTATCTAATTCTCCTCCTCTAACCTTAGAGGAAAGCCATCCACCATCAATTTTTATCTCAGATCCGTTTATAAAGTCTGATTCATCACTTGATAAAAAAACTGCTGCTCCTACAATATCTTTTGGTTGCCCCCATCTTCCTACAACTGTTTCTTTTCCCCAGGCTTCGCCATGTTTTGGATCTTCAGCATATTTTTGGTTGAAAGGAGTTGATATTAATCCAGGACAAATAGTGTTAACGTTTATATTTTTTCCAGTAAGATCAACTGACAATGCTCTCGTTAAGCCTAGTACACCACTCTTAGCTGCTACATAACCTACTCTATCAGGTCTGCCCATAAAACTAGCTATAGAACCAAAGTTTATAATTTTTCCCTTACCATTTTTAATCATGTGAGGAATTACAGCCTGACTTGCAAGAAATGGTGCTGTAAGATTAACTGAAATCATATCGTCCCAGTCCTGTTTAGTATGATCTAACAATTTTTTTACATGTCTTATGCCTGCGTTGTTTATAAGAATATCAATTTTTCCAAATGTTTGAATTGCTTTGTCTACCATTTCATTAATACTGTCTTTTTTTGAAACGTCAGTTTTTACAATTATTGCTTCACTACCTGCATCTAAAATTTTTTTTTTTGCATTTTCTGAATTTGCAATATCTATTTCCGCTATAACAATCTTAGCACCCTCTTTTGCAAGGCCTAAGCAAATTTCTTCACCGATACCCTTACCTCCACCTGTAACTATTGCTACTCTATCTTTAAGCTTCATTTTTTAAATGATTTGACGTTATTTTAAGAAAGAAACTAATGCTTTTTTCTCATTAATCCAAGCTTTAATTCCACCTTTTAAAACGTATACATTTTTAAAACCTAAGTCTTCTGCAAAGGCATTGCCTAAAATTGATGCGGTCTCTCCATCATTACTAACAAAAATAATTTCAATATTTTGAGACTCGGCGCCAGCTAAAGCTCTAACTCTATCCATTAAATAAACATTAAATTTTCCATTTTTATCAAACGCAGTTTCTTGAAATGATCCTTTAATTACTCCAGTTTTTTTCCATTGATCGTCCGTTCTAATATCTAATACAACTGCATTATTATCTAACAAATTTTTTAATTCATCAGATGAAATTAAATTATAATTTGGATCTAAAACATCAATAATCTTAAATTCAAAAATAAGATCTGAATTTGGTGGTATTACATCACCAGCTCCAGAGGAACCATATGCTAATTCTGAAGGAATTTTTATTTTTCTGATTGTACCTTTATTTGTACCAACAATACCCATTTCAAAACCAGGTATCACTTCTCTCATTCCTATTTGAACTACCAAAGGTCTATCTTTTCCAACGTTAGTATCAAAAACTTTTCCATCAATAAATGAACCAGTATATTCAATTTGTACCCAGGAATGATTAATAATTTTTTTTCCTTCACCTGGTTTATCAACTAAAATTTCTATCTCTGCTGAAATTAAATTAGTTGTTAGAAATAAATATACTATTAAAAATTTTATAGTTCTCATTTTAAGATATTTTTAATTCTTTATACTTATTCTTTTCAACTTTTATGCATTCACTTTTATATTTTGGCATTCCACCAGGATAAGGTAAAAAAGTCTTTGGTTTACCAGGTATATTGTCGCCTTTATACCAAGAACTTTTAGCTTTCATGAATAATGTTTTTTTAACTGAATTCATAATTTCTTTTTGCCATTTTTTTGCTGCAAGATTGGTAGTTTCAATACTTTTTTTTCTATTTTTTTCTAAATATTTAATGCAATTTGTAATCCAATTAACATGTTGCTCTATTTGTACTGGAACATTTGTTAAAACTGATGGACTACCAGGCCCACTCACAATAAATAAATTTGGAAAATTCGGAACAAGAAGGCCTAAGAAACTTTTAGGACCTTTGCTCCAAAATTTAGATAAATTTATACCTTTTTTACCAGTTATATTTAGTTTTAAAATTGATCCAGTTAATGCATCAAAACCTGTTGCAAAAATAATTTTATCCAAAATGTATTCACCTTTATTAGTTTTAATGCCTCTTTTAGTTATTTTAATTATTGGACTTTGCTTTAAGTCAACTAATTCGACATTTTTTTTATTAAACATCTCATAATAATTTGTATTTAAAGTAGGTCTTTTAGCTGTAAAAGGATGGTCAAAATTAGTTAATATATCAGCATATTTTTTATTTTTAACTGTTGAATATATTTTACTCTTTATAAAGTTAACTGCTGTTTGATTTGCTTTGATATTTTTTACTATATCATTAAATGTTGCCCTAAAAGATAGAGTTCCATACTGCCAAGATTTTTCATAAAGTAAATTTCTTTTTGTCTCGTTAAAATCAAAAGCAGATTTTTTAGGAAATTCAAAGGGATGTCCTCCTGGTGTTCTTTTTAAAAAATTTCTGAGTTTTTTGAAATTTTGTTTATAATTTTTAATATTTTTTTTAGTTAGTTTTCTATTTCTTGCAGGAATACTAAAGTTTGGTGATCTTTGAAATAAAATTAATTTTTTGGCTCTCTTTGCAATTTCAGGTGCTATCTGAATTCCAGTAGAACCGGTTCCTACTTGTCCTACAATTTTGTTTTTAAAGTTTATTTTTTTTCTTGGCCATCTTCCGCTATGATGTAATTGACCTTTAAAATGATTAATTCCTTTTATTTTTGGAACATTTATAGATGACAATGATCCAACAGCACATATTAAATATTTGGTGTAATATTTTTTTTTATTATTTGTTTGAACTTTCCACAAATTATTTTTTTCTATATATTTTGCTGAAATTACTTTTTCGTTAAAAACTATATTTTTTTTTAATTTTAGTTCATTAGAAAAATATTTTAAATATTTTAAAATTACATTTTGCTTTGGATATCTTTCTTTCCACGTCCAATTTTTAAAAATTTTTTCAGAAAAAGTAAAACCATAGGTAAAACTTTCAGAGTCACAACGAGCTCCTGGATATGTATTCCAATACCATGTGCCCCCAATATCTTTGCCCTCCTCGACAACTAAAGTGTTTAATTTTAATTTATCTCTCAAACAGTGAAGCTGATATAAACCTGAAAATCCAGCACCAATAATTAATGCGTCTAAATATTTCATATTAAACTACCTAATCTTATTATTTAATTTATAAAGTATATGTTAAAAGATTTTTAAAAAAATTTAATTATTTTTAATTAATATGGAAAACTTTGATTATATTATTTTAGGTGCAGGATCGGCAGGCTGTGTCTTAGCTAACAGATTGAGTGCTAACCCTAATCACAAGGTATTATTAATCGAAGCAGGAAGCAAAGATACTAATCCATGGATACATATCCCAGGTGGATATTTTAAGACAATGTTGAACCCTAAAACAGATTGGTGTTTTCAAACAGAGAGAGAGAAATATTGTGATAATAGAGAAATGGTTTATCCAAGAGGTAAAACATTAGGTGGAAGTTCATCTATCAATGGAATGCTTTATATAAGAGGCCAGTCTAATGATTTTAATTACTGGAGACAGCTTGGTAATGTTGGTTGGTCTTGGGAAGATGTTCTTCCATATTTTAAAAAATCTGAAGATTTCCAATTTGGTGAAAATGAATTTCATGGATCTGGAGGCCCTTTAGCTGTTCAAGAAATAAGAGGAACATTTAAAGTTTGTGATCTTTTTATGGATGCAGCAGAGGAGTTCGGCCATAAAAGAACTGATGATTTTAATAATGGAGATAACGAGGGCATGGGTTATTTTCCTTTTACAGTTAGAAATGGACTGAGATGTAGCACAGCAGTTGGATATCTAAATCCTGTAAAAAAAAGAAAGAATTTAAAAGTTGTAACAAATGCTCATGTTAAGAATATTGAGTTCGATAATAAAAAAGCAGACAAAGTAAATTACTGGATTGGTAACAATGTAATATCTGTAAAAGCAAATAAGGAAGTGATTTTAAGTTCTGGAACAATTGGTTCTCCTCATATTCTTCAAGCCTCAGGTATTGGTCCAGGTGAATTGTTAAAAAAAAATAACGTAAATGTTGTTAAAGATCACCCTGGAGTAGGAATGAATTTAACTGACCATTTAATGCTCAGACCAGTTTACAAAGTCAAAAATTTAGAGAGTTTAAATGATATTTATTACAGTATGACTAAAAAATTTATGACAGGACTTAAATATCTTTTATTTAGAAAAGGACCGCTTACTGTTGGGGCTAGTTATTTATGTGGCTTTGTCAAAAGTGATCCACACTTGGCAACTCCTAATTTACAGTTTCACGTTTCTCCTGCTAGTACAGATGTATTAGGCAAAGGATCTCTTCATAAATTTACAGCATTTACTCCTAGTATAACGAATGTAAGACCCACTAGCAGAGGTTCTATTGAACTAAAATCTTCAGATACAAGAGTGTCCCCAAAAATTAAAATGAATTATTTGTCTACAGATGAAGACAGAGAAATTGCAGGTAAAGCATTAAAAATTACAAGAAACATTGTAATGAATTCTAAAGCATACAAAAAATATGAACCAGAGGAATATAGGCCTGGTATTCATATCACAGATAATGAGGAATTAGCTAAAGAGGCAGGAAAATTTTGCAGTACTATTTTTCACCCTGTAAGTACTTGTAGGATGGGTTCGGATGAAAATGCAGTCGTATCCGATAGATTAGTGGCTCATGGCTTGAAAAATTTAAGAATTGTTGATGCATCTGTTATGCCATCGATAACCTCAGGAAATACTAATGCACCTACTATTATGATTGCTGAAAAAGCAGCAGATATGATAATAGAAGATGCTAGATGACAGAAGAAATTACAATTTTTTTTCAAATAATATTTATTGATTTAATTCTTGCTGGAGATAACGCAATTATTATAGGAATGGTTGCATCGAAATTTCCTCCAGAACAAAGAAAAAAAATAATTTTCTGGGGAATTGGTGGAGCAGTAATATTAAGAATTTTATTAACGCTCATAACTGCTTATCTTTTACAAATAACAGGGCTAAGACTCTTAGGTGGTTTGTTATTGTTATACATAGTTTACAAACTTTATGTTGATGTAATTAGAAATTCACAAAATGATGAGGAAAACATTAAAGTAGATAGTTCATCAATGCTTAAAGCAATTTGGACTGTTTTGTTAGCTGATTTTACTATGAGTTTGGATAATGTATTGGGTGTAGCAGGTGCTGCCAAAGATCATTACTTTTTATTAGTTTTTGGTCTTGTTTTATCAATTATATTAATGGCAACTGCCGCAACATTAATTTCTCGATGGATTAAAGAGTACAAATGGATAGCTTGGGTTGGTTTATTTGCTATATTATTTGTTGCAATTGATTTAATTTATACAGACATCAAGTTATTTATTTAAATGTATTTAAAAAAAATTAATCTTAAAGGGAAATATGCTCTTGTAACAGGAGCTGGTAAAGGCTTAGGACGCGCTTGTTCAATCGCTCTAGCTGAAGCAGGGGCAACAATTATTGGTTTGAGCAGAACATCATCTGATCTTGATAAATTAGAAAAAGATATAAAAAAAGTTAAAAGTAAATTAATCAAAATAAATTGTGATGTAATGAACTATAGCGAATTACAGGAAAAATTAAAAAAAATAAAAATTATTGATATTCTTGTAAATAATGCAGGGACTAATATTCCAGAACCATTTGAGAAAATAAAACAGCAAAGTATGAATTATTTGGTAGATCTAAACTTAAAAGCTGCCTTTAATGTTGCACAGTTAGTTGTAAAGAAAATGATTAAAAATAAAAAAAGAGCTGGATCAATTATAAATATGTCATCTCAACTTGGCCATGTAGGTATGTCTGGTAGAAATATTTATAATATGACTAAATTTGGAATTGAAGGTTTAACAAAGGGCATGGGCGTAGAGTTAGCAACAAAAAATATCAGAGTAAATACAGTTGCTCCGACATTTGTTGAAACTCCTATGGTAAAAAAATTTTTTAAAAATAAAAAGTTCAAAAATTTGGCTTTAGGTAATATTCCTATGGGCAAAGCAGCTAAGGAGAGTGATGTGGCTACAGCTGTATGTTTTTTAGCATCAGATGCTGCTGCAATGATAACTGGATCATCTATTCTGATAGATGGAGGATGGACAGCAAAATAATGAAAAAACTGTTGCTAATAGTAGCAATTTTTTTTCCAACAAATATTTTTGCAATTGAATTTGATGGTAAATTTATTCAAGGTCATTTTATTTTAGGAAAAACAGATCCTAATTCAAAAATAATAATTGATGAGAAAGATGTCAAAGTATCAGATGGTGGTTATTTTGTTTTTGGAATTGATCGAGATAGGAAGTTTGATGTTTTGATAACAAAAATTACTAATGGAAAATCAGAAAAAATAATAAAAAAAGTTTTTAAACGCAAGTATAACATTCAAAGAATTGATGGATTGCCTGAAAACAAAGTAACACCACCTGAATCTGTTTATAAAAGAATTAAAAAAGAAAATGGTAAAATTGGAGAAGCTAGAGCAATTAACTCCAATTTAACTTTTTTTTCTGAAAAATTTATTATGCCGGTTGAAGGTATAATTAGTGGGGTTTATGGAAGCCAAAGAATTCTCAATGGGAAACCAAGATGGCCTCATTACGGTATTGATATAGCAGCAAAAAAAGGAACTGAGATTAAATCTTCTGGTACTGGTGTGGTCACAATGGCTGAAAATGACCTTTATTACACCGGAGGTACAATTATTATGGATCATGGTCATGGTATATCGACAATTTATTCTCATTTAGAAAATGTAATAGTTGAAGTAGGAGATTTAATTAAAAAAGGAGATATAATAGGAACTGTTGGCTCCACAGGTAGATCAACTGGTCCTCACTTAGATTTTAGAATAAATTGGTTTCAAACAAGGCTTGATCCAATGACAGTTCTTCAATAGGCTATAGATATGAAAAATGATATTCAATCAGTGTCAAAAAAATTAGTAAAGGCTTATAATAGTAATAAACTTATCAATCCAATTCCTGAAAAATTCTGTAAGAATATAAAATTAGCACATAAACTTAGATTATTATGTGAAAGTAAAATTAAGGATATAAAAGTTGGTTTTAAAGCGGGGGGTACAATAATTGCTCTCTTAAAAAAATTAAAAGAAAAAGAGCCATTTCATTCGACTGTATTTGGAAAAAATTTAATCAAATCTGGAGGAAGAGTAAAAATTAATAAATATGCTTTAGGTACTGAAGTGGAGGTTTACTATATAATTAAAAAAAAATTTTTTGACTTTAAAGGAAAATTAAATTCAAAAAATATAACAAAGTTTATTACTCATATGGGTCCTTGCATTGAGGTTGTTGGATTTAGGCAGAAAAAAAAAGGTATTAAATATTTAGGTGATTTATGTAGTGACTTTGGTGTGAATATAAAATTTATTGTTGGAGCTAAGAAAAAATTTAAAAAAATAAATTTCAGCAATTTAAAAACAAATTTAAAAAA
Source organism: uncultured Pelagibacteraceae bacterium (assembly GCA_902600205.1). Taxonomy (GTDB): domain Bacteria; phylum Pseudomonadota; class Alphaproteobacteria; order Pelagibacterales; family Pelagibacteraceae; genus Pelagibacter. Next base: position 84,212 of record CACKIN010000003.1, on the reverse strand, counting down.
TAAAAAAGGATTAAACGTAAATGGTAATACAAATACTGTTTATGTAAACCCACTAAATTCTTTAAAATTTGTTCTTAACAAAATAAGAAAAGAGAAAGTTTCTTTAGATAAAGATTTTTATGTATTTACTGGCTCTACAGTTGGTGTTGTGCCAATTAAAAGCAAAGGTGAATATATAGGCAAAGTAGAGAAGCTTGGCACTGTTAGAACAACTATCAATTAATGGGTCTTCATTTTTCTGTAGAAGAATTCAAAAGTAGAAAAGATAAAATAATTAAACTTTTAAAAGAGGAAAAATTGGATGCTCTCCTGATGTTTAGACAGGAGTCGATGTATTGGCTCACTGGATATGACACATTTGGGTATGTTTTTTTTCAAACATTAGTTTTGGATCAAAAAGGTGATATAATTTTATTAACAAGAGCTCCAGATTTAAGACAAGCACAAAACACATCTAATATTAGTGATATAAGAATATGGGTTGATAAAAATGGATCAAACCCAACTGAAGATCTTAAAGTTATTTTAGATGAATTAAATTTAAAAGGTAAAAAAATTGGAATTGAATATGAAGCATACGGATTAACAGGTCGAAATGCTTTAAGGCTAAATAATTCTTTAGAAAATTACTGCTCAATAGAAGATACTTCTGAATTAGTAACTAAATTAAGAGTTATAAAATCCAATGAAGAAATTGATTATGTAAAAAAGGCAGCAAATTTAGCTGATAAAGCTTTAATTGAGGTTTGGAAACATGCAAAAGCAGGTGTAAGTGAGTCAAAAATTTTAGCTGAAATGAATAAAGTCATATTTGAGGGAGGTGGTGATTATCCTGCAAATGAATTTATAATTGGATCTGGTAAAAATGCACTTCTTTGTCGATACCAAGCTGAAAAACAAATATTAAATTCACAAGATCAGCTGACTATAGAATGGGCTGGAACATTCAGACATTATCACTCCGCAATGTTTCGGACTATTCCAATTGGAAAAGCTGATCCAAAACATTATAAAATGCATGAAGCTTGTATTGAGGCTTTAAATAATTGTGAAAATAAATTGAAACCAGGGAACAAAGTTGGTGAAGTATATGATATTCATGCAAAGACTTTTGATGATTTAGGTTATAAAAATTCTAGAATGAATGCTTGTGGTTATTCTTTAGGAGCAACCTTTTCACCTAATTGGATGGATTGGCCAATGTTATACACTGGAAATCCATATATAATTAAACCAGGAAATGTATTTTTTATGCATATGATATTAATGGATTCTGAAAATAATTTAGCAATGAACTTAGGTGAAACTTACCTAGTTACGGAAAGTGGTAACGAAAGACTTGGCAATCAAAAACTTGATTTAGTCGTTATTTGATCAAAAAAAGTTTTACATTCCCCATCTCAGTGCCGCTGTATGAACTGGTGAGTCCCAATGCTTTAAGATTTCATCATCACATTTTAGAAGAGTAATTGAAGCACCTTGCATTTCAAGTGATGTACAATAATTTCCAACTAAACTTTTTGTTACTTGAATACCCTTTGATTGCAAAATTTGACATGCATCCTCATAAACTAAATATAATTCTGTTAAAGGAGTGCCTCCCATTCCATTTACGAAAAGTAAATTCTTCTCATTTTTTTCTGGTTTTAAATTATCTAAAATAGCTTCAAGAATATTTCCTACAATCGTTTTTGAGGCTTGAATTTTTTCTCTTTTTCTCCCTGGCTCACCGTGTATCCCTACACCAAACTCCATTTCGTCATCGCCTATATCAAAAGTAGGTTTTCCTGCAGCAGGAACAGTGCAGCTTGTAAATGCAACTCCCATCGTACCAGCGTTTTTATTTACTTTTTCACCAAGTTTTTTACATTCTTCGAGTGATCCGCTGTTTTCAGCTAAAGATCCAACTATTTTTTCTACTAATACTGTTGCTGCAACACCTCTTCTTCCAGTTGTAAATGTAGAGTCTTCAACAGCAACATCATCGTTAGTAACAATACTATCATTTTTGCCAGAGTACATTTCAGCTCCCATTTGAAAATTCATTATGTCTCCAGAATAATTTTTAACAATAAATAAAACACCTGCACCACTATCAACATGTTCTGCTGCTGCTTGCATTTGATCAGGTGTTGGTGCTGAAAATACAAAACCTGGGCATGCAGCATCTAACATTCCATGACCAACAAATCCTCCATGCATTGGTTCATGACCACTTCCGCCACCTGAAATTAGGGAGACTTTTCCATCTTTGGTTTTATTTTTTCTTGAAACAAAACTTGGGTCTAGATTTACATTTATAATGTCGCTATGTGCCTTACCAAAACCTGTAAGGCTCTCTTTTAAAAAATCATCGTTATTGTTAATAAATTTTTTCATTTTCCCTCCTAATTATTAATTACTGATTTACAAATTGTATCGATTATAAGCTGTGAAGAACGGGCTCCAGGATCTATGTGTCCTTTTGCACGTTCACCTAAAAAAGAAGCTCTACCTTTTGTGGCTAACATATCTTTTGTGGATAACATTCTTTCTTCAGCAATTTTTATTACTTCATTTAAACCTGATTTAAATTCACTTTCATTTTTTAATTCGTTAAGTTTTTCTGAAACTGGTATTAAAACATCCATCATAGTCTTTTCTCCAACATCGGCTTTTCCTCTTTCTTTCATGGCTTTAATTCCACTAATAATCATTTCACATGCTTTATTAAAATCAACATCTTTATCTAGATCAGGAGATTTAGCCATGGTCATAAAAAAAGTTCCAAATAATGCGCCTGATGATCCACCGATACCTGACAAAACTTTCATTGCTATCATATTTAAAGCTTTGGCTAATGGTAAATCTTTGATTGAATCCTCAAGTTCAACAACTAACTTTAAACCTCTTTGAATGTTAAAAATATGGTCTCCGTCTCCAATTTTTTGATCAAGAACCTCTATTTCAGCAGAATTTTCATCTATAACTTTTTGGACACTTTTTGCTTGAGAAATTAAAAAACTAACGCTCATAAATTCTGTTTCCTTCTTGATCAAATTTTAAAACTTTTTTATTGTTGATGTCAAAATTAATTGTCTCATTTATTGATGATTTATAATTACCTTGAATTGACACAAGTATTTCTTGGTCTTTAAAATTTAAAGCAACTACTGTTTCAGAGCCTAGATTTTCAATTGAGATAATTTTGGCTGAGTGGTTACCATTTCCTATTTTAATATTCTCAGGTCTTATACCAAAAGTAGGTACATCATTCATTCCAAGTAAATTTCCAGGCAGAATATTGATTTTTGGCGAACCCAATCTTTGCGAAACATATATAGAATTTGGATTTTCATATATCTCTTCAGGAGTACCTATTTGCACCAAATGGCCTTCTTTTAAAACTCCAATTTTATCTGCTAAAGTAGTGGCTTCTGCTTGATCATGTGTAACATAAAGTATTGTTGCATTTAGATTGGTTTGAATGTTTTTTAATTCAACCCTTAAACTCTCTCTTAATTTAGCATCTAGAGAGGATAATGGTTCATCCATCAAGTATAAATTTGGCTCACGAACTAGCGCACGTCCAATTGCAACTCTTTGCATCTCACCACCAGATAATTGTGTTGCTTTATTATTTAGCTTATTTGAAATCTTTAACATACTTGCAATATTCTCAACCTTAGTTTTAATTTCATCCTCAGGTAATTTTCTCATTGGAGATCTTAAAGGGAATGCTAAATTTTCATAAACACTATAGTGAGGATATAAAGAGTATTGTTGAAACACAAAACAAACATCTCTTGATGCTGGTTGATCTTCGGTTACGGACTCATCGTTAAATAGAATACTTCCATTATCTATTTTCTCTAATCCAGCAATACATCTTAATGTAGTAGTTTTTCCAGCACCTGAGGGGCCTAATAAAACAAAAAACTGACCATCCTCAATGGTAAAATTTATATCATGTAAGGCCTCAATTTTTTTATTATAGGTTTTAGATAAATTTTTTAATTCTATTTTTGCCATTAATTCATAAACTCACTTTTAAGAGATTTATCAGTCTCACCATCAAAAATAATTATGTTATCATTTGAGGGTTTTACTTGAACGTTTTCATTGATTTTAACACTTGTTGAAATATCAGTTTTTACTTTGATTTCTCCAAAATTAGTCTTAACAGTTACAATTTTTCTTGAGCCTAAATACTCAACTCCAAATACTGAACCTTTAAGACCACCTTCGTTAGTAAGAGATAAATTTTCAGGACGAATACCAAATGAGTTTTTTTTGCCTTTTGATATCTCATACTGTTTAGGTATATTAAAATTTGTTCCTTCTATATTTAAAGTCGACTGTTCATTGGAAATCCCTTGATCAATACTTATAAAATTCATTCCAGGGGAGCCAATAAATGATGCTACAAATTTGGTAGCAGGTTTATTATAGATTACTGAAGGTTCATCAGCTTGTAAAATTTCACCACCATCCATTACGGCAATACGATCAGCTAATGACATTGCCTCTAATTGATCGTGTGTTACATAAACAGTGGTAGCGCCAACATCGATATGTAATTTCTTAAGCTCTAAACACATTAATTCTCTAAATTCTGCATCCAAAGTACCTAAAGGCTCATCCATTAAAAATGCTTTTGGTCTTCTCACTAAAGCTCTACCAAGAGCTACACGTTGTCTATCTCCACCCGATAAAGAAGAAATGTTGGAGTTTAAAATATGATCAATTCTTAAAAGTTTTGCTGCTTCTTCAACTCTAGTTTTAATTTCACTTCTACTATAACCTTGCATTTTAAGTGGAAAAGATAGGTTATTTTTTACATTCATATGTGGATAGAGGGCAAACAATTGAAAAACGAAGGCAATATCTCTCTCAGATGCTCTTAACATTCCAACTTCTTCATCTCCTAAATAAATTTCTCCTGATGTTGGTAATTCTAATCCAGCAATCATTCTTAGAGTTGTTGTTTTTCCACATCCAGATGGGCCAAGCAGAACAAAAAACTCTTTATCATTAATTGTTAAATTAGAATTTTTAACTGCAGTGAAATCTCCAAATGATTTTTGTAAATTTACTATTTTAATTTTAGACATATTAATCCGGAAAGTGACTTGTGATTACGAAACCTATAGTTCCAACTAAAATTACAATAAATGAGTAAGTATACATCCACATTGCAAATGGTTGCAATAACATGAAAACTCCTAATAAAATTAATACTGTAGATAAATTTTCCCAGTAAACTCTTCTAAATATTTTTCTCATTAATGATTTTTCTTCTTGCATTATTTTCTCACTGCTCCAAAAGTAATACCTCTCAAAAGGTGTTTTCTTAAAATAATTGTAAAAATCATCACTGGTAATAAAAATAAAGTTGTACCAGCCCCAATAGCAGGCCAATCCAAACCTCCTTCTCCTATAATTGTCGGGATGAATGGTGGAGCTGTTTGTGCGTTAAATTGAGTGAGGAGAACAGCAAATGCATATTCGTTCCATGAAAAAATCATGCAAAAGATTGCTGTTGCAGCAATACCAGTCATCGCTTGTGGAAGAACAACTTTAAAGAACGCTTGAAGTCTAGAATATCCATCAATCATAGCTGCTTCTTCGTATTCTTTAGGAATTTCATCCATAAATCCTTTTAATAGCCATACTGCTAAACTTAAATTTACGACTGTATATAATATGATCATTCCAAGGTGAGTATCCCCTAATCCTAATTTTCTATACATAATGAATATTGGAACAGCCACCGCTATTGGTGGAAACATCCTGGTAGAAAGAATAAAAAATAATAAATCATCTTTCAATGGAACTCTAAATCTCGAGAAAGCATACGCCGCTAATGCACCCAAAAATACAGATGCGAAAGTTGACCCAAAGCCAATTATCATTGAATTTGAGTATCTACCTAAAAATTTTGATGGCCCTGTTATGACCATTTCTCTACTTCTAACTAATTCTTCATACCAAGTTTCTGGAGCAGGCAAAGAGTCAAGATATTCCTGAGATTGCCTTGATCTATTAGTAAACAAGTTAACATATCCCTCTAAAGATGGTTCGAACAGTACTTCAGGTGGATAAGAAATTGCACTATTAACATTCTTAAAACTTGTCATTACCATCCAGGAAATAGGTATCAATGTTATTACTGTGTAAACAATAATAATTGTTGCAGCAAGTTTCTTTGAAAACGATGAAGGCTCTAAATATGATCTGGATGTATCCATCAGCGTTCCTTTATTTTATTCATTACTTTTACATAAACATTTCCAAAACCAAAAATAGTTACAAATAAAATGACAGCAAAAGCTGAACTGTAACCGGTTTTCCATTTTTCAAATGCTTCTCTTTTTAAATTGATTGAGGCGAGCTCTGTAGCTGAACCAGGGCCGCCAGATGTAAGTTCAACGACCATGTCAAACATTTTGAAATTCTCAATCCCTCTAAATAACAAAGCCAATAATAAAAATGGTAATACAGATGGTAGTGTGATGTATATAAATTGTTGCCATTTACTAGCCCTATCAACTTCAGCAGCCTCATATAAATAATTTGGAACTGATCTTAGACCGGCTAAACAAATCAACATTGTAAAAGGTGTCCACATCCAAGTATCAACTATAACTATCGACCAAGGCGCGAGTTCACTTGAACCAATCATATCAAAACTTCCAAAATCGTAAAAAAAGTTTACTACATAATTAAATAAACCTACTTGAGGATTATAAAGATAAGTCCAAAAAACACCCACAACAGCAGGCGATAACATCATTGGTAATACTATTAGTGTGGTTAATAATTCATTACCTTTAAATTTCCTGTTTAATAATAAAGCCAAACCTAATCCAATTACTGCCTGAAGTAACAAAGTCCAAAACATAAAGTTTGCAGTAACCTGCATTTTTTCCCATATGGCCTCTTTATTGAGAACTTTTATATAATTTTTTAAACCGACAAACTGTGGTTCTCTCCCAATTTTATTTGCGTAAAAATTTGTAAAAGACATTCTGATTGCATAAATCAAAGGATAAATATTTATCGCCAATAAAAGAAAGACAGATGGTCCAATGAAAAGCCATGCTACAGCCTTATCAGAAAGTCCTTTAAATTTTTTTTTAACGCTCATATGATTTTTTAAAAAAAAGGGGAGATATTACCCCCCTTTTTTTTTATATTTTTAGATATTAATGTTAAAGTTTTCCGTCTGCTTCAAATACTTCAACCCACTCTTCGATAATTTTATCTAGAGCGCCTTTAGCAGTTCCTTTTCCATTAACAACGTAATCATGAATAGCTTCCTGCATAGGTAACATTAACTCAACAAATGTTGGTTCTTGCCAAAAATCTTTGACAATTCCCATTGAGTCCAAGAAACCTTGTGCATAAACTGTAGATGTAGGAAACGATGGTGAATTTAATACATCATTATGACATGAATATCCGCCTAAATCCCACCATTTTTGCTGTACATCTGGTCTTGCAAACCATTTAATATATTCTAATGCAAGATCTTGTTTATCTGAATATTTAACAACAGATATACCTTGTCCACCTAATGTTGCAGCAGCTACGTTTTGTTTTGGATTTGCAAAGAAACCACTAACTCTTCCGTCGCTATCTTCTTTAGAAACACCTGGCCAAAAAGCATACCAGTTCATTTGGAATGCTACTTGTCCTGATTTATATGCATCTAAGTTTGCTACCATATAAGCATCAGAGTGTCCTGGAGGAGCACAGTCCTCATATAATTTTCTATAGAACTCTACAGCTTCTACTGCTTGCGGAGAATTGAAATAACCTTCCATATCGTACGGTTTGTTTGGATTTTCATATTCCATACCCCATGCATACATAGCTGCAGTTACACCCATTGTAATACCTTCAGATCCACGCTCTGTATTTATAGCAGCACCGTATCTTTTTTGACCATCAATTTCTCTTCCTTGGAAAAAAGTACACATGTCATATAGTTGATCCCAACTAGCAGGTACACCTAAATCATAACCATGTTTCTTTTTGAATTCAGATTTAAGCTCAGGTCTATCAAACCAGTCTTTTCTATAAGCCCATGCTAATGCATCTCCCATAGCTGGTAGTGCATAATAGTTTTCACTTCCTTTTGGCCATGTTGAATACGCATAAACTGTTGCAGGTGAGAAATCGTTCATTGAAATTCCTTCTTTATCAAAAAAGTCATTCAATTTTACATAGTGTCCATACACTGCACCAGCACCGATCCATTGTGAGTCACCAATTAACAAGTCAAAAGTTTTACCTTTGTTGTTAAGTTCGTTCAACATACGATCAGCAAAATTAGGCCATGGTACGAATTCGAAGTTAACATCTATTCCTGTCTCTGCTGTAAACTCTTTTGTAAGTTCTTGTAATGCATTAGCAGGGTCCCAAGCGGCCCATCCTAATGTTATTGACTTAGCATTTGAATTTGCAGAAAAAGTAAATAGAGAAACAAACAATAAAATCATTATTTTTTTCATTTTATCTCCTATTAATTTAATTATTCTTAATAATAGTCTATCCAAGAAGGCTTGTGCCTGCTAGTATTTTTTTTGTAAAAAATAGTTGGGTAAAAAATTAAAGAGAAAGGGGAATTATGAACAAAATAAAAGGTCCTGCAATTTTCCTAGCACAATTTGTAGGCGAAGATGCACCGTTTAATTCTTTAGATAATATTTGTAAATGGGCATCATCTCTTGGTTACAAAGGTATACAAATTCCAAGTTGGGACGGTAGATTAATTGATTTAAAAAAAGCATCTGAAAGTAAAGATTATTGTGATGAGATTAAAGGAATTGCTAAATCACACAATTTAGAAATTACAGAATTATCCACTCACCTACAAGGTCAACTTGTTGCAGTACATCCTGCTTATGACACTGCCTTTGATGGTTTTGCTTCACCTGAAGTAAGAGGAAATCCCAAAGCAAGACAAGAATGGGCTGTAAATCAATTAATGATGGCTGGAAAAGCATCAAACAGTCTAGGAATAGATAAACATGTAACTTTTTCAGGAGCACTTGCTTGGCCTTATGTTTACCCTTGGCCTCAAAGACCTGAAGGGTTAATTGAAAATGCATTTGATGAACTATCAAAAAGATGGAAGCCCATTCTTGATCACTTTGATAATAATGGGGTTGATTTATGTTATGAAATACATCCAGGTGAAGATCTTCATGATGGTGTAACTTTTGAAATGTTCTTAGAAAGAGTTGGTAATCACAAAAGATGTAATATGCTTTTTGATCCAAGTCATTATGTTCTACAGCATCTGGATTATTTAGCTCATATTGACATTTATCATGAGAAGATAAAAATGTTTCACGTTAAAGATGCTGAGTTAAATCCATCTGGAAAACAAGGAGTGTACGGTGGATTTCAATCATGGGTAAATAGAGCTGGTAGATTTAGATCGCTTGGTGATGGACAAGTTGATTTTAAATCTATATTTTCAAAACTAACTTCATATGATTATGATGGTTGGGCAGTTCTTGAATGGGAATGCTGCCTTAAACATCCAGAAGATGGAGCAAGAGAGGGAGCAGAATTTATTAAAAATCATATAATTAATACAACAGAAAAAGCTTTTGATGATTTTGCAGGTAGCGGAACTGACCATGAATCAAACAAAAAAATGCTTGGCATTAATTAATGAATAGAAAAATACGCATCGGCATGGTTGGTGGTGGTAAAGATGCTTTTATTGGAAGTGTCCACAGAATAGCTTTAAGACTTGATGGGTATTATGAATTAGTTGCTGGATCATTTTCATCTGACTTTGAAAATTCAAAAGAAACTGGAAAAAATCTTGGTCTAGAAAATGATAGAGTCTATAAAACCTATCAAGAGATGGCTGAAAAAGAGTCAACTAGAGCAGATGGTATTAATGTAGTTTCAATAGTAACTCCAAATCATTTACATGTACCTATTGCAAAAATTTTTGCAGAAAATGGGATACATATTATTTGCGATAAGCCAATTGGTATGTCTAGTAAGGAAGCAATAGATCTTAAAAAGGTAATTGAAAGCAAAAAATTAATATTTGCTTTGACACATAATTACACTGGATATCCTATGGTTCGACATGCAAGATCTTTAGTTCAAAAAGGGGACTTGGGTTCTTTAAGAGTTATTCAAGCTGAATATCCACAAGATTGGTTAACAACAAAAGCAGAGGATAGTGGATTAAAGCAAGCCGAATGGAGAACTGATCCCAATAGATCCGGCGCTGGTGGTTGTATAGGAGATATTGGAACTCATGCTTATAATTTGATTAGGTTTATAACTGGATTGGAGGTAGATGAAATTTCAGCTGATATTCATACATTTGTTGAAGGGAGAAAAGTAGATGATAATGCCCAAATAATGCTAAGATTTAAAGGGGGTGCAAAAGGATCAATATGGTCAAGCCAAGTAGCAGTTGGAAATGAAAATAATCTTAAAATTAGAATATATGGAGAAAATGCTGGAATTGAGTGGAGACAAGAAGATCCAAATTACTTGAGTTATACTAAATTTGGTAGCCCTGCTCAAAACATTACAAGAGGAAGCAATATTACTAGTGATGAAGCTAAAAATGTAACAAGAATTCCACAAGGTCATCCAGAAGGTTATTTGGAAGGTTTTGCTAATATTTATAGTGATGTTTACAAAGAGCTATCAGCTAATATTGATAGACAAGAATATGATAAGTCAAATAATTGTTATCCTACAATTGATGATGGAATTGATGGAATGAAGTTTATAGAAAACGTTATTAAGTCAAGTAAGAATAATAGTAAATGGATCCAATTTAATTCTAATTAAATTTTGTCGATAAATATAATTAATAAAACCCATTTTGATCTTTTATTTTTTTTAATAATTTGAAATCAATTTTCTAGAATGATAAATTATTTTTACCATATCTCATGGTAAAAAAGAGACCGATATCGCATCGGTTAAAAGCGAGTTTTGGAAAAACAAACAAGAAGAGTGTATGAAGAGAATGCACAGAGTGTTAAGTTCGTTTAGCCGAGGCTCAAAGAACGCTAAGCTAAATCAACTTATGTTTAGAAATTTGAAAACTGTAGAAACTAATGCAAATGGCACAAGTGGATATGTTATCAAATCAGGAAAAAACTCTGGAGAAACATTAGCTCATATAAAGAAAGAGACTAAAAAAATATAGCTTAAAGAATGAGATATGGGGCATGTAAAAATAACTGCCCCATATTTTTTCTTTCTATTTTACTGGGGTCATAATTTTTTGGCCTTCAACACCCATAGCAACAACAATTGCTTTAACAGGAACATCTCCAATATTTTTTGACTCATGAGCTACACCTACATCTTCAATAAATGCATCTCCAGCTTTGTAAACATAGCTTTTGCCACCTTGAGTAAGTTCAATTTCTCCTTGTTGTATCATTATTAAAACAGGGAACGAGTGAGTATGCGGAACTACAGGACCTCCTACGGGCACAGTAAATTCAAAAGCCGTAATCTTTGCTTTTCCTGATGGATAAACAATATCATTACCCATACCAGTCTGACTAGTTGATAAAATTCTTTTTACATGACCATCAGCAAAAACAGAGCTGTTTAAACCAAATAATACAAATAAAATTAGAAATAATTTTTTCATAAAATACCTTTCTGATTAATGAAGTTAAACTATCAGGCGATAGAAATTAATATATATGGCAAAATGTAATCTATTTACTCCACTTAACTTTAAACATAGCTTCGTTGCGTCTCATCATAGGAAGCGTAAAAGGCCCATTATAAGTTGCTCTTATTGGGGGTCCTTTAATGATTACTTTATCCTCTAAGAGTTTTTTAAATAGAATTTCCTTATGTTTGAAGAAATTATTATCTGAGGCTCTTCCAGAATATTCTATTACAGCAAAAAAACCTTCTTCTATTGTTGAGATTTTAACATCTGAATTTGTAGGTATTGGCGCATTCTCTTTTGTAAATTTTGATGGAAGATAAAATTGCATATAGTATCCATTATCCCTCTCACCCTGTGTTACTGGCACAGTCATTTTAATTTCTTGGGATTTATTATTCTGACCCGAGATATATTTAAAAAGTTTTCTAAAACTATTGTCATCATTTCTACTTACAACTTCAACAACTAGACGGTCTTTATAATGTCTCACTTCGTATATTTCAGATTTATATACTACATCATATTGAGATTCCTCATATGCCATTGAAGTAGAGTAAGGTAAAATACAAAATATATAAATCAAAAAAGATATTGATATTATAGATTTTCTCATTTAGTTAGATCCTAACTCTTGCAACTTATCAGACAAATAAGTTTGCTCACTATTATTTCCTGAGGCAAGTTTGATCATTGCATTTACAACTATCTCAACTTTTATTGGAGTGTATTTTTTAAATCCACCAAAAAAGAATAAGGATAGAAATTTCATCACTGGAATTCCTAAAACTTCAACAATTCTAAAGTCTTTTCTGTTTCCAACTAAAAATGAGGGTTGAATAATGCTTAGGTTAGAAAACCCAATCTTTTTTAGCTCCTCCTCTACTTGACCTTTATTTTTTAAATATGTACTTGAGGCTTTTGGGTTTGCTCCAATTGAGGAGACGTAAATAAAATTACTAATTGAATTAAATTTTGCAATTTTTGCTAATTGTACAGGCAAATCATATTCTATTCTTCTATATTCTTTTTTATCGGGTGTATCTTTGTGAGTTGTGCCAATGCAAAAAAAACAATCATCTCCTGTTAATTTTTCTTTTAAAGTGTCTAAATCTAAAAAATCTGTATTAATCACTTCAACTTTTACATTATCAATAGAAGGTAGTTTTCTAACAAATATTTTTATTTTGTTGTAAGTATTGTTGTTGATTAAATTATCTAGTAATTTAGATCCAATTAACCCAGATGAGCCAAATAAAACAGCGGTTTTCATTATTATTTTAAATACTCTTCTTTCATAAATTTTTTTATTCTATTTGCTCCTTCAATTATATCCTCAGTGCTTCTAGCGTATGAAAACCTTATTGTAGAATTTCCTCTTTTTTGATCGAAATCTAGACCAGGAGTTATTGCTACTCCTGCTTTATCAAGCACTTCTTTACAAAAGTTAAGGCTATCTTTCGAGTACTCTGAAATATCAATGTAGATATAAAATGCACCATCAGGAGGAGAAAATTTTCCTAATCCAGCTTTAGGTAATTCTTCTAAAAGTATTTCTCTATTTTTTTTATAAACATTTACATTTTCATTTAATTCAATGTTAGCGTCCATTGCTGATAACGCTGTTAATTGGCTTACATGTGGTGGACATATAAATAAATTTTGTGATAATCTTTCTACTTGTCTTACATGATCTTCTGGAACAATCATCCAACCTATTCGCCAACCTGTCATAGAAAAATATTTAGAAAAAGAATTTATAACATAACATTTGTCTGTTATTTCTAACGCTGTTGTGGGATTATTTTCATATTGAATACCGTGGTATATTTCATCACTTATAAAGCTAACATTATTTTCGTGTGCAGTGTTTATTAAATGTTTTAGAGTCTCCTTATCAACCATCGATCCTGTAGGATTTGCAGGAGATGCAACAAGAATACCATTTAAATTATTTTTTTTTATATCTTCAGGTACTGGCTGAAATTTATTTTGTATTTCAGTTTGAATATCTACTGGAATTAAATCTTGAGATTTTAAAATTTGTCGGTAACTAGGATAGCCAGGTGCTGCTATACCCACTCTATCACCAATATTAAACAAAGATGTAAAAGATAAAATAAAAGCTCCAGATGAACCTACGGTTATTACAACTCTATTTGGATTTAAATCAATGTTGTACCAATCTCCGTATAACTTAGAAATACGTTCTCTCAAAGCAGGAAGTCCAAGAGTAACTGTATAGCCTAAGTTATTATTAGATATTTCTTTAGTAATAAATTTTTTTGCTAATTTTGGAGCTGGGGTACCTGGCTGCCCTACTTCCATATGTATAATATGTTTGCCATTTTTTTCAGCTATTCTAGCAGACTCCATTACATCCATTACGATAAATGGATCAACATTGCTTCTTTTTGAATTTTTCATTTTTAATTTGATTTTAAAAAAATTTATAAATTAATTTTAAAAGTTCTTGCAGATTTTTCTTCGGAAATTTTAAGAATTTTGAATTTAGACGTTTTTTCTAATTTTTGACCTTTGTTTGTCACAAATGATTTCATTTTTTTTACTTCTCCCTCAGGCATCTTTCTTGTGTACTTAAGTGTATGTTTTTTCGAGCCTATAACAAAGATCGTTTTCATAATTTCTATATATTATAAAGTATCGATTGATCCAATAATATTCAAGTTTTTATCTGTCACAACAATTTCACCAGAAGATGTTCCAATATTTAAAATTGCCCCAATAACTACGTAGTGCGTAACAAATACAATATTATTTTTACTATCTATGCTGTCTATAAATTCATAAAAATCTTTTATCTGTTTATCCTTATTAGATGCAAATCTTATATCGTAGAATGAATTTAGAGCGTCAAATGTCTCAAAGTCATCAAAAGCATATTTTGCAGTATCTTTACATCTGCACCACTCACTAGAATAAATATTATCAATTTTAATCTCATTTTTTTTTAAAATTAATCCAATTTTTTTTGATTGCTGAATTCCTATTTCATTTAAATTTCTTTGAGAATAACAGTTTTGCAATTCAAAATTTTCTGGATCACCATTGCCTGGGGCAAGTGCATGTCTTATAAATATAAGTTTGCCTCCCTCTTTTAAAGATTCAATAACTTTGTCATTGGCAAATGAATAATTTAATTGAAACAATAAAACTGAAAAAATTAAAATTAATTTTTTCATCTTAAACAGATTGATCTTTAATTAGTTCCTTTATTTGAGGTATCATTATTTTTGGAGACCTCATTGATGGATAAATTTTTTTTACTCTTTCGTAGCTGCTTAAAGCTTTTTCATAGTTTTTTAATTTCATTTGCACTAAGCCTTGACCTGATAAAGCTCCAAAATGTCTTTTTTCTAATTTTAAAACTTCATCAATGTCGTCTTGTGACGCTTGATACTTACCCATCAAATAAAGAACTGTAGCTCTTTTATTCCACGCTTCAGCCCATTTTGGATCCAGTTCGATAACAGTTGTAAATATATTTTCAGCTTTTTGGTATTCTTGACTGTTCATAAATGATGTTCCTCTAGATAATAAACTGGTTAAGTTTTGATCTTTTGGATGCGTTGTCCAAATACCCCAAATTTTCATTTCAGTTTCCCTTGCTGAGATTTCGCCATCTTCTAAAAGTTTTTCAAAAAGTTTATCTAATTGATTATTATCTGCTGAATAGACTGGATTAAAAAATAAAGTTAAGATTATTAAGCTTTTTAAAATAATTTTCATTAATTCTTATTTTCCCCCGACAATCATACCTTCAACATGCATTGTTGGTGAATTGGTAGAATAATTAAATTCTAGATCGTCAGCTAGAGTTATATTTTGAAAAATATTATTTAAATTTCCAGCGATTGTTATTTCACTTACCGGATATGAAAATTCACCATTTTCAATCATTATACCACTTGCACCTACGGAATAATCTCCATTAATAATATTTGTGCCGTGACCGATAGTTTCTTTTATGTAAAGAAGTTTTTTTTCTGACTTTATCAACTCATTAAAAGTTTTAGATCCGTTTTCAAAATACAGATTTGTTGTACCACTTGCTCTACCATTAGACTTTCTGTTTATTTTTTTTCCATTGTAAGTGTCAATCAAATAATCTTGAAGTATTCCATTTTTAATTAAATCTAAATTAATTATACCTATACCTTCACTGTCAAAATAACGTGATCCATTAGCTTTTTTGATATCACCACGATCATTAATATTTAATTCAGTATTGAATACTTTTTGGTTTAATTTATCTTTTAAAAAAGTAGTACCTTTTGCAATAGCACTTGATGAAATGGCGCTAGCAAAAATTGAAAGAAAGTTTTTTGATATTCTTTTGTCAAATATAAGGCTAATTTTTTCACTTTTAATCTTTTTTGGATTTAATTTTTTTACAGCATGATCCGCTGCGATAGATCCAAGGTCTTTTGGTTTTAAAATGTCATTATAAAATCTTTTACTAGTATATTCATAATCTCTTTCCATACTTCCATTGCTTTTAGAAACAACTTCACAATAAGCTGTAAATTGAGAAGTTTTATATCCATCAGCAAATCCATTTGAATTAGCTAATAAAAAATTTGATTTATTTTCCCCAAATCCTGAACCATTGGTATTTACAATTTTATTATTTGAAAAAGCCTCATCTTCTGCCTCTTTTATATAATTAATTTTATCTTCATTACTCAAATGAGTTTCATCGTATAAATCTAAATCTTTCAAACCGCTAAAATGAAGATCTTTATCTGGCAGTGAATTATATTCATCTTCGGGCGTTATCTTCATTGTCTCAATACATCTATCAACTAATTCATTTAAGTTACTCTCTTTAAGGTTTGATGATGCAATTGAGGACTTTTTTTTTCCTAAATATGTAGTAAGGACAACTCCAAGATTTTCTGATCTTTCAGAACCATCTAATTTTTTATTCCTAACATTAATATTTTCAGATACAGAACTCTGTACCAAAATACTTGCGTCTGTTGAGCCAAGTTTTTTTGATTTGCTAAGACAAATATCAGCAATTTTTTTTAGATAATCTTGATCTTTAATCATTGAGATTACAATTGAGTTCCACCAACTGTCATATTGTTTATTAACAGAGATGGTTGTCCAACACCAACTGGAACGCCTTGTCCTGCTTTTCCACAGGTACCAATTCCTGGGTCTAACATCATATCATTTCCAACCATTAAAATTTCTTTTAATGATGATGGTCCGTCACCTATTAGAGTTGCGCCTTTAATGGGAGCTCCTACTTTGCCATTAATTATTTCATATGCCTCAGTACAATTGAAAACAAATTTTCCTGATGTTATATCCACTTGACCACCACCAAAACTTACCGCAAATATACCCTTATCGACTGATTTAATCATTTCCTCTTGAGTGTTTGTGCCGCCTAACATGATTGTATTTCTCATCCTTGGCATTACGACATGTTTATAACTTTCTCTTCTTCCATTTCCTGTGGATTTTGTATTCATTAATCTGGCGTTTAATCTATCTTGCATAAAATTTTTTAGAATTCCGTCCTCTATCAAAACAGTTCTTTCGGTTGGAGTTCCTTCATCATCAATATTTAAACTACCTCTTCTATTATCTATTGTACCATCATCTATTATTGTAACTCCTTTGCTTGCAACTTTTTTTCCTACTAAATCATGAAACGCAGAAGTTTTTTTTCTATTAAAGTCACCCTCTAAACCATGACCAACAGCTTCATGAATTAAAATAGCAGGCCAGCCTGGTCCGAGCACAACTTTCATCTCTCCAGCTGGTGAGGGTTTACTTTCTATGTTTGTGTTTGCAATCCTAAATGCTTCATCGCAAACTTTTTTCCAGTTATCGTTCTTTAAATATTCATCATAATCTTGTCTTCCTCCAATTCCATAAACACCAGTTTCTTTTCTTCCATTTTTTTCAACCATCACTGACATGTTAATTCTAACCAATGGTCGATTATCTGATAATAGCTCTCCACCAGATCTAATAATTTCAATATTTTTCTTCTCAGCTAAAAGACTAGCTGTAACTTGCTTTACACTACTATCTTTAGATCTGGCATACTCATTCATATTATTAAGTAACTCTATTTTTGATTTCATTGATTTGCTTTCAATCGGATCAATGTCTTTATAAAGTTTTTGATTAGTTTTTTTTATTTCTGAGTTGTAAGTGCCACTATTGTTTTTTAAGGTTGATTTAAGATTATCACTTGAATTTTTTAACGATTTTTCTGAAATTTCATTTGAATGTGAGTAAGCCACGGTATCGCCTGTGACCGCTCTAAAACCATAGCCTAAATCAGAGGTATAGTTTGAACTTTTGATTTTATTATCATCTAAAACGATAGTTTCAGATTTTGTATCTTCGACGTAAAGTTCACCATCATCACAACTATTTAAAGTCTCTGAAACAATTTTATCAGCTTTTTCTAGAGATAATTCTGAGTTTTTTAGTAAAGAGGTCATAGATTATATTTAAGGGCGAATAAATTATAATCAAGAATGATATGCGCGATCATTGATCACATCAAAACACATAAATTAGCTAATTTTATCTAAAAAAAAATTGGTTAAATATTTTACAGTTGCTTTTGGGTTTTGTTCTGGAATGAAATGACCTGAATTTATTGCATGTCCTTCAATTTTTTTAGTTGTATATTTCTGCCAAATTTTTACTGGTTTGAACTGTCTACCAACTACACCCTTTTTTCCCCACAATACTTGAATAGGAATATTTAGTTTTTTCTTTCTGTCTTTTTTATCATGATCCAAGTCAATTGTTGCGGAAGCTCTATAATCTTCACATGATCCATGAATTCTTTTTGGTTGCTTAAAACATTTTAAATAACCTTCTTCAACTTTTCCAAATTTATGATTTCCAGACCATTTATCTAGGCAGTTTTTCATCCATTTTCTTGGATCACTCATAATCATTCTTTCAGGTAGCCATTTAGGTTGAATTAAAAAAAACCAATGAAAGTATGCTTTAGCAAAGTCTTTAGTTGTTAATTCATACATATCTAATGTGGGGCAAATATCTAAAACACTCAAAGCTAATATATTTTTTCTATGGTCCCTTGCTAATCTGTGAGCCACTCTTCCTCCTCTATCATGTCCAGCTACAAAGAATTTATAATAACCTAATTTTACCATTATTTGTTTCATGTCACTTGCCATTTCTCTTTTGGAATAATTAAAATGATTTTTATCTGAGGGTGGAGCTAAACTATTACCATATCCCCTCAGGTCTGCAGCAATAACCGTAAATTTTTTCGATAATTCTAGAGCAGTCTTGTGCCACATTAAATGTGTTTGTGGATAACCATGAAGCAAAAGTAACGGCGGACCCTTACCTCCTACTCTGCAGAAAATTTTACCTTTTCTAACTTTTACGTATTTTGACTTAAAACCTTTAAACATGCTTAATAATATGAATTTTTGAAAGTATAACTAATGAAAGCTTAGTATCAATACTAATAATATTTAATTTGAATTTACTTTGTGCACCTGTATAAATTCGGATTTGTGAGAATTGAAGAAGAATTAAAACTAGATTATTCAGACGTCCTTTTTAGACCTAAAAGAAGTACGCTACAAAGTCGTAAAGATGTAAATCTTCTAAGAACATACAGATTTAAATATAGTAAAAATGAGTGGTCGGGTATTCCTATAATGGCTGCAAATATGGATGGGGTTGGAGAGCTTGGAGTAGCTGAGAAATTATCTGAATATGGCATGATTACATGTTTAACTAAACAACATGATGTAAAAAAAATAAAGCAATTTAAAAAAATTAAATCTATTTATAAAAATATAGCTATTAGCATTGGTACTAAAAAAGAAGATTTTGAAAATTTAAACAAAGTTTTAAGAGAATTTGGATTTATAAAGTTCATTTGTATTGATGTTGCTAATGGTTATTCTGAGTACTTTAGTAAATTTCTTAAATCTGTAAGAGATAAATATCCTACAAAAACTATTATAGCTGGAAATGTAGTTACTGCAGACATGACGCAAGAACTTATTTTATCAGGTGCAGATATTGTAAAAGTTGGGATTGGTCCAGGAAGTGTTTGTACAACAAGAATTCAAACAGGAGTTGGCTACCCTCAATTAAGTGCTGTGATTGAATGTGCTGATGCAGCACATGGTTTAGGAGCTCATATAATTGCAGACGGTGGATGCACATGTCCTGGAGATGTTGCAAAAGGTTTTGGTGGTGGTGCGGATTTTGTAATGTTAGGTGGAATGTTTGCAGGTCACGACGAAGGTAAAGGGAAAATAGTTAAATCAAACGGCTCAAAATATATTGAATTTTATGGTTCAAGCTCTGAAACAGCAAATAAAAAGCATTATGGAGGATTATCAAATTACAGAAGTAGTGAAGGAAGAACAGTAAGAATTAAATATAGAGGAAAAATAAAAGATACAATTCAAGATATTCTAGGTGGCGTTAGAAGTAGTTGCACATATGTGGGTGCACCTTCATTAAAACAATTAAGTAAATGTACTACTTTTGTAAGAGTTGCGAAACAATTTAACGATACTTTCACAAAATAAAAATGAAAAAGTATAAAATTGCATCCATTGCAGGAGATGGAATTGGTAAAGAAGTAGTTCCAGAAGCTCAAAAAATTTTAAAAGAGGTTGCCAATCAACATCAATTCAAATTACAAATTGATGAATTTGATTTTTCATCGTGTGATTATTATGAAAAACACGGAAAAATGTTGCCTGATGATTGGAAGGATAAAGTTGGTAGCCATGATGCTATATTTTTTGGCGCAGTTGGAATGCCAGATCGATACCCAGATCATGTTACATTATGGGGATCACTACTTCAGTTTAGAAGAGAATTTGATCAATTTATAAATCTAAGACCGGTAAAATTATTTGAAGGTATTAATGCCCCACTAGCTAATAAGAAACCTGGCGATATTGATATGATGATAGTTCGAGAAAATACAGAGGGAGAGTATTCCTCAGTTGGTGGAAAGATGTATCAAAATACTGAAAGAGAAATTGTAATTCAAGAAACTATTATGTCAAAGCATGGGATAGACAGAGTACAAAAGTTTGCATTTGAATTAGCAAAAAAACGTAAAAGAAAAAAATTAACCAATGCTACAAAATCTAATGGTATATCAATAACTATGCCTTACTGGGATGAAAGATTTAATGAAAACAAGAAAAGCTATCCTGAAATTAAAACTGATCAATTTCATATTGATATATTAACTGCTAGATTTGTTTTAACTCCTGAATGGTTTGATGTTGTCGTGGCTTCAAACTTGTTTGGAGATATTTTATCAGATCTAGGTCCAGCATGTACTGGAACTATAGGCATTGCACCGTCTGGAAATATTAACCCTACAAACAAATATCCATCATTATTTGAACCGGTACATGGTTCAGCCCCAGATATAGCAGGAAAAGGTATTGCTAATCCCGTGGGACAAATATGGTCTGGTGCCATGATGTTAGATTACTTGGGAGAAAAAGAGGCTGCATCAAGAATAGTAAAATCAATCGAAAAGACTTTATTAGAGAAGAATAATAGAACAAAAGATTTAGATGGTGATAGCAATACCACAGAATGTGCTAGTAAAGTTCTAAGCAACTTGTAGATATTGAATTGCAAAAAAAATTGTGCCTATAGAGGCAAAAGTAGAAATAAATAGAGCTTTAATAATATTTTCAGGACTAACATTGTAAGCTGAACATAATACTACCGCAGTGTGTCCACAAGGTGCTACACTTACAAAAAATGCACCTGGTATTTTTTCAGGTAATCCAGCATCAAAAAATATAAATGCTATGATTAATAAAATTAACGGAGATATTACCAACTTTAAAATAGAGATAGTTGAAGTTAATTTATTAATAACTTTGTGAGTATAAAAAGAAAGAGTAATACCAATTGCAAACAAACCAACAGGAGAAACACAGGCCGCTAAAACAGATAGCACGTAATCAATCGGCGTATTATCAATTTTATAGTTAAATATAAAAAGCAAAAGTCCAATTAAAATTGAAAATATCATTGGATTAAAAGTCACATTCCTTAGAAAAAACAGTAATTTAATATTTTTTTTTGTAGTTAATTCTAAGAAAAAAGTAATCACAGATAGTAATATTACTCCATCCATTAATATTATACTGGTAACTTGCGTTATAACTTCTGTTCCAAAATAAATTTTTGTAATTGGTAATAATAAAGTTACATGGTTAGACAAGGAAACCATTAGTGACCATATAATTGACTCAGGTATGGGTCTTTTAAAAAACTTACTTGTTACAAAAAAAGTAAGCAAACCTAGACTAGCTTGCATTAAAAAATATGAAATTATTTGCTTAATGTCTACCTGGCCAATTTCACTCTGTGCAACAAATTTTATAATTAATGCAGGCACTGCAACGTAGAATAAAAATAAGTTTAAAACTTTTGCATGGCTTAGATCAAATATTTTTAGTCTTCCAAATATAAATCCAAGTAAAGTTATAAAAATAAAAGGTGTTAACCCAAGAAAGATCGAATACATTTAATTATAATATTGTTATTCTATGAAGAATTCTATTTCCTTTAAAAGGAGTAGCTTGATGAAGCATTGCTCTGTTATCCCAAATAGCAAGCTGGTCTTTTTCCCATTCTAAAGCATATTGAAATTTTTTTTTAGTCTGGTGACTGAATAAAAAATTCTTTAATTTGTTTTTTTGTTTAGTCATATTTGTGTTAAATTTTATAAAGTGTCCAGGGCTACAGTATATAGTTTTTTTATTATTAATAGTTTTAATAATCTTGTGACTGGCAATTAATTCTTTAGAAATTTTTCCTTTTTCTTTCTCTCTTTCAACTGTAGTAATTGATATAGGTCCATGCGATGAGTAAATACCTTTTAATTTATTAAGTCTAATTTTGTGATTTTTAGTCAGATTTTCATATGCTAAATACTGTGAGGAAAACTCAGTATTTGCAACACCTTTTTTAGGCACCAGTTTTGATAGCAACATAGTGTATCGTGGAGGTTTTTTTGTATATGAAGAGTCTGTATGAAATTGTTCACCAAAGCTTGGTCCCTTGTCTGAAGATTTTCTTTGTACAACAGTAATTTGTGGGTATTTTTTATTTAATCCTCTCAACCTTGGATAGTTCGCAGGTTTCCCAAATTTTTGTGCAAAATTTAGATAATTTCTAGAATTTAGCTTTTGTTTTGGAAAATAAATCATACCATATTTATCAAGTGTAGATTTTATTTGTTTCAATTCATTTTTATTAATTTTATTAAGATTACAAATAATCTCTGCTGCCTTATTTTTTTTGGGGATAATTTTAAACATTAGGCATTTTTAATATTTTTTTGATTAAGTGGCTTTTGAATTAATGAAACAGGATATTTTTTCTTTTCTATTTCAATAGACAAATTTTTATCAAGTAAATTTTCAATTGTATTTCCAGAATTTACATAACCAAAAGATATATTTTTTTCAAAATTGAATGAATAATTACCTGAAGTTGTTCTACCAATTATTTTATCATCTAAGTAAATCGGTTCTTCATGAAGCAGTAGAGGTTGTCCTGGTTTATTATCTTTAAGAACCATCATTGCCAACAATTTTTTTTGTTTTTGATCTTTAATTTTTAGTAAAGCTTCTTTTCCAATAAAATTAATATTTTTTTTATAACTGATAGCAAATTGAAGTCCTGCTTGGTATTGATTCTCCTCGGGGGATATATCATGCCCCCAATGTAAAAACCCACTTTCCATTCTCATTATATCCATTGCGTGCGCCCCACATAGAGATAAATTATGATTTTTACCTTCATTGACTATGGTTAAGAAAAGTTTTTTGCTATCATCTATTTTTACATATAATTCAAATCCAATTTCACCCACATATGACAATCTTTGAGCCCAAACATCAATTCCATCTATATTCACCTTTTTACCATGACTAAATTTTATTCCTTCATTTGAAAAATCATCATCACTTATATTTGATAATAGTTTTCTAGTATTTGGTCCATACAATCCTAAGCATGCAAAATCCTCTGTTACATCTTTAAAGTTTATTTTTTCTGAGAGGTATTTTTTTATATGAAATTTATCGTGTTCTCTTGTTGCAGCTGGACCTATTATTCTAAAATGATTTTTAGTCAGGCAAGTTATAGTTACATCTGTCTCTATACCACCATCTTCATTTAGCATCTGGGTGTAAGTTGATCTACCCTCAACATCTTTTATGTTCGCTGTACACAATTTTTGTAATTCATCATGGACATTTTCTCCAGCAACATCAAATTTAGAAAAAGGTGTTAATTCGAATAAACCGACATTTTTTCTTGTATTTTTGGTCTCATATTCAGCAGATGGATACCAATTTTGATAACCAAAACTGTATTCATATTCAGCTTTTGCACCATTCAAAGAATACCACATAGGTCTCTCAAAACCGCCTGAAGATCCAAAACAAGCACCTAATTTTTTTAGTTCTTCATGGTATGGTAAAGTAATTTGGTTTCTTGAAGTTTTATGTTGTTTATATGGCCAATGCATTCCATATAAATCACCAAGAGTCTCTGTAACTCTTTCCATAATAAATTTTTTTGAAGAATGGAATTGTTGAAATCTTTTTATATCTACAGAGAATAAATCCTCATTAATATGTCCATTGATCATCCATTCAGCAGTAACTCGACCTGCGCCACCTGAACTTGCTATACCAATACTATTAAAACCACAACAGGTAAAAAAGTTTTTTATCTCTGGAGTCTCTCCTAATAAATATTGTGTATCAGGTGTAAAAGATTCTGGGCCAGAGAAAAATTTTCTAATTCCAGCATTTTCTAACATTGGCAATCTATGAAAAGATTTTTTTAAATAAGGTTCAAAATGATCAAAGTCATCTGGCAATTCTCCAAAAGAAAAATTTTCTGGTACAATACCAGTATCTTTAAAAGCAGGTTTGGCATTTGGTTCAAAAATTCCAACTAACATTTTCCCAGCATCTTCTTTTAGATAAAGACAATTATTATAATCTCTCAAAACTGGTAAATTTGTAGGTAGATCTTTCATCGGCTCCGTGATCACATAAAAATGTTCATTAGGATATAATGGAATACTCACATTCATTTTTTCACCAATTTGCCTTGACCACATACCGGTAGCTAGAACAACATATTCACAATCTATTTTTCCTTTTTCAGTCTCTACTCCAACTATAGATTTATTTTTGACTAAAATTTTTGTAACAGGTGTTTTTTCAAAAATTTTTGTACCTTCCATCCTAGCTGCTTTTGCTAAAACGTTAGTGACACCTACTGGATCAGCTTGTCCATCTTTAGGCATAAAAACACTTCCAATAATATCCTCGTTATTTAATACTGGGTATAAATCTTTTGTTTGTTTTTTATCTAAAACTTGCACTTCAACATCTGATAATTGAGCTGTCGTTGCTTGTCTTAGTAACTCTTGCATTCTATCATTTGTTGTTGCAACTGTAATTGCACCATTTTGTTTTAATCCAATTGATAAACCAGTCTTTTTTTCTAAATCTTGGTAAAGATCTAAAGTATATTTTCTAAGTTTTGTTATAGTTGATGATGCTCCTAATTGGCCCATAAGACCGGCAGCGTGCCAAGTTGTTCCTGATGTCAATTGATCTCTTTCTAATAAAACGACATCTTTCCAGCCAAATTTAGCAAGATGGTATGCGCATGATGTGCCTGCAACACCACCTCCAATTACTACAACTTTTGAGCTTTTTGGTAATTCTTTATCCATGGATTTATTAACGTACAATAATAATTAAAAACAGACAATGTGGTCAATATGAATTGGTCTTTTAATACCAAATTTTTCATCTATCTCATGTTGATGAATATGATGAGAATGTACGAATACAGGAATTTGTAAATTACTTTCAGTTTTAAGGGTGTAGATAAAATTTGTTCCTCTGAATTTTCGATCAACTACTTCCAACTTTAAATTACTTTTGTCATCATGCTCTAGATCTTCAGGTTGCAATAAAAGTTTAACATCAGATCCATTAGGGTAATGTTTTACAAAATTGCCTTGGATTGTTCCTAGATCTTTATTTTCTAAACTATTCTCACTTGTTACTTTTGCTGGAATTAAAATTCCTCTATTTAAAAAATTTACAACCTCAATTGAATTTGGAAAATGATAAACATTGTATGGGTCGTCAAATTGTTTAAGTTGTTTATTTAAAATAATTCCGCACTTGCTTCCCAAATAAAAAGCTTCATATGAGTCATGTGTTACAATAATAGTTGTTATTTTAGATTTGCTTAATAATTGTTTTAACTCAACTTGAATTTCTTCTTTAAAACTTTGATCAACATTTGAAAGTGGTTCATCTAGAAGAAGTAAATCTGGATTAGAAACTAATGATCTTGCAAGCGATGCTCTCTGAGCTTCTCCAGCACTTATTTCATGAGGATATTTATTTAATATTTTTTTTAGGTTTAAAAAACTAATTATTTCTTTTGGATTTATTTTCTTTTTCTTTTTACTTTTTTTTTCAGTACCAATTAAAATATTTTTTTCTACGTTATAGTGAGGAAATAAACTATTTTCTTGAAAAGCAAGTGATATATTTCGGTCCTCTGGTTCAACATGTTTGTTTTTTGAGGACATTAACTTATTATTTATTGTTATTGATCCATTAACGATCTTCTCTAAGCCAGCAATAGTTCTTAAAATTGTTGTTTTTCCTATTCCAGATGGCCCTAATAGACAAATTATATCGCCTTCATTTTGAATTGAAAAAGAGACGTTTTTTACTTTGGTTTGACCACTAACTATAAAGTCAACATTTTTAATTTCTAAAAAATTTTTACTCATTATTATCTTTTAAAATATATTTAGAAGATATTGTAATAAAAAAAGCTGCAATTAAAATTAAAAATAATGATGGTACTGCTGCTGCCTCAAGCATGTCCTCGGATGCAGAAATATATGCTGTTGTTGCAAATGTTTCAAAATTAAAAGGTCTTAAAACTAAGGTAATTGGTAATTCTCTAATTATCTCTAGCGAAATTAGTATAATTACAAATAAAAGTGAATTTCTTAAATATGGAATGTGGATATTAAAAAAAGTCTTTCTTTTTGAATAACCAAGTAGATAGGCACTTTCATCAACTGAAAAATTTATTTTTTCATAACCAGATTTAATCCCATTAAATGCTAATGAATAAAAACGAATGAAATAAACAATTATTAATCCTAAGATTGACCCAATAAATATTTTTTTAATAGATAAAAAACCAAGAGATTTAATTATATTATTATCAAACCATGCAATAAAAGTTATAAAGGCTACAGCTAATATTACACCTGGTATTGCATATCCTGATATTGATAGTGTCGATAAAAAATTAAGAGTTTTATTTTTTGAAACACGGTTACCATAATTTGAAAGCAATGCAAAAAATATTAAAACAATACTGGATAGTGTCACTAAATATAAAGTATTTAATAAAAGGTTCATTACATTTACATCAAAAAAGTTTTCTGGAAATTTAATTGTCCAATAGACCATTTGACTTAATGGAAATAAAAAACTAAAAAAAAATAATAGAAAACAAAACAAGAAAGCAAAAAAAGAATTTATACCTGAGAGTTTTATTTTTTCTTTTTGTTTAAATCCACCTCTAGAGTCCAAATGATATTTTGCTTTTTTTCTAGATAGTTTTTCTGTTAAAAATAAAATAAATATGAATAATAGTAGAAAAAAAGATATTCTATTTGCAAAAGCTAAATCATCAAATGTTATCCATGCATTATAAATACCTGTTGTAAGAGTATTAATTGAAAAAAAGTCAACAGCTCCAAATTCTGCCAATGTTTCCATTGCAACTAAAGATAGACCTGCAACAATTGCGGGTCGTGAAGCAGGTAATATAATAAAAAAAAAAGATTTAAATTTGGAAAAACCTAAGTTTTTTCCAAGTTCAATTAAGTTTTGTGATTGATATAAAAATGAAGATCTTCCTAATATGTAAACATAAGCGTAAAGTGAAAATGAAATTGACAAAATTAATCCAAACATACCGTCAAATTTTGGTATATGTTGATTAAATTCGCCTTCACCAAATAAGGTCTTTAATATAGTAAATGCTGTTCCGTAATTATCAAAGAAGGCAAATAACGAATATGCATATATATAAGGTGGAATTGCAAAAGATAAAATTAAAGCCCATTTAAAAAAATTAACTCCAAGAAATTCATAAAACGATACTAAATATGATGCTCCTACTCCCAAGATAAAAGTTAAAATTAAAACACCAATCAAAAGCAATAAAGAATTAAGAATATACTCAAATAGAAAAGTGGATTTTAAAATTTCAAAATATCGAGAGGTTTCTTCAAAAAAACTAATTGAAACGGTTATAATTGGAATAATAACAAGTAATGAAACTAATAAAGAGCTTAGAAACCATATATTAAGTTTGTTTGAATTCATAAGAGTAATTTAATTTAATTTTAAATATAGTCTCAATTTAATAATTTAAAAGTGCCTACGAAAGATACATAGGCACTTTTATTAAAAAAGGTCAGATATTGAATACTTTTAGAATGTGCGGAAAATCTTTAGTATTTATCTCTGATAACTTTCTTTTATTTATTCTTTTGTTAATTTTTTTACACTCCTCAGCACATGGGATACATGGCTTGACTGATTTATTGTAATTAACATCAGACATAAATTTTTTTTTAGTCCTCAATGTTATTTCCAACCTGCAGCTGTCATTACTTCTAATGCATCCGCTTGCTTAGCTCCATAACTAGCAACGCTTGTGGTAAAATCTTGTTTAAAATCTAAACCTAAGTTGTTTACTACTAACGGGTTTGGTGAAACACCTGCAATCATCGGAAACTCAAAAGTATTATTAGTGAAATGTTCTTGTGCTTCTGGTGATAACAAATAATCTACAAGTGCAATTGCATTAGCTTTATTTGGAGCACCTTTAACTAGAGCAGCACAACTAATATTCATATGTGTTCCTCTATCATTTTGATTAGGGAAAAATGCCTTTACTTTTCTAGCTGCTGCTTGTTGTTCTGCACCTTTGTTCCCGGATAACATCAAAGCTAAATAGTATGTGTTTGCAACTGCAATGTCTGCTTCTCCT
Organism: uncultured Pelagibacteraceae bacterium; assembly: GCA_902600205.1. Classification (GTDB taxonomy): domain Bacteria; phylum Pseudomonadota; class Alphaproteobacteria; order Pelagibacterales; family Pelagibacteraceae; genus Pelagibacter. The sequence goes on along the minus strand of CACKIN010000003.1, from coordinate 55,357 downwards.
GCGGCAACTGCCATAATCTGAGCTCTGTCATTTCCTTTAGGATCTCTTGCCATATTGGCAACAACACCTTTTGCCCACTCTCTAGCAGCTTTTTTTCCATTATTTTTTACTAATGATGCTACTAAAGATTTATTGTAAATATTGCTAGATGCTCTTATTGCAATTCTACCTTTCCATTTAGGATCAGCCAGACTTTCATAAGTTAGTCCAGATAATTCTGCTCCACTTACTCTTTCTGGAGCGTAATAGACTATTCTAGCTCTCTTAGCTACGCCAACCCAGTGAGTTGTTCTAAAGTTTTTTGGAACTGAAGATTTGATAGTTGGTGAAACAAGTCCTGCTTGCGTCATACCTTTTGCTTTAAAAGCACCACATCTTCCTGCATCTGCTGTGATGTAAAGATCGGCAGCTGAGTCTGCACCTTCCTCGATCATTCTTTTCTCTAAAGCTCCAGCTTTACCATTAATTAAATTTACTTTAATTCCAGTTGCTGCAGTAAATTTGCTATAAAGTTCTGCGTCAGCTTTATAGTGTCTAGCATTGAATATATTCACCTCATTTGCTTTAGCAAAAGTTGAAACAAATAATGATAGAATTAATGCTGAAATTAATATTTTTTTCATTTATCTCTCTATGCTAATTGTTAATGTACTTATAATGATTTTGAGAACTATTCGCAATGATAATGATTATCAATCTCAATAGTGTCGCACATATAATTTATGTGATTTTTAGTGTTTTTAAGACTTAAACTCAGAAATTTTACTATAAAGAAAATTTCTGAAGGTTGTAACTCTAGCCACGTTTTTAAGAGATTCTGGAAAAACGAAATGTGCTTCCGTAATTGGGCCTTCGACGTTAGGTAAAACTTTAATTACATTTCTTGATAATGATACCAAATAATCAGGCAAAGCAGCAAGACCTACTCCACTTTCAACTGCTAGCAATAATCCCATCACACTATTTACCTTCATAACAGTTTTTCTTTTTTTATTGTCCTTCACTCCTAATTTTAATGCCCAATCAGGGTTAAAAACAGGAGACGGTGCACCTCTTCCAAAAGATATAAATTTGTGTTTGCTTAAATCATTTATTGTTTTTGGTATTCCATATTTTTCTAAATATTTAGTAGACCCATAAATATGGTAATTAATATCCATCAATTTTCTTTGAATATAATTTAATTGTTTAGGTCTTCTCATAAAAATGCCAATATCAGCTTGTCTAGTACTTAGATCTAATTCTTTATCGTCAAAAATTAATTCTATTTCAATTTCTGGATTTAATTGCATAAATTCTTGAATCCTTGGTGTTAACCAGTGAGTGCCAAAACTTCTTACAGTTGTAATTGTTAGTTTTCCAGTTGGTTTATGTTTTTGATCTCCTAAAGTTGTTTCTACCTCCTTTATTTTACTAATAACTTCATGTGCAGTTTTATAAACATATTCACCATTTTCTGTGAGCGTTAGTCCTCTTGCATGTCTTTCAAATAACTTTACTTTTAAATCTTCTTCTAAAGATTGAATTTGTCTACTAATTGCAGATTGGCTTAGATTTAAAATTACAGTAGCGCTTGTAAAACTACCAGCTTCAGCTACTGCATGAAAAATTTTTAATTTGTCCCAATCCATTATTTATTTACATCCACTAGAATTCTATTTTTCAGTTTTCCTTCAAGCATTTCTGGAAATACAGTCAATAGTTCTTCAAGCCCAACTATTTTAATTGATTTTTCTATAATACTAAAATCTACTAAACTTGGTACTTCACCCCATACAAATTCTTTTCTTTTGTTGCTTACATTAACTGAGTCTACGCCCCATAGTTTTACAGCTCTGATATAAAAAGGAACAACAGAAGTATTTAATTTGTTAGTTCCACTCGCATTACCACAAACAGCTACAATTCCTTTTAATCTTGTTTGAGATATTGCGTTTGCTAAAATATTTCCACCAACAGTGTCAACAACACCATCCCAAGTACCTTTACCAATTAATCTTGGTTCACCTTCAAATTCTTTACGATCTAAAACAGTTTTTGCTCCTAATTCTTTTAAATAATCAGCTTTTTCAGGTTTTCCTGTGATTGCGGTTACATTACATCCCATTTTTGACAGAATATTTACTGCAACCATCCCTACTCCACCTGTTGAACCTGTTACAAGGACATCATTCACTTTACTTTGTAGTAATAATTCTTCTTTTGCTTTAACGGCAAATGCGCACAACATTGCTGTAAAGCCTGCAGTACCCATCATCATTGCTTGCTTCAAATCAATACCTGAAGGTTTCTTTATCAGAAATTCTTTTTTAACTCTTGCATATTGAGAGAATCCTCCATGAAATAATTCTCCAACCCTACAACCAGTAAGTATTACCTCATCACCTTCTTTAAATTCATCTGACTTGCTTTCTGCTACTGTACCTGAGAAATCAATTCCAGGAATTCTTGGAAACTCTTTAACTAATTTTGCACCATCTTTTAAAATCAAAGCATCCTTATAATTAAGATCTGAGTATTGTATTTTAACTAAAACTTCACCTTCGTTTAAAAAATCAAAATTTAATTCTTTAACTTCTTGAGAAAAATTTTCACCCACCTGGTTTATAACCAGGGCTTTGAAAGTATCAGACATATGTGATTATACTCTATTCTTTAATAAATCGTAAGTATCTATTCTGAATAGAAAGATCGTCCTTAAATTGACCTAAAAAGTAATTAGTAACTGTAGATGCTCTTTCTTTTTTTATCCCTCTAGTAGTCATACATTGATGAGCTGCATCGATTGTTACTGCAACACCCTTAGCATCAAGAGCAGTCATAATTGATTTAGCAATTTGTAGTGTTAATCTTTCTTGTGTTTGCAACCTTTTTGCAAATACATCAACAACTCTTGCTAGCTTACTTAGTCCTACAACTCTTTCTTTTGGTATGTATGCAACGTGTGCCATACCCAATATTGGAACCATATGATGTTCGCAATGACTTTGCACAGATATATTCTTTTGAATTACCATGTCATTATATCCTTCAACGTCACCAAAAGTTTTTTCTAAAACTTTATTAGCATCCTCTTTATACCCACTAAAAAATTCCTTATATGCTTTTATTACTCTCTTTGGTGTTTCTAACAAACCTTCTCTATTTGGATCCTCACCAATCCAAGTTAATATCTTAATCAAAGCTTCTTCAGCTTCTTTATCTGAAACTTGTTTAGTCTCTAAATTTTTATTGTCTGTGTCTTTTACTAATTTCATAGCGCCTTTTTATACAGTAAATCCTTAAAATTAAAATATTTAATATATTCATTAATATGCTAGATAATGCGGATTATATATGTTTAAAAAAAGAGAAAATGTCGCTGATATAGAGGAAGGTAACCTATTATCGCCAAAATTTGATAATGATGGTTTAATTCCTGTGATTACTACATGCAGTAAAACTAAAGAAATTCTAATGCATGGGTATATGAATGTTGAAGCATTAAAAATGACTATTGAAACAAAAGAAGCTCATTACTGGAGTAGATCTAGAAAAGCGATTTGGCATAAAGGAAAAACAAGTGGATTTACTCAAAAAGTAAAAGAAATAAGAATTGATGACGATCAAGATGCGGTATGGATTACTGTTGATATTGGTGACGGAGCTAGTTGCCATGTTGGTTATAGATCTTGCTTTTATAGATCGGTTCCAATGGGAAAAATTGAGAATGGTCGAAAAGTCAAAATGAAATTTGAAGAAGAAAATAAAAAATTTGATCCAGAAGTTGTTTATAAAGGACAACCAAATCCTACCAAAATTTAATGAGTGAAATTCAAAAAAATGTTCTTGGAGAGGATCTAGAAGAATGTTCAAAAAATCCTTTAACTGGTTGGTTTAGAGATGGTTGTTGCAATACAGATGAAAATGATCATGGGTTACATACAGTTTGTGTAAAAGTTAACGATGAATTTTTACAATGGTGTAAAGAAGCTGGTAATGATTTAATCACGCCTCACCCTGAGTTTGGTTTTCCCGGACTTAAAGATGGTGATAACTGGTGTGTATGTGCAGGTTGGGTTGCTAGAGCCTTAGAAGCAGGAATTGGATGTTCTATTTATCTAAAAAAAACTCATATGAACACTTTAAAACTTGTACCAATTGAAACTTTAAAAAAGTTTGCAATAGATCTTTCCTAATCACATATTTCCATACTTAGGTCCGCCGCCACCTTCTGGAGTAACCCATGTAATATTTTGTGATGGCTCTTTTATATCGCAAGTTTTGCAATGAATACAGTTTTGAGAATTTATAACAAACTTTTCAACTTCATTTTCTTTCTGTATTTCATAAACACCAACAGGGCAATATCTTTGAGCAGGCTCATCATATTTTCCTAAAGTATATTTGATTGGCAAATCTTTATCTTTAAGTTGAAGATGAACAGGTTGATTATCAGTATGGTTTGTTCCTGTTAAGTAAACTGAACTAGTTTTATCAAATGTAATCACATTATCTGGTTTTGGATACTCTATTTTAGGCATTTCATTAGCGGGCTTCAATGTTTCGTGATCAGCATGCTTATGTTTAAGAGTAAAAGGTAATTTTCCTTTAAATAAAATTTGATCAATTCCTGTAAATATTATTCCCAAAATTAAACCCCAACTAAAACTTGGTTTAACATTTCTGGCTTCATATAATTCCTTATAAACCCAACTATTTTTAAATTTTTCTTCATAAACAGATAATTCTTTGTTTGAATTTAAATGATCTACAATAGTCTCAGCTGCAATCATCCCGCTCTTCATTGCAGTATGTGATCCTTTAATTTTTGGCATATTTAATGTACCAGCATCACAACCAACTAATAATGCACCTGGCATAAACATCTTAGGTAGACTTTGAAAACCTCCCTCTATTAATGCTCTTGCTCCGTATGATATTCTTTTACCACCTTCTAATATTGATCTAATCGCAGGATGAGTTTTAAACTTTTGAAATTCGTCAAATGGTGAAAGATGTGGATTTTTATAATCAAGACCAATGACATATCCTAAAAATATTTGTTTATTTTCAGCATGATAAACAAAGCTTCCCCCGTAGGTGCTATTATCTAATGGCCAACCTGCAGTATGCATCACTAGACCTTCGTCGTGATTTTCTTCTTTTAATTCCCAAATTTCTTTAAATCCTATTCCATACTGTTGTGGATCTTTTCCTTTATCTAATTCAAATTTTTTGATTAATTCTTTACCCAAATGTCCTCTACACCCTTCTGCAAAAACTGTAACTTTTGCGTGAAGTTCCATTCCTGGTTCATAACTATCTTTTTTATTACCTTCTTTATCTAAACCCATATCTTGAGTTACAATACCTTTCACAGAACCATCTTCATTATATAAAACCTCACTTGCAGGAAACCCTGGAAATATTTCAACACCTAAATTTTCAGCTTGCTCTGCTAACCATCTACATAAATTAGCAAGACTAATTATATAGTTATTATGATTTTGTTGAACTTTAGGTAATAACCAAGTTGGCCAACTAATTTTTTTAGTCTTTCCTAAAAATAAAAATTTTTCTTTAGTAACTTTTGTTTTAATTGGTGTATTAAGATCCTTCCAATTAGGCAACAGTTCATCTAAAGCTCGTGTTTCAAACACGTTCCCTGATAAAATATGTGCACCTATTTCAGATGCTTTTTCTAATAGGCAGACATTAATATCTGGATTTAACTGCTTTAATTTAATTGCAGTTGAAAGTCCTGATGGTCCGCCACCTACGATTACTACATCGTATTCCATCACTTCTCTGGACATATTATTTTTTTACAGTATTTGTTATTTTTGTATAGTGTTTAATTTGTTCAATTCCTCTAAGAATTGAGGAAGTGCTTCGAATAAATCAGCTTCTAAGCCGTAGTCTGCGACACTAAAAATTGGTGCCTCACCATCTTTATTTATAGCCACGATAACTTTACTTTCTTTCATGCCAGCTAGATGTTGGATAGCCCCAGAGATTCCAACTGCTATATATAAGTCTGGAACTACTACTTTACCTGTTTGTCCAACCTGATGTTCGTTTGTAATATAACCTGCATCAACTGCTGCTCTTGATGCCCCTATTGCAGCATTTAATTTGTCTGCAACATCAGTTATTAATTTGAAATTCTCACCACTTTGCAACCCTCTTCCTCCAGAAATAACAATTCTAGCTGTTCCTAATTCAGGTCTATCTGATTTAATTTCCTCTCTGTTCACAAATTTTGTGTTTTCAGTTTTATCTGCTGCATCCACTTTCTCAATTTCTGCTGACCCACCTGTGGTTTCAGCCGCCTCAAATGATGTTGGTCTTATTGTTATACACTTTTTCTCGTCATTACTTTTGACAGTAGCAAATGCATTACCAGCATAAATTGGTCTTAGGAATGTATCTGGAGCAATTACTTTTATTATATCACTCACTTGTGAAATATCTAATAATGCAGCAATTCTAGGCATTAGATTTTTTCCAAAGGTATTTGCTGAACAGACTATATAAGAATATTTATCAGCATGTTTTAAAATTGCTGAAGTATAATTTTCAGCAATATAATTTTCATAAATTTCATTATCCATATGAAGTACTTTTTTTACCAAAGGTACCTCAGATAAGGATTTTGCAACGTCATCTGCATTATGACCAATTAATAAAACATGTAAGTCTTGATCTATCTGAGATGCAGCTGTAATTGCGTTTAAAGTAAATGATTTGACTTCTTTATTGTTATGCTCTGCTATTAATAAAACTGACATTATATTACCTTAGCCTCATTTTTTAACTTTTGCACCAACTCCTCAACACTAGAAACCTTTATACCTGCTTTTCTTTTAGGCGGTTCCTCAATTTTAATATGTTCTATTCTAGGGTTAGTATCAACTCCTAGATCTGACGCATTAATTTGTTCAATAGGTTTTTTCTTTGCTTTCATAATATTTGGTAGTGATGCATATCTTGGTTCATTTAATCTTAAGTCACATGTCACTATTGCAGGTGTATTAACTTCAATAGTTTCTAAACCCTCATCGACTTCTCTAGTTACTTCTAATGAATTTTCTTTAACCTCAATTTTTGATGCAAAAGTAGCTTGAGGCCAGTTTAAATGTGCAGCCAACATTTGACCAGTTTGGTTACAATCATCGTCAATTGCTTGTTTGCCCATGAAAACTAAATCTGGATTTTCTTTTTCAACAATTTTTTTAAGAATTTTAGAAACAGCAAGAGGTTCTAATACACTATCCACTTTTACATGAATTCCTCTATCCGCTCCAACTGCTAGTGCTTTTCTAACAGTCTCTTGGGCTTTTTCTTCTCCAACTGTTACAGCTATTATTTCTGACGCTTTTCCAGCCTCTTTAATTTTAACAGCTTCCTCAATTGCATTATCATCTGGTGGATTAGTTGACATTTTAACATTGTCTGTCACAACGCCACTACCATCCTCTTTTACTCTTATTTGGACGTTATAATCAATTACCCTTTTTACAGCGACTAAAATTTTCATTATGCTCTTAACAATTTATTTTCTGCATCATAAGGACTCTCTTCTAAAATTGTTGCCTCATGCATCTTACCAAGTATATCAATCTTTAGTTTTTGTCCAATATTAGCTAGCTCTGGCTTAACCATTCCAAGTGCGATAGATTTTCCTAGTCTAAAACCAAAGTCACCTCCTGTTGCTCTACCAACTACACTGCCATTTTCATAAATAGGGTTATTTCCTAGCACATCTGCATCACTTGTTTCATGAACTTCTAAAGTAACAAGTTTGTTATCAAAACCTTTCTCTCTCCATTTATTCAAAGCTTCTAAACCAATAAAACTTCCTTTATTTGGATGGACAAATCTATCTAAACCACTTTCATATGGTGAATATTCAATAGATAATTCGGTGCCAACCAATTTGTAAGATTTTTCAACTCTTAAACTGTTCATAGCTCTTATACCATATGGTTTTAAACCTAAATCTTGTCCTGCATCCATTAACTTATCAAAAATATGGTTTTGATATTCAATAGGATGATGTAGTTCCCAACCTAACTCTCCTACAAAATTTACTCTCATTGCATTTACTGGTGCAAATCCTACATCTACTTGTTTTGCACTTAACCATTTAAAATTTTCATTTGAAAAATCATCATTAGATACTCTTTGCATTAACTCTCTGGCTTTTGGTCCTGATACAACTAGAACACCTTTGCTGTTTGTTAAATTTTCAAATTGAACAGATCCATCTTTTGGCATCCAACCTAATATCCAGTCATGATCTAACCTTTGAAACGCTCCCGCAGAAACCAAATAAAAACTACTTTCTGACTCTCTCATTATTGTAAATTCTGAATGAACACCACCTTTAGTATTCAATGCATGACATAAATTAATTCTACCTATTTTTTTTGGAAGTTTGTTTGCGACCAACTTATCTAAAAATTCCTCAGCTCCAGGACCTTTTATTCTACATTTTGCAAATGCTGTCATATCTAGTAGACCAACATTTTCCTTTACATTCTTGCACTCTTTCTCAATAGCTTTGAACCAATTTGATCTTCTAAAAGACCAGTCGTCCTTTTGCTCCATCCCATCAGTTGCAAAAAAATTGGGTCGTTCCCATCCAAACTTTTGACCAAAAACTGCACCAAGATTTTTCATTCTGTCATAACAAGGAGCTGTTCTTAATGGTCTTGCAGCTGGTCTTTCTTCATCTGGAAAGTGAGTTATAAATACATGGCTGTAAGCTTCCTCATTTTTCTCTTTAAGATAAGATTTTGAGCAATAATCACCATATCTTCTTGGCTCAACACCTAACATATCTATTGTTGGCTCTCCATCTACAATCCACTCTGCTAATTGCCAACCTGCTCCACCAGCGGCAGTAATTCCAAAGCTGTGACCTTCATTTATCCAAAAATTTTTTAAACCCCATGCTGGTCCAACAATGGGATTTCCATCAGGTGTATAACAGATAGCACCGTTGTAAACTTTTTTAACTCCTACTTCTCCAAAAGCAGGAACTCTATGTATCGCACCTTCAATATGTGGTGCTAGTCTATCCAAGTCTTCTTGGAACAATTCGTATTCAGACTCTTTGGAAGGTCCATTAACATAACATGCTGGAGCTCCATCTTCATAGGGACCTAATATTAAACCACCGGCCTCTTCTCTCATATACCATCTACTATCACTATCTCTTAATACTCCCATCTCAGGTAATCCATCTTTTTTTCTTTTTTGAATTTCTGGATGTGGCTCTGTTACAATATATTGATGTTCAACAGGTATTACCGGAATATCCAAACCTACCATTTTTCCAGTTTGTCTAGCAAAGTTTCCAGAGCAAGAGATTACATGTTCACATTCTATTGACCCTTTATCTGTTTCAACAATCCAACCATCCTTATTTTGTCTCATCGCTAAAACTGTTGTGTTTCTATATATCTCAGCCCCTCTATTTCTCGCCCCTGTTGCTAATGCTTGAGTTAGATCGGCAGGTTGAATGTAGCCATCTTCAGGATGTTGTATTGCTCCAACTAGATCATCTATATGACATAATGGCCAAATTTCTTTAACTTGTTCAGGAGTTAAAAATTTAACATCTACTCCGATTGTTTTAGCAACACCCGCATACTGGTGGTATTCATCCATCCTGTCTTGATTGCTTGCTAATCTGATATTTGATACAACACTAAATCCAACATTCTTTCCAGTTTCCTCTTCTAAACTTTTATATAAATTGACTGCATACTTATGAAGTTGTCCTACTGAATAACTCATATTAAATAATGGAAGAAGTCCCGCAGCATGCCAAGTGGAACCTGAAGTTAATTCTTTTCGTTCAACTAATACAACATCAGACCAACCTTTTTTTGCCAAATGATATAACGCGCTGACACCAACAACGCCTCCACCAACTACTACGACTTTTGCTTTTGATTTCATTATGCGATTTTTACCTAATTTTTCTTATAAACAAAACATAATTCTAGTAGTCATAATCGTCATCATCGTCATCTCTCCATCCCATTTGATACATTAGATAAGCTGCGGTTATTACACTAATGACACCTGCAACCATACCAAAATTTACCCCCATCTCTTGTCCAAAATAGTACCATCCAATTTGGGTCGCGCCAATTGGCGGGATGCAAAGAATAGCCATCAATATTGCAATTCTAACTGGAAAACTTGGTTTTTTCATTAGATAGATGAACCCATCGGCATAGGTTGAGAGACCGCAGTGGTAAGCCAACAATTTTTTAAAAATCCATCGAGCTCATATTTTTCAACTTGCCATTTAAATTTATAATACTTTTTGTCTTTGTCCATAATTGTCACTTCAAAAGTCGACACGCCCTTTGATTTATATACCTCTACAATTTCATAGCTCTCATGGTTTAAAAGCATTGAGTAGGAATCTGTTTTGATCATATTTTTAAATCTCTCAATAGGTCCTGTTACTCTCTGATTGTTTGGGTGTGCAAAAAACCATGTTTGAATTATCCCATGATCTTTACTAGGAGTATCATTTTTCATCAAAGCATTAAGTTGAATTTCAATTACCTCTCTAGGTTTAATATCTGGATTTGGTTTTTTTATTTCAGCTTTTAATTCATTTGTAGAAAAAATTAAAAATATAAATACAAAAAAAATTCTATAAATGTCTGGCTGTATTTTTAACATCTTCCAAAAACTCAATTCTTTTTTCATTCGATACAAATGGTACAGCAAAATATCGTTTATAGGTAATGTCATAAATACCACACTTATTAAAAATACCTTTTTTTATTCTTCTAAGGGGTAAATTTAAAAAAAAATCTGAGATTGAGAATCTGGGTGAACCATATGTACAAAAAATCAAAGCTTTTTTGCTTTTTAGTTTACCAACAGCATACCCATAATTGCCGAAAAGTTTCTTAAATGAAAAAGCCCAGGGTGGCGCTAAAACCTTATCGATCCAACCTTCTACAATAGCAGGCATTCTATAATTCCATATAGGAGCAACTAGTACAATTAAATCAGAATCGTCAATTTTTCTTCTGTGATCCAAGACAATATCATCAGCATTTTCACCAGCATATACTGGATCAAATTTTTCTTTATATAAATCTACACATTCAACTAAATGACCATTTTCTTTAGCAGATTTTATGAAATTATCTTTTATAGCAGAATTAAAAGATTTATCGTTGTAATGCCCATATACCAAAAATACTTTTTTCATTAATCTTTAAGGACTGGAAAAACTGGATTAGATTTTTGAAAAAGTTTTTGATACTCCTGTTTTATACATCTATTAGAAATAAATTGGATATTTTCTTTATCTGCTAAAACTTTTGCCTCATCACTGTGAATTCCGTATTGTAACCATAAAACTTTTGTTCCTTTTTTAATTGCTTCTTTTGCAATTCCTTCAGCCTCTTTTGAGGGTCTAAAAACATCAACTATATCTATTTCTTCCTTTATCTTATCTAAACTTTCGATCATCTGTTCCCCATTTACAATCTCACCAACTGCAAAAGGGTTAATAGGAATAACTTTATAACCAAAATTTTGCATATATTTCATAACTACATTTGCTGGTTTTCTCTTAAGATTTTTTCTATCTTCTCCTTTTTTTTCAGAGCTCACTCCAATCATGGCTATGGTTTTTGATTTTCTTAAAATAGATTTAATTTCATTATCGTTCATTATTTTCTTTCTGAATAACTATTATTTATTTTTCCAACTAGGTTTTCTTTTTTGTAAAAAAGCTGATATTCCTTCTTTTGCATCTTGCGAAGCCATATTTACAGTCATCATTTTACTTGTAAACTTATAAGCATCTCCAAGTGGCATCTCTAATTGTTTATAAAATGCTTGTTTTCCGATCTTAATTGTTAAATTTGATTTTGAAGAAATTTTTTTTGCAATTTTTAAAACTTCTATATTTAGTTTTTTGTTTGAAAAACAATCATTAATCAAACCAATTTCCTTAGCGTATTTTGCATTTATTGGATCTCCAGTCAGAAGCATCTTCATCATGATTTTACGAGTTACTTTTCTACTCACAGCAACCATCGGAGTACTGCAGAAAAGTCCTATATTTACTCCTGGTGTTGCAAAGGTGGCATTTGTTGTACTGTAAGCAAGGTCACAACTTGCGGCTAACTGACATCCAGCTGCATAAGCTGCACCATGTACTTTTGCAATAACAGGCTTCTTTCCTTCAACAATTTTCATCATTAATTTTGAGCAAAGATTAAATAATTTTAAGTGATTTAATCTATTTTTAATTCCACCAACCTCTTTAAGATTATGGCCAGCGCTGAATCCTTTACCTGATCCCTCTAATATTATTACTCTTGTATTATCATCCTTATCTAATCGAGTAAAAGTATTCAAAAGATCCCTTAAAGTTTTAAATGAAAGTGAATTATAAGTTTTAGGATCATTAATTATTACATTTGTAATTCCGTTTCCTAATTTTTTTGTTTTTACATTCATATTGTAATTATTTTAACTCACCATCTTCACGCATTTTAGCTCTAATTTTTGTGGCAGAAATTTTTTGTATTTCTTCAGACAATACTATCTCCTCAATTTTGTAACCAACTCCTCTCCCGTAACAAATATTTGTAATATTTGGCACCATCATTATTTTAAATCTTCCTTCAAATTCAGGATTTAATTTATTTTCAATATTTTTTTTTACCGTTTCAAAGTCGAATGGATTGTCATCAACTCCTTGAACGTCTCTTATTTGAATACACACTTGACCGGTCTTTTTGATGATCTCTTTAAATAAAGTATAGTGACCCTCATGAAATGGCTGCCATCTTCCAAGCATTTGTGCTGTTGGTTTTTTATTATCCCATTCATAACTCATTATGATATCTCCTTTATTATTTTATCCGCCCAAAACTTAGCATCTTGAGTAGTTACATGAAAATCATATTTTTCTGGTTTGACAAACATTTGATTAGTATCGTCAAACCTTCCTTCTTTAATCGTGTCTACCCAAATAACAAAATCTGCAGGGAATAAACTTCTTGCTTCTGGAGTTGGGCAAATAAAATCTGCCACAACATAATTTCCTTGATTTTTCAGCTTTAAAGCAAAGTCTGCCATTCTTTTAGCTTGTCTTTTTCTACCCTCCTCAGAAAAATCCCAATCATTTGCTTCTTTTCTAACTTCGTCAGCATTTAATCTTTTTGCATTCAGTTTTGGAGCAAGTTCTTCTGCCAATGTTGTTTTGCCAGCCCCAGGCAAACCCATAATTAAAACTATTTTCATTAAATTTGTTCTAAAGGATGATGAGACATTAATTCTAATCCATTTTCGCCAACTAAATATTGTTGTTCTAATTTCACTCCCTCATGACCTCCAACTTCGCCGATATAACTTTCTAGGGTAATTGTCATATTTTTTTGAAATATACCGCTTCTTTCTCCACCATCAGTCGGATATCTAATTGCTGGCCACTCATCACATAAACCTATTCCATGAAGCATGACTGAATATCTATTTCCGTAATATTTTTCAGGAAGTATCCATGCCTTTTCAGTAAATTCTCTAAATGATACTCCATCTTTAATTAATCTTGAATTATAGTCAATCTGCTCAACTGCTGTTGAATAAATTTTTTTTTGATGTTCATTAAATTTATTTCCACAAACAAAAGCTCTAGAAATATCTGCACAATATCCATAAGGGCCTACCATATCTGTATCAAAGGATACGATCTCACCATCTTGAATAATCTTATTACTACTTTCTTGCATCCAAGGATTGGTTCTAGAGCCTGAAGATAATATTCTACACTCTATCCACTCTCCACCATTTTCAATGTTCGTTTTATGTAAAATCGACCATAACTCATCTTCAGTAATTCCTGATTTCAAATAATCTCTCATTTTAATTATTCCAATATCAGCAACATCTAAAGCTGCTCGCATGCATTTAATTTCTTCAGACGATTTAATAACTCTAGCCTGTTCAAGTATTTTTTTCGCTTCTAAAACTTGAATTCCTTTTTTATTAAGCTCATTTACGGCTGGACCATTGATTACATCAATTGCGATTTTTTTACTTTTAAAATAAGAGTTAGATAAATCATTTACTTCATTGACCCATTTTTTAAGTTGCAACTCTGATTGGTCACCATTGCTAAAATAATCCCAAGTAATTGCTGGTCTTATTTCATCAATTAAATTGAGACCTTTAGATAATATTTCACAGTTAAAATATTCATATAATATTGTTGGACCATCAACAGAGATAAAACAATATCTTGTAAGATTATGCATATTATAAACACTCATATTCACAGTATCTAATGCATACCTTACATTTACTGGATCAAATAAAATACATGCCTCTATATTATTTTTCTTTAATTCATTTCTTAATCTATCAAGTCTATAAGATCTAAGTTCGTCAAAATCTATTTCATCTTCTCTTAATCTTTTTTTTGAAATATATTTCTTAATTGGTTGGTTTTCTGAAAGAATTTTTCTGTTAAACTTCATCTCTATAACATCTGTACACCAACTCCTGTTTTTGGATAGGTGTATAAATTATAATTTGCACAAAGCTCATCTCCTGGTTTCAAATCTTTTATTGAAACCATAAAAAAATATTTTGCGTCTGGTTTCTCTCTTAAATTATAATACATGTTTTCTAAATTATCATCATTTTCGTTAAATTTTTTTGCTTTTGCGGTAGGATCAATTGGATCACCAAACTTTAATGTAGGTAAAATATTTGATACCATTCTTTGAACTGTAGGATTGTCAGAATGATTATAAAAACCACCTAATGGAGTTCTTATATATTTATTTTCAAACTGCTCATCTCTTATGTGAGTAATTCCGATAAAAGTATTAGCTTTAATTTCTTTGGTTGCGAATAATCCCAAACCTTCGATTGGTGAACTTTTTATTGTTAATGCATCTGGTAAAGGTCTGTACATATATTTCGCACTTTCTACACAATGTGAGTTGCCACCCACTTGTGAAATTGATGTGTTGGATTATCCATATCAGGAGAAAAATTTCCACCATTATATGCATGTGAGTTGCGGCCTAATTGCATTCTTTGAATTATACCAACATCTTCTTTTTGAATATCTTCCCACAATTTATGATTTTGTTTTCTTAATGATTTAAATTCTAATGATTTTGCGGCTTTTTCACCTACATAATATATTTCCATGTGCTCTAAAGTTTTTTTATGACTAATGGGTTCTAACCAATATGCGTAGAAATGATCTTTATGTATACCTAACATAACATTAGGAAACAAAGCTACATACTCTGCAATATTTTCTTTTTCTTTGGGCCAGTTAGGAAAGCAAGGAAATTTTTTCTTACCTTTAAATTTTGGATTGTAAACAACTGTGCCTTGGCCTGCAAAGCGGTTTGGTAATCCTTGAATATGATAGTGATCTTCAATTTTTGAATAAGAATTTAAACCTGGATGAACCCATGGCAAATGATAACTTTCACAATAATTTTCAATTGCAAATTTCCAATTACATTTTGCATTTATTTTAAAATAACCAAAATCATTTGCATGATTAATTAATTTTCTATCTTTTTTTTTCCAAAATTTAGCCCACCTATCATTTAAGGGTTTAATATATTTTTCAAATGGAATTTCGTTGTTACTAATATTAATAAAAATTAAATCTAACCAAACACATGATCTTATTTCTTTTAAATTGTTTTTGTTTTTTTTAAATTTTGGGCTACTATGTTGGTTCATCCCACCTATATGAGGTGTTGCAATTAGCTTTCCATCTGATGTGTATGACCATGAATGATAAGGACATCTGATAACATTTCTAATATTGCCTTTTTTGTTTACTAGCTTTACTCCTCTATGACTACAGACGTTATGAAAAACTTTTATCTGATCTTTTTTATTCCTTACTAAAAATAATGGCAGTCCTAACAAGTTAAATGGTTTTACATCGCCGATATTTGGCAAAGAACTTGCTACTCCTATTACAGTCCATTTATTTTCAAATATTTTCTCTCTTTCTATTAAAGTATAATCTTTACTTGTATAACATTCGTTGGGGAGTCCATGTGCTTTTGAAATTGGTTTCTTAACTATATCTAATTTTTTTTTATCTATAATTTTATAAATTGCTGACATTTTATTTTGTCACTTCATATAGACCAAGCCATGCATTTACATCTTTACTAGCAATATAATCAGATTTAAAAAACTCTATTTCTTTCCATTTATTTTCATTTTTTAATTGTTTGATTTTTTTATCAAATCCATATTCCTCATATATTCCCTCGTTAATAGTGAAACAAATTAGACCTTTATTTTTAGTAATTCTAATAAACTCATCTAATGCAGGTGGTTTTACATGTCCAAAAGTAAATGTGCCCACACACATTAAAGCATCATATTGATCATCCTTTTCCTTGATTGGTTTATTTAAATCTACTTTATCTAATTTTTTATAAAGGTTATTTGGAACCAAATCTAAAAGTTTTTGGGATAGATCGGCACCAAAAAAATTAGTGAAACCATACTTTTTCAATTCTACACCAACCAATCCAGTTCCACATCCAGCATCATAAATATTAATATCTTTTTCTTTTTGATGTTTATTGAAAACTTCTGCTGTTTCCTTTGGGCCAGTATAATTCCATTCAACCATATCTTTATCATATTTATTATCCAAACCCCATTCGTCATAAAAATCCATCACCTCTTTTGTTTCTTTTAGTTTATAAATTGGAACTTTGTTACCTACATCTTTTTGGGCCATTACCCTCTCATTTTTTCTCCACTTGGATCATAAAGTGCTTCTTTGATAATTGAACAATTGAATAAATCACCATTAATTTCTACTTGTATTCCATCTTCAGATGATAAATTTTTTTGATCTAGATATGAAAAAGCAACACTTTTATTTACAAAATGAGCAAATCCACCTGAAGTTATATACCCAATGCTATTATCTCCCTTCATTACTGCTTCATTGTTTGTGACATCTATGTCGTTTGTTTGAATTATTAAAGGAACTAATCTATTCGAGCTATTGTCTTGTTTAGCTTTTTCTTTACCAATAAATTCTTTGTTCCAATTAATGAAACTTTCTAATCCAGTTTCTTTAGCAGTAAAATCAGGTCGATAGTCTAAAGTCCACGCACCCCAATTTTTCTCTAGTCTCATAGACATTAAAGCTCTTCCACCAAAAGGTTTAATACCAAATTCTTTTCCCGCCTCCATTAACTCCTCATAAAGTTTAATTTGGAAATGTGGCGCAACATATATTTCATAACCAAGTTCACCCGTGAATGAAATTCGGTTTATAATTGCTGGAACACCTCCAACAAACATTCTTCTTGAGTCTCTAAATCTAAATTTTTCATTAGATACATCGTCTCTAACTATTTTTTCTAAAACTTTTCTCGAATTAGGTCCTGCTATAGATATTCCATGAAATTCATCTGATCTATTTTTATATTCAACATTAAATTTATCTAAATGGCTTTCAAACCAACGTCTATGCATTTCTTGAGCTGCACCTGAACCAAAAACCATAAATTCGTTTTCATCAAGGCATGAAACTGTAAGATCGCCACATAATTTTCCTCTATAAGATAACATTGGAGATAACGATATTCTTCCAGGATTTGGAAGCTTACCTGCCATAATATGATCTAAAAATTTTCTTGCATCTTTTCCTTTAAATTGATGTTTTGAAAAATTAGCAACTTCAATAAAACCAACATTTTCTCTTACATTAATAACTTCTTTGGAGACATAATTATGCGATCTAGATCTTTTTATAGTTGGCTCTTCGTATGCATCTTTTTTATCATTTGCAAACCACAAAACATTTTCTAAACCAAAGCTGTCTCCCATAACCGCTCCTTGTTCTACAAACCGATCATAAAGAGCTGTTGTTTTTTGTTTTCTTCCTTTTGGTAAAGTTTCATTTGGAAATGTCATAATAAATCTTCGTTCATAATTTTCAGAAGATTTAATTGTTCCGTATTGAGGTGATGCATAATCTCCAAATCTTGCAACATCCATTGCCCAAACATCTATTGATGGTTCTCCGTCAATTATCCATTCAGCAATACATTTTCCAACTCCTCCTCCTTGACAAAAACCAGCCATTACACCCACTGCTACCCAATAATTTTTCATTCCGGGAACAGGTCCAATTAATGGTGATCCATCAGGTCCAAAAGTAAAAGGCCCATTTACAATATTTTTAATTCCTGCCTTTTCTAACGCTGGCATTCTTTCAAAACCTATTGCTAATCTATCTTGAATATTATCTAGTTTTGGTTCTAATAACTCATGACCAAAATTCATAGGTGTTCCTTCAACCTTCCATGGTGTTGATTTTGGTTCATAAGTTCCAAGAAGCATTCCTTTTCCTTCTTGTCTAAAATAAATGTTACCTTCAAAATCAGTTCCAATAGGAATTCTTTGATCACCCATTGCTTCAATTTCTGGAATAGCTTCAGTGATTAAGTAGTGATGCTCCATTGGTTGAACTGGTAGATTAATTCCTGCAAGCTGTCCAACTTCTCTTGCCCATAAACCTCCAGCGTTAATAACTATTTCAGCTTTTATATTGCCCTTGTCAGTTATCACATCCCAACTTCCATCCTCTTTTTGTTTTGTGTCTTTTACAACTGTATGTGTATAATATTTTCCACCATGAACTTTTGCTGCTTTAGCAAAAGCATAAGTCACACCTGATGGGTCTACTTCCCCATCAATTGGATCCCACAATGCTAGAAGGTATCTTGATGGATCAATTAAAGGATTTTTCTTTTTTACTTCCTCTAAAGAAACAAACTCTTGGTCAAGACCCATATATCTTGCTTTAGACCTCTCTCTTTTTAAATAATCCGCCCAAACATCATTTGAAGCCAAATAAAATCCCCCACTTGATTTGAATCCAACTGAATGGCCAGACTCTTTTTCAATTTCTTTGTACAATCCGATTGTATAAGCCATCATTCTAGAAATATTTGGGTCAGATGAAATCACATGTACATTTCCAGCTGCATGCCAAGAGGATCCAGATGTGAGTTCATTTCTTTCAAGAAGAATACAATCTTTTAAACCAAACTTTGATAAATGATAAAGAATGGAACAGCCTACTACGCCGCCACCTATGATGACTACTTTTGCATGATTTTGCATGTTAGTATTTTACTTCTTTATTGACGTCTTTCAATGTCTTGTCTGTCCCATGGTGAAAATGTTTAGTCATATCTGGCATGTACTTCATGGCAATTGGTTTTTTACCAACTGCAACAGCCATTTGTCTAACATGATGAGCTTCAGCACCACAACAAATACCGATTAAATTAATTTTTTCTTTAAGACATTCTTTTGCAAATTCAGCCATTTCAAATCTGTTACAATATAAATTATCTAGAGCAACAGGGAATGCATTTCCTCCAGGAATGCAGTCACATCCGTGATCTGTTTGATTCAAAAATCCTGGTTCTTCCTCTGTTGTTCTATATGGAACAGGAAGACCTGCAACATGACAGGAAACTTTTTTTCTTATTTTTTTTAAAAGTTTCATGGTCATTTCTGGACCTCTGTAACAATTCAAACCAACAACATCAGCACCAAGATCTTCAATTATTTTACATGCATCTTCAGCAGTGTGGCCATCTCTTGTCAAATCACCACGAGGTATTGCATAATTGGCAACTGCAATCAAACCTTCATCCTTAATTGCTTTTAAAGCTATCTTCATTTCATCTACCCAATTAATTGTTTCTGCAACTACAAAGTCAACTCCTGCCTCTTTGGCCCAAAGCACTTGCTCTTCGTACATCTTTTGACATTCTTTGAATGAGTTTTTGTCTTTTGGATCAAAAATATTTGTATTAGCAACATCTCCACAAACCATTAAGTCTAAATCTTTAAATTCTTTCGCAGCATCCTTTGCAATTTTAAGTGCATTTTTTTGCATCGGCTCTAGCAAATGTTCTTTTCCAATAATTCTTAATTTCTCTCTATGTCCATAATAGGTGAAAGCTTGAACAATATCTGAACCAGCTCTAATAAATTCTCTATGTAATTGTGTAACTACATCTGGATGCTCTAAAACTACTTCTGGCACAAATGGACCTGCAGAAAGATATCCTCTCCTTTCCATCGCAAATAAATATCCCTCTGCGAATATAACGGGACCCTCATCTAATCTTGATAATAAATTTTTATTCATATTTATTTAATAATTTATTTCTAAATAAAGAGAGTTTAAAGACAATTTTAACACAACTCAAAGTTGAAACTAGTTTGCAATTTTTTCATCTATATGTTCTGATGATTTATAATTAATTAATTAGGAGATAATAATGAAATTAAAAAGAATCTTACTTTCTGCATTATTTGTTTTAGGCGTTACATCTTTCGGTAATGTTGCTAATGCAAAATGTGGAGACATTAGTATTGCTAATATGAACTGGGCTTCTGCAAACTTCATGGCTGAAGTTGACAAAATCATATTAGAAGAAGGTTATGGATGTAATGTTGAGCTTGTGCCTGGTGCAACTCAGCCAACTTTTGCATCTATGCAAGAAAAAGGTGAACCAGATGTAGCCCCAGAATTTTGGGCTAACGCTGCAATCATTGCTTTAAATAAAGCAGTTGATGAAGGAAGAATGCACTCACTTAATAAAGCACCTATTACTGGTTTAGGTGAAGGATGGTGGGTGTTACCTGCTACTTTAGAAAAACATCCTGAACTTACAACTGCTGAAGCAATTTTGGCAAGACCGGATCTATTTCCTCATCCAGAGGATCCATCAAAAGGTGGGTTTCATATTTGTCCTCCAGGATGGAACTGTGAACTAAGTAATAGAAATCTTTACAAAGCTTTTGACATGGAAGCAAAAGGTTGGGCTATTGTTGAAACAGGTTCTGCTGCAGGATTAGATGGATCAATTGCTAAAGCTGCTGAAAGAGGTGAAAATTGGTTTGGTTACTATTGGTCACCAACAGCTATCATTGGTAAATATGATATGAGAGCTGTGGACATGGGAGCTTGGGGTGGAAAAGATAACTGGGATAAATGTATAGTTTTACCAGAACAAGAATGTGGAGACCCTAAAGCAACTTCATGGACAAAATCTGAAGTTTACACAATCGTAACTGACAATTTCAAAAATACAGCTGGAAGTGCTGGTATGGATTATTTCAAAAAAAGAACTTATCCAGGTCCAGTAATGAACAGTATGTTAGTTTGGATGGGTGAAAACCAAGCAGAGGGTGCTGATGCTGCAATTGAATTCCTAACAAACCAAGAAGATGTTTGGTCTAAGTGGGTTTCAAGTGAAGCTGCTGCAAAAATAAAAAAAGCACTATAATTAGTGTAAATATTACTGAACCCGTTTATAACGGGTTCAGTTAAAAAAATGGATTTCTTAAATTCGATACCTGTAATGGATAGAACAGCTCTTAGGGAGCTGAAAAAGGGTATTGATTTAAGTTTTAAAGATTTTTCAAGAGCTTATGGAGATGGAATAGAAAGTTTTTTTGATCCACTACTATATTTTTTAATTTGGTTAGAAAAGTTATTAGTAAATAGTCCTTGGCCTTTAGTCATAGGAGCATTTGCTCTGTTGGCTTGGATTGGTTCAAGAAGTATTAAGCTGGTTATAGGAACTGTAATTTGTTTTCTAATTATAGGTTATTTTGGGATGTGGAAAAATTGTATGGCAACTGTTGCTATAATTTCTGTTTCTACACTTGTCTGTATTGTTGTTGGAATACCTATTGGAGTATTAATGTCAAAATCAAGTAGAGCAGAAAAAACTATTCTACCCGTATTGGACATGATGCAAACGATTCCAAGTTTTGTGTATCTAATTCCAATAATTATGCTTTTGGGTATCGGAAAAGTCCCTGGTTTATTGGCAGTTTGTATTTATGCTTTACCTCCAGTAGTCAGGCTAACAAATCTTGGGATTAGAGAAGTAGATAAAGAAACACTTGAGGCAAGTGAAGCATTTGGTGCAACACCTATGCAGAAGTTAAAATCAGTTCAAATACCTCTTTCTCTACCAACTATTTTTGCAGGTATTAACCAAACAATTATGATGGCTTTAGCCATGGTAGTTATTGCATCTATGATTGGGGTAAAAGGTCTTGGAGTACCTATTTTACAAGCAATTTCAAATCAGTATTTAGCACTTGGAATGATGAATGGGCTAGCCATAGTTGCTTTAGCAATTATCTTTGATAGGGTAACTCAGAAATATGGTGAGAGAATTCAAAAGCACAGAGGCCAGAAAAAATAGCTCTGACATTTTAGCTTACGATTTTTCTAGACAGACATTTTAAAATAAATAATTATTCAAAAATGAATTTTTCATTAGAAATTGGACCTCACACAGATCTTGATACTTTACCTGAAGTTAAAGATGTTTATGTGACTATGCTACCTGGAGGAGATTATAAAGAAACTGCGGATAAATCTGGTGACTTGGTTAAGAAAGGATTTAATCCAGTACCCCACTTCCCAGCTAGATCAATAAATAATGAAGAAGAACTTAAAGACTACATTTCGAGATGTAAAGATTTAGGTGTGAAACAGATATTGGCTATAGGTGGAAGTAGAGACCCAGTTGGAAAATTTGACAGCTCATATCAAATATTAGAGACAGGATTATTTGATGGAATTAAGATTGGAATTGCTGGACATCCAGAGGGTAGTCCTGATATATCCGATTCAGAATTAGAAAAAGCAATGATAGATAAAAAGCCTTACGCTGATTATATTGTAACCCAATGGTTATTAGATTCTCAGCCTATCGTTGATTTCATTTCTAAACAAACGATACCAGTTCATGTTGGAATAACTGGGCCCATGAAAATTTCAAGCTTAATAAAGTTTGCAAATATTGTAGGGGCAAAAAATTCCATTAACTTTCTTAAATCTAATTTTACTAAGGCATTAGATTTATTGAAACCTAAAGACCCTAATGATCTAATTGGGAAAGTTAAATCGCATACTGATTATTTTCACATTTATACATTCGGCGGCTTGAAGGAAACAAACAAGTGGTTGAAGGAGAATAACTATGTCTAAAGAATTTGACTATAGTAAGCTAAGACACGTAACATCAGTAGATCAATCTGATAGAAAAGTGCCTTATAATTTAAGACAAAGCGGACCAACAAAAGTTGAAATGTTAATTTCAACACGTGTAAGAAAATCACCATATTGGCATTTATCAATGCAAGCTGGTTGTTGGAGAGCAACTGTATACAATCGTATTTATCATCCAAGAGGCTATGTAAAACCTGAAGATGGTGGTGCAATGGTCGAGTATGATGCAATTGTTAATCATGTAACAATGTGGAATGTTGCTGTTGAAAGACAAATTAGAGTAAAGGGTCCTGATGCAGAAAAATTTGTAGACTATGTAATTACAAGAGATGCTACAAAAATCTCTCCAATGAGAGCAAGATATGTAATTCTTTGCAATGCATATGGCGGCGTATTAAATGATCCCATACTTTTAAGATTATCAAAAGACGAATTTTGGTTCAGTTTATCTGATAGTGATATAGGACTTTATTTACAAGGGGTAAACTCTGATGAGAGATTTAATGTAGAAATAGATGAAATAGATGTAAGTCCGGTTCAAATTCAAGGGCCAAAGTCAAAAGCATTAATGAAAGATTTATGTGGTGATCAAGTTGATTTCGATAATATGCCTTTCTATGGTTTAGCTGAAGCTAAGGTTGGGGGAAGAAGTTGCGTGATATCTCAATCAGGGTTTTCTGGTGAGGCCGGATATGAGATATATTTAAGAGAATGTACTTTATATGCAGAGGATATGTGGAATGCAGTTCTTGAAGCAGGAAAAAAACATAGCCTAATGGTTATTGCACCTGCACACCACAGAAGAATTCAAGCTGGAATTCTTTCTTGGGGGCAAGATATGGATAATCAACACAATCCATTCCAATGTAATTTAGGTTATCAAGTTTCATTATCAGGTAAAGGTGAATGGAATAAGAAGGCTGATTATGTTGGCAAGAAAGCTCTTGAAAAAATGAAAGCTGATTTAAAAGCTGGACATAAACCTTATAAACTTCAATTGGTTGGACTAGAATTAGGCGGAAAGCCAATTGAGGAATACGCTCCTGATTTTTGGTTAATTTCAGATGAAGGTGGTGGAGAGCCAATTGGTTTTATTACTTCGCCTTGGTATCACCCTGAAAAAAAACAAAATATTGCAATGGGTTATGTGCCATTTGATGGAACTCTAAATGCTAATGGTTTTCCTAAAGGAAAACTAGGAACTAAATTTAAGGTACACTTGCCTGAAAAATATTCTGAAACTTCAGGAAAACCTGTAGATGCTGTAGTTGTTGATATACCATTTAAAGAATCTTACAACGCAAATACAAGAGAAGTTGTAAAAGGTTAAATAATTATAAGGGAGTAGCAAAACTTCTCCCTTAAAACTTATGCTAGCACAATTTCTAGAGATTTTTTTTAAATCATTAAAATTAGATAGAAGCTTATACAAAGATAATAAATACTTTGGAGAAGCCGCAATATATTTTGCAGGTCTTGTAATGATACTTGATGGAGTTGCAGGTGCTGTAGCGGCAAATTCAATAATAAAAACATCAATTGGCATATCTGGATTAACTGCTCTTCTAACATGGTTTGTTTGGGCAATTTTTATTTTTGTAATTGGTGTGAAAATTTTTCCAGACAAAGGTAGCAAAGTTCCATTTAAAAAAGTA
The DNA here is from genome assembly GCA_902600205.1 of uncultured Pelagibacteraceae bacterium. GTDB lineage: Bacteria > Pseudomonadota > Alphaproteobacteria > Pelagibacterales > Pelagibacteraceae > Pelagibacter. The sequence goes on along the minus strand of CACKIN010000003.1, from coordinate 30,580 downwards.
TTAATTGCCGTAGGATATGCTCACGCACCAGGTTTAATAAGATTTTTTGCAGTTACACCAGACTTAGTTTTGCCTATTATTTTTCTAACACAGTTTTGGATATTTGCTTCTTTAATTATATCTACAAAGCAAATATTAAATTTAAGGTCTAATCTAAAATCTTTTGGAGTAGTGTTTTTATCTTTTCTTATAATTGCTTTTCTCTCAATAACATTCATTATAAATAGAATGAACTCAATCCCAGTCAGCAATATAAGTTAAAGAGGAAATACAGTCTTTGAGGTTCTACAAGATTTACACAACTTGTATCCTGTCATAATTAAATTTTGCGTAACGCTTTCATCTTCTTTATGACATTCTTCACAAATCTCATCTAAATCTTTTAAATTTTTCTCCAAAAAATCATCTTTTTTTTTATCAGTCATTATCTGTTAAACCAGCTCCTGCAGTTCTTGATTTAGACTCCTCGCTTTCCTCAACATAAGTTTTAATTGAAAGTTTATGCATTTCTAACCAATCATCCTCGGAGAAGTTATTTTTATTATCTAAAAATTTAATATTTATTTTGTCTGATTTTTCTAAAATATCTCCACTTAAATAATTAGAATAAATAGATTCATTAAAATTAAACAAAAACTCTTTATTGTCCATTTTTAAGAATATTCTTTTACCAATAATCTCTGACGCCCTACTCAAAAAAGATAAAAATATGAGAGGAAAAGCTATTTTATTAATTTCAATTTCGTTAAATTTTAAAATTACAGGTGATTGATCATAAAAATTTAACCCACAAAGTATCGGACAATAATATCCTTTTGCTGTATTTGAAGGTGAAATTTCTCCAATATTTTCAAAGTTACTAATATTATAAATTTTAAAGTATTGGTTAAGATTTTTAAGTCCTGGCAAACCAAACATCTCAAGCAATCTTATATTTTTTCCAACTTCCTCAGAAATACCCCATGAAAAACCTTTAGCCTTAGTTGCTCTTTTAATTGTAGTTTCTATTTCGCTATAACTTCTCATACGAAATTAACTATACATCCAATAATTATCAAAATTTGAGAGTTCTGATGGCAAAGGTGCGCCCTGAAACATGCAAATACGTAACCACTTGTCTGATCTAGGATCAAATTTTATTGCACCAAAAAAAGACAACTTAAGTCTTAACATATCAATAGGCATTAATTTAGAACCAATTGTATTATCTTGAATTTCTGCATAAGGACATTTTTCAGAAATAAATACTCTTCTTACTACATGTCTTAAATGATTATTATCCAATAAAAATTTTCCAATTTTGGAACTATTTTTTTTTGTGAATACTATGTCATAAAGCTTTTTGATATCCCTTGCGATTGCAAGTGGTTGTTCTAAATTTGATCCATCATCAATATACCTATCCCCTATTCTTGGCTCCTCTTTATTTTTTGAAATAAACCAGAAATTTTTATTATTTTCTTCCTTACTAAAATCAATTTTCAAAATTTCAGAGTAATTCTTTTCAATTATATTTCTTAAATCCTCGATAGTTCTTTCAACAGGAATATTGAAGTATTTTTCTTCATTTGAACTCATTTTAGATACTAAAGGATCTACTATTTTATCATATGGCTCCATCATCATAGAAACAATATACTCAATACACTCATCATTTAAATTCTCCTCAGCCCACATATAAATATTATTAAATTGATAAGAATTTTCAAATTTAAACTCATCTTTCATAAATTTTATAAATTTTTTTAAATCAAATATTAAATTTTTAATTTTTTCTTTTTGAAATTCACTGTCAGTATGCCAGCTGGTAATATTTTTTAGTGATTTAATTAAACACTGATAAAAAATATCTAAATCATTTTTAGAAACTTTTTCTATTTCTCTTATTTTTTTTAAAACTGTTTCTCTAGCAGTTATCCAGTTATTAAGTAAAGTGGGATGGTTTACTATAAATGGTGCCATGCCAAGTCCTGTAGAATTTCCTATACCTAAAGTTCTGCTGATATTGTTATCCAGTTCAACAGCGTTTTTAGGACTTATACTTTTTGCAATATGGTTAACTTGGTCAAAAGTAAATTGTCTAACTAAATAAACCAACATCATCTCTAGTCTAAATGGCCCACAAATTTCATCCCTATTTTTAATCCTAAATCTATCAGCTAAACCAAATTTACCAGATCCATATACTGCAGTGGTTCTATAAAGATAACCAACTTTAGATATAAATTCTTTATCTGGTTGTTGACCTTTCGATAAATTTTCAACTACATGATTAAACAGCCTGACAGATTTATTGGCTCTTGATAGGGTTAGTTCTTTGTAAGATAACCTTCCGACCTCTTGTTTAGGCACATTATTACTAAGTCTATCAACATCTTCTTTTGTTGGAATTCCATCAAATAGAGTAAATGCAGCATCCCATTTAGTGGCAATAACTCTATCTGATCTTTCATCATCCTGTATTTCATTGGCAAAACAAATTAAAGAATAAGTTTTTTTTTCTTTAGTGAAAGAATAAATTGCTCTTCCAAATCCTTTGTCATTTAATTGAAATAGGTCTCTACTATATTTCCAATCTTTAAACTCTTTTAAGAAAGATCTCAAAAAAGAGAGTTTTGATTGATGAAAAGAACCAAGTTTAGACAACTTCATCAGGAATTTAGGGTCTCTTAACTTAATTTCCATTAATTAATTCCTTTATAAAAATTAAACCAATTGTTTCCTAAAATATCATTTACTTCATTTTCATTAAAACCTGTTTTTTTCAATCCTTTTTCTAAATTATTAAACCCTCTTGCATCAATAAACCATTCAGGTTGAATAGGAAATTCTGGTTTACTTTTACTTCCTTCGCCATAATTTTTTGTTTTACTCCACGTTCCATTCCTCATCCACTCAACGATACTATCTGGTTGATTCAAACAAAGGTCAGAACCAATGCCTATATTTTTTACTCCCATTATTTCAACAGTTTTAGCAACCATTTCACAAAAGCTATCTAATTTACAATTCGTTCCATCTTTTAGATGATGTGCATACAAAGAAAGCCCAAGCATTCCTCCACTGTTTGATAAATGTTTTAAAAGTGTTTCAGATTTATTTCTTAAAGCACTATGCCAAAAAGACGGATTGGCATGAGTAATCGCAATTGGTTTTTCGCTAATGTCTATAGCATCTAATGTACTTTTTTCACCTGAATGCGACATATCAATAACTATTCCAATTCGATTCATTTCTTTTATAGCTTCTCTTCCAAAATTTGTAACACCTGAGTCGTTCTTTTCATAACATCCTGTAGCTAAAAGAGATTGGTTATTGTAAGTAAGTTGCATAAATCTGCATCCATGATGATGAACTTTCTCAATTAAATTAATATCATCCTCAATTGGAGAACAGTTTTGAAAGCCAAAAAAAATCGCAGTTTTATTTTCTGACTTAGCCTTTATAATATCTTCAAAAGTTTTTCCCAAAAATATAAGATCTGAATTTTCATTAAGTAAGTCATCCCATTCTTTTAATTTAATTAAAAACTCATCATAATCTTCATGATATACTACTGTTGCATGTACTGCGTTCAGTCCAGCATCTCTGTTAATTTTAAAAATATCTCTTGACCAGTTGCAATATTGAAGATTATCAATTCGATAATTCATATTAAAAACACATTATAATTATTACAAATTTTGTCGACTAGTTTTAATTTTAAGACTATATTGATTATATTAATTCAAAAACTTAGCATGAAAAAGAAAAGATATAGTCACAGAGTATCCATTGTAATGGGAAGCAAATCAGACTATTCCACAATGAAATTATGTGAAAAAACTCTTAAATTACTCAAAATTAATTATGAAACTTATATTGTTTCTGCTCACAGAACACCTGAGAGAATGTTCAATTATGCAAAATCAGCAGAGTCGAGAAACATTAATGTTATTATTGCCGGCGCAGGAGGATCTGCACATTTACCTGGCATGATTGCTGCATTAACAAGAATACCAGTAATAGGCGTTCCTATTGAAAGTAAAAAACTAAAAGGTCTAGATAGTCTTTTATCTATAGCCCAAATGCCTAAAGGTATTCCGGTTGGAACAGTTGCCATAGGAACTGATGGTGCCATAAATGCTGCATTGTATGCAGCATCTATAATTTCTAACTTTGATCCTAAAATTAAAAACAGCTTAATAAAATGGAGATCTAAACAATCTAAATCTGTTAAGAAAAAACCAAATTAAATGAAAAATCCTATTTTAGGAATTATAGGTGGAGGTCAACTTGGAAGTTTGCTGTCAGTAGCTGCTAAAAAAATTGGCATTAAAACTGTTATTTTAAGCGATGATGAGAATGCGCCGGCTAAAAACTTTACGGATAAATTCATATATGGAAAATATGATAACAAATCAATTACTCAGGAATTTATCGATAGTGTCGATTTAGTTACTTACGAATTTGAAAATATTCCATTTAATATTCTTCAAAGTATAAATAATGAAAAAACAGTCTTGCCTAAACCTGAGATTAATAATTTAATCCAAAATAGATTGACAGAGAAAAATTTTCTCAATGATATAAATATTCAAACTACCCAATATGTTTCTATAAAACATATAGACGAATTAAAAGAAAATGAAAATTTTTTTCCAGGATTGCTAAAAACAACTACATTAGGATATGATGGGAAGGGTCAATACAAATTAAATAGCAAAAGGGATATATCTAATGAAATAGATTTTTCTAAAGAATACATATTAGAAAAATTCATTAATTTAAAAAAAGAAATATCTGTTATCATTACAAGATTTGGTAATCAAAAATATGAAATATATGAACCAATTGAAAATGTTCATGAAGACCAAATTTTAAAACACTCTAAAATCCCTGCAGATGTTTCGAAAGAAATTATAATTAAATCCACCGAGTGGTCAAAAAAAATTGTAGAGGATTTAGATTATATTGGAACATTATGTGTAGAGTTTTTTATTGACAAAAATGATAATTTATATGCTAACGAAATAGCTCCCAGAGTTCATAACTCAGGACATTTGACAATTAATTCTCACAATATAAGTCAATTTGAAAATCATGTTAGAGCTGTATGTGGTTTAGAAAAAATTAAAACAAAGAAAATATATAATGCCAAAATGATAAATTTAATAGGTGATGATATTTTAATATATAGAGACAAAAAATTTTCTGAGAACGAATTCTTTTTTGACTATCTTAAAAAAGATATAAAAAATAAAAGAAAAATGGGTCATGTAACAATCATTGAAAAATAATATCTTAAATTTGTTGTATTAACGAGGCGCTATTATTTGTTGGTTTATTGACATCCTTAGATATTTCGTGAAAAGTCAAACTTACTTTGTTACACTCTTTTAAAAAAGTTGAACCAAAATGTTCGATGTTTAAATATTTATCTATATCTTTTTCATAAAGTATAACTGGTTGTCTATGATGAATTTCTGAAATATTTTGGCTTGCCTCCTCAGTTATCATGCAAAATTGGCCTTCATCGTAAATAGCAGCTATAAAAATTGTTTTTTTATCATTTCTGAAAAAATAATATGGAATTTTGTTATCTTTTGTTCTTTTCCACTCGTAGAAGCCATCGGCAACAACTACACATCTTTGCGTTTTAATAAGTTTTTTAAATGAGACCTTTTCATCGATTGTTTCTAATCTTGCATTTATTAAAGCTTTAAAGTCTTTCTGTTTTGCCCAGGATGGAATAATTCCCCATTTAAGATTTTCAACAGTATTGCCGTTTTTATATTTCTTGACCACAGGAAGATTTTGATATGGATGTGCATTATAATTATCACTGTCTTGAACATTAATCGCAGTTTTCACGATATTTTTTGTTTTTGTAACAGCATTCGTAACCACGTATCTTCCACACATATATTTAATATTGGTTTAATTTGTTTTTAGATTATATGTTCTTCAAAATGATTAAATCAATAGAAAATAACTTTGATAACCCACAAGTAAATGAACTTCTTAGAATTCATTTTATTGAATTAAGGTCTGTTTCACCTGAAGGCAGTTCACATGTATTAGATGTACAAGGTTTGAGAGTTTCCAGTATAAAATTTTGGAGTTTATGGGAGAATAATGATTTAATTGGATGCGGAGCTTTAAAAACCCTTTCAGAAGAACATGGGGAATTTAAGTCAATAAGGGTAGCAAACAAATTTAGGAAAAAAAGATATGGAGAGAAAATTATCACACATTTAATAGATAAATCAAAAAAAATTGGAATTAAAAAATTAAGTGTTGAAACAGGAGCTGGAGAATTTTTTGTCCCAGCAAGAAAATTATTTAAAAATTTTGGATTCAAAAAATGCAAACCTTTTGCACATTACAAAGAAGATCCAAATTCGTGTTATTATAGTTTAAATTTATAATTTCATGAAAAAAAATTTGTCCAAACCTTATATACTTTATGTTGCAGAGGTTATTTATTTGGCAATAAGTGAAATTAAAAGTAAAGAGCAAAATATAAGTAATATTGATGCTATGGAAAGATTCATGGGTTCACCATTATATGAAAAAATAAGTAGTGGTAAGTATCATGATGATTGGTTTGAAGAGTTAAAAAAAAATAATTATATTGATAATAATTCTGGAGAAAAAATTTCTGCCGAAGTAATTCGGCTTTTAAATCTTCAAAAAGAAGCAATGATGAAGCAATTAATTAAATTTCCTGATTTATACTATGCAAAAAGCCATTTTCCTTTAGATATTTCTCAAAGAGCTATTAACCATCTGTGGAGAGTTTGTGAAAGTTACGAGTTGTGGTGTAATGAAACAAAGAATACTAAGTTAATAAAATTAAACATAATTGAATAATTTTATGAATCAAATTTCCAAATTTATCGACTCCACATTACTAGATTTAGGAAGACAATTTAAATTATCCTATTTACCACCTTTAATGATTTATCTTGCAGCTGGAATTTCAGGTTTAACAGGAATAGTGGGTACATTTTTTGTCAAAGATTATCTAAATCTATCAGCAGCCTTTCTTGCTGGGCTAGGGTTTTGGGCTGGTATTCCTTGGGCACTAAAAATGCCATTAGGTCATTTAGTGGATCTAATTTGGAACAAAAAAAATTATATGGTTTATGTAGGAGCTACACTAATCGGTTTAAGCTTATTGATAATGTATGGGTTAATTATCCATACGGAATGGATGTCTACAATTATAAAAGTAGAGACTTGGTTTGTAATAAGTGTTCTTTTAGCTCCCATTGGATATGTGGTTCAAGATGTTGTTGCAGATGCAATGACAGTAGAAGCTGTTCCAATTGTTAATGAAGAAGGTCAAAAATTTTCACAAGATCAGATTAAAACAATGCATACTACAATGCAGACACTTGGACGATTTGCAATTATCGGTGGCACTGTTCTAGTTGCTTTAGTAAATGTAATCTTATTTAAAGGCGTAGATAGTTTAGAGCAAGTGGACAAAATAGAGCTCTATGGCTCAATTTATATTTATGCACTAGTAATACCATTTGTTTCAATTTTAGGAGTAATTTTTGCTAACTATCTTAAAAATAAAAAAAAAAATAAATTAATTGGTCAGGGTTTAGTCGGTAACGAAGATAATTACGAACATGAAAAAACAGAGATTAATTGGTGGATTTTAGGTGGTAGTTTAATTTTTGTAATTTTTACACTCAGCGTTGGTTCCTTCGGAGTTCCTTTTGCTCAAGAAATAGTTTTTTTAGGATCTATGGTAATTATTTTGTTCCTGATGAGTAAATTGATAAAAGAACTACCTCAAAATTTAAGATCTACGATTGTGGGGACGGCTGTGATTATATTCGTATTTAGAGCAATGCCAGGTCCAGGTCCAGGACTATCTTGGTTCGAAATAGATGAGCTAAAATTTAATGAGCAGTTTTTTTCTATATTATCATTACTAGCTTCGGTCTTAACATTGTTAGGAATTATTTTGCTTAGACCTTTTATGTCAAATAATTCAATAGCAAAAATTATTGTAGTTTTGTCAATTGCTGGTGCAATATTATTTTTACCGAGTGTTGGGATGTATTACGGATTTCATAATTGGACCTCATCAATAACAAATGGAATTGTTGATGCTAAATTTATTGCACTAATTAATACAGCATTAGAGTCGCCTTTAGGTCAGGTCTCTATGATACCTTTACTAGCATGGATTGCTAAAAATGCACCTTCGCACCTAAAAGCTACTTTTTTTGCAGTTTTTGCGTCTTTTACAAATTTAGCATTATCAGCAAGTGCTTTAGGAACAAAATACCTAAATGAAATTTATACAATTACTCGTGAAGTCAAAGATAAAGTGACTAATGCAATATTGACTACTGCTGATTACTCAGAATTGGGAATATTATTAATAACTGTAACATTGCTGACTTTAATTTTACCAATTTTGTTCGTATTTATTATTCAAAAAACAAGATTTAAAACTTTAGAATAGTTTCTAAATACATTTATAGCCATATTCTAGTGAAGCATCAGTTATTGAGTGGTACATAGATTCCCCAAAACTACGAAGTGAAAAAATTCTAGCTTTTTCAGGATCATCTTCAACCATATCAACTAAAAAAGATATTCCGTTATATGATGAGTTGATGCACATATTTTTACTAAATATATTGAAATTAAACGGACAACCTTTTTTTAAAACCTCTTTAACATTAGGTCCTTCTATTTCTATAATTGCTTTTGAGTGTGAGAGATCTGTAACAGCAAAGTCGCTATCATTAAAATTTTTTAAAATTTCACTAAAAAGTTCTTTTTTTTTAGAAACAACAAGCCAATTGTTTGGTGAATTCCACAATATTCTTAAATTTTCATTTGTGACGACTTTTTGTGCTTCATTAACAAATTGCAAATTATTAAGTTTTATTTCATTTATTTTAATTGAAGAATTTTTGTACTGAACTATTTGAACAATTAATAAATTTTTTAACTCGGAAATTTTCAGTAATTCATTTTCAGTTTTATTTTCAAAATTTCCATAAGAACCTGCAAAATGAATATTCTGCAAAGGTGATATCATCGTCATGATCTAACTCTCTTTCCTTCAGGATCTACATAATGAGAAGAGACAATCTCTACAGGTATCGTTTTGTTTTTTAAAGGTGACATAGCAAAGAGTTTTTGTCCTATCATATTTTTACCATCTTTAATTATTGCTAAAGAAAATGGGTTATCATATTCAACACTCCAACATGAAGCCGAAACATGACCTAATTTTGGATTAGGTAATTTTGCTTTTGGATCTTTTACTATGTAAGATCCCTCAGGTATACTTGTAGTTTTATCTATTGGAACTACGCCAACTAATTTTTCTCTATCCGTAGATGTAAAGGCAGATCTGTTTAAAGATCTTTTGCCTATAAAATCTTTTTTCTTACTAACTAGCCCTTCTAAAGATGCATCGTAAGGGATTGTTCTTCCATCTAATTCAGATCCTGCAACATGGCCCATTTCTATTCTTAGAGTTGATAAAGCTTCAGTTCCATATGGCTGTATTTGAAATTCATGTCCAACTTCCATGATTTTTTCCCACATGAAATATCCGTTATCAGATTCAACGTTAATCTCATATGCCAACTCACCAGAAAACGAAATTCTGTAAATTTTTGCAGGAGCTCCAAACAAATCAGCCTCTTTATAACCCATAAATGGCAAACCCTCGTTTGAAACATCTAAATTAGGGAATAATTTCATTAATAATTTTCTAGAATTAGGTCCTGCGATTGCTGCACCTGCCCATTGCTCTGTGGTTGATACAACGTTTACATTTAATTCTGGCCACACTAGTTGTAAATAATATTCTAAATGAGATAGAACATTTGCTGCTTGAGCTGTTGTAGTTGTCATGTGATAATGATTTTCGGAAATCCTTGTTGTTGTTCCATCATCCATTACAATTCCATCTTCTCTTAACATTACACCGTATCTTGCTTTACCCACTGGAAGTTTGAGCCAAGCGTTAGTATAAACTCTATTTAAAAATTCTGCTGCATCTGGTCCTTTAACATCTATTTTACCTAATGTTGTAACATCACATACGCCTACATTTTGTCTTACATTCTTTGCCTCTCTTTTTGATGCTTCAAATAACCCTTCATTTCCTTGCTTGTAATATCTTGGTCTTAACCAAACCCCTGCATCAACAAATACTGCATTATTTTTTTCATGCCAAGAATGCATAGGTGATTTTCTTGTTGGTTTAGAATGCTTACCAACTTCTCTTCCTACAATTGCTCCAATTGAAACTGGAGTATAAGGAGGTCTAAAAGTCGTATGTCCTACTTGTGGAACAACTTTATTCTCAATATCAGAAACTAATTGTAATCCATTTAAATTACTCGTTTTTCCTTGGTCGGTAGCCATACCAAGTGTTGTATATCTTTTTACATGCTCGATAGACCTGAAACCTTCTCTTAGAGCTAGCTCAATATCAGAAACCGCTACGTCATTCTGAAAATCTAAAAACCTTTTATAAGATTTACCTTTTGGTAAAGGAACACACCAAAATTTGTCATGAACTGTTGATTTTTTTTCTACTACTGTCGGTACTGAAACTTTATTATTTTTTTCAGTTATTTTATTTGAAACATCAAAACCTTTATCAAAAGCATCCTTAATTGTTTCCTCTAATGTAAATATTCCATTTGCTGACCCAATTGTATTTTCTTGTTGTTTAGATTTATCAGGTACAAATGCATCAATTTTTTCGTTAAATTTAGATTTGTTTCCTGACTGTGATGCTAAATGAATAGATGGTGTCCAAAAACCTGATACACAGATACAATCACATTCTATATTTTCTATTTTAAATAATTCTTTTTTATCTTCAGATATTTTAGCAATATCTGCTGATTTAACTTTTTTATAGCCTTTTGCAGCAACAACTACATAGGATAACTTAATTTCAATATTTAAATTTTTTGCCTCAGTTATAATATCTGAAGAAGGATTACTTCTTGTATCCAATATGACTGGATTTACTCCATTTTTTTTAAATTCAATAGCAGTTTCATAACCACTATCATTGTTGGTGAAAATTAAAGGTTTTTTTCCAACTAAAACGCCGTAAACTTTCATATACTCTTTGGCAGCTGACGACAACATAACGCCAGGAGTATCATTGTTTCCAAAAACTAAAGGTCTTTCAATTGAACCTGATGAAATCAATACTTCATTTGCTCTTATGTACCACAAACGTTGTTTAGGGAGATATTTTTGAGTTTTTGGCAAATGATCACTAATACGCTCTGACATTACTAACATATTGTGATCATAGTAACCAAAAACTTGCGATCTATTTTTTACTGTAACATTAGGCATGGACTTTAATTCTGCTATAATCTTTTCTGTCCACTCAACTCCTGTTTGGTTTCCGATATTTACATCACTTGTTAATAAGCTACCTCCAAATCTTGGTTTGTCCTCAGCCAATATTACTCGGGCTCCGTTCTTGGCAGCGGCATAAGCACTTGCTAAACCTGAAGGCCCAGATCCTGTTATTAATAAATCACAATACTCATATTTATGCTCATATCTTTCTTTATCATGTTTGATAGAGGCTTCTCCAAATCCAGCTGCCATTCGAATAAAAGGTTCATATATTTTATACCAAAAGCTAGGAGGCCACATAAATGTTTTGTAATAGAAACCAGCTGGAAAAAACATTTTTAAGAAATTGTTTATCGCACCAATGTCAAAATTTACACTAGGCCAACAATTAACACTCTTAACCTCTAGCCCTTCAAAAATTTCTTGTTCTGTTGCTCTTATATTTGGATCTCTCTCATTATTTCTATCTAACTGCAGAATTGCATAGGGCTCATCAACGCCAACTCCAAAAAAACCCCTAGGTCTGTGATATTTAAAACTTCTACCTACCAAATGAACTCCATTTGCTATTAAGGCAGATGCGATAGTATCTCCCTCGAAACCAAAATATTTTTTGCCATTAAATTTAAACGAGATTTTTTTTTCTCTATTAACCATTCCAACATTATCTAATCTAAAATCCTGGGACATTATTCTATTGCTTCGTTTGCTTTATAAGTTTTAAAAATTTCGTGAGTTGATGTATCTCTCTCAACTTTAATCCATTGTCTACATCCAGAAATATGATGCCATAATTCTAAATGTTTTCCTCTTGGACTTTTTCTTAAGTACACAAAATTATCCCATTCTTGATCACTTATTTCTCTATTAAGTTCAGGACGCTTTACTGTTGCATCTCCGCCATAAGCAAATTCATTCTGAGATCTAAGTCCACAATGTGGACAGTTGATATATAACATTTATGATATCCAGGTTTTAGTTCCTAGGCCTTTTTCATCAATTAAATTTCCAGTGCTAAATCTGTTGAGTCTGTAACCAGCATTTAAATCATGAACTCTGTCTTGAGCAATTGTATGTGCAAAAGTCCATCCGGAAGCTGGAGTTGCTTTAAATCCACCATAGCACCAACCACAATTTAAATATAATCCGTTAATATGTGTTTTATCTATAATTGGTGAACCATCCATGGACATATCCATTATTCCACCCCAAGTTCTTAACATTTTTAATTTGCTAAGAAATGGAAACATCGCAATCCCTTCTGTTAAAACATGTTGAAGAGTTGGTAAGTTTCCTCTTTGAGAATAACTATTATATCCATCTAAGTCTCCACCCATAACCATTTCCCCTTTATCTGATTGGCTACAATAAAAATGTCCTGCACCAAATGTAACAACATGATCAAGCAAAGGTTTAATAGGCTCTGAAACACATGCTTGAAGCAAATGAGTTTCAATTGGTAAAGTCATATTTAACATTTCTGCCAAAATATTTGTACTTCCTGCAACACATAAACCAACTTTCTTTGCTTTAATATCTCCTTTAGAAGTTCTTACTCCAAGAATTTTTCCATTTGAGACATCAAATCCCGTAACTTCACAATTTTGAATTATATCAACACCCATGGAATCTGCTTGTCTCGCATAACCCCAGGCAACAGCATCGTGTCTTGCTGTTCCAGCGCTTGGTTGCATCAAGCCTCCAAAAATTGGAAACCTTACATTGTCAGAAAAGTCTGCCATTGGAATTAACTTTTGTACTTCTTCTCTATTTAACAATACCGCATCAATGCCGTTCAAACGCATCGAATTTCCCCTTCTTGAATAGGCATTCATTTGTGCATCTGAGTGGGCAAGATTAATTATTCCTCTTGGGGAAAACATTACATTGTAATTTAAATCTTGGCTCATCTTTCTCCAAAGATCCATACCAAATTCGCTAAACAAACCATTCTCATCATGCATGTAATTAGACCTAATAATTGTAGTATTCCTTCCAACGTTTCCTCCACCTATCCAACCTTTTTCAATGATAGCAACATTTGTAATGTTGTGTTCTTTTGCTAAGTAATATGCGGTTGCTAATCCATGGCCTCCCCCACCAATGATAATTACATCGTATTCTTTTTTAGGTGTCGGGTCTTTCCATGCAACTTCCCAATTTTGATGATCTGAGAATGCATTTTTTATTAGACTAAAAACTGAGTATTTTTGCATTATATAATTTTATCTAATTAAACTTAAATTTTTTCTTATTTTTTTTATATATATTTTTTAGATGTTTAAAATCCTAATAAAAAAGTATAGAAATTTTGCACACTAATTTATTATAGGTTTTAAACCAAATGTCAAAAACAGATATCCAAATTGCAAGAGAAGCAAATATGAAACCAATTCAAGAGATTTTGGATGGAGTTGGTGTTCCAGATAATGCTGAGGCATATAGTCCAATAAGTAGATACATAGCTAAGATCAAACTCGAATATCTTGAAAAATTTAAAAATAAAAAAGACGGAAAATTAATATTAGTTACAGCAATTACTCCTACTCCAGCTGGAGAAGGAAAAACAACCACATCAGTGGGATTATCAGATGGATTAAATAAAATAGGTAAAAAATCTATTGTTTGTTTAAGAGAGCCAAGTTTAGGTCCTTCATTTGGAATGAAAGGTGGTGCGGCTGGTGGTGGTTATGCGCAAGTCGTTCCTATGGAACAAATAAATCTTCATTTCACGGGTGACTTTCATGCAATTACTTCTGCTCACAATCTTTTATCTGCTTTAATAGATAACCATATATATTGGGGTAATAAATTAAATATTGATGTAAGAAGAATAGTTTGGAAAAGAGTACTTGATATGAACGATCGAGCATTAAGATCTATCAATATTAATCTTGGTGGTGTTGTAAATGGTTTCCCAAGAGAAGATGGTTTTGATATTACAGTTGCATCCGAAATCATGGCGATCTTTTGTTTATCTAATGATCTACATGATCTTGAAAATAGGATTGGAAATATAACTGTTGCTTACACAAGAGATAAAAAACCAATTTATGCAAAAGATTTAAATGCACATGGTCCAATGACTGTTTTGTTAAAAGATGCAATTAGACCAAATGTAACTCAAACTTTGGAAAATAATCCCGCAATAATCCACGGAGGTCCTTTCGCTAATATTGCACATGGTTGTAATTCTGTATTAGCAACTAAGACAGCATTAAAACTATCAGAATATGTTGTTACTGAAGCAGGATTTGGTGCCGATCTAGGTGCTGAAAAATTCTTAGATATAAAATGTAGAAAATCAGGATTAAAACCAAGTTGTGTGGTGATTGTAGCAACTATAAGAGCATTAAAAATGCACGGTGGTGTTAACAAAGATGAACTTAAAAATGAAAATATAGATGCTGTAAAAAAAGGATTGGTGAATTTAGAAAGACATATTGAAAATATTCAAAAATTTGGCTTGCCTGTTACAGTAGCTATTAATCACTTTGTTTTGGATACAGACAAAGAGGTCGATGAAGTTATAAAATTTTGTCAACAAAAAGGTGTAACAGCATCAATATCTAAACATTGGGAAAAAGGTGGAGAAGGAGCAGTAGATTTAGCAAACAATGTTGCTGAACTGTGTGAAAAAGGAAGTGACTTCAAATTTTTATACGATGATAAAATATCATTATTTAAAAAAATTGAGACGATTGCTAAGGAATTGTATAGAGCAAGTGAAGTTGTAGCGGATACTAAAATAAGAGAACAATTAAAAAATTTTGAAGAGACAGGTTACCAATCCTTGCCAATTTGTATTGCAAAGACACAATATAGTTTTTCTACAGACCCTAATTTAAAAGGCGCACCATCCGGACATGTCCTACCAATAAGAGAAGTAAGGTTATCATCGGGAGCAGAATTTATCGTAGTTGTTTGCGGTGCTATAATGACTATGCCTGGGTTACCAAAGGTGCCAGCTGCAGATAAAATAAAAATTAATGATAAAGGTGAAACAGAAGGATTATTTTAAAAGATAATTTAACCAATTTTCAAGTTCTCGCATTCTAAGATCTTTATTTGATTTTTTATTTTCCTCTGCAATCATAGATACATGATTATTTATCTCCTGCTCATCAACAAAAGCTTTATTATTTAACAGACGATCTTTTCTAAAATGAATAAGACTTATCATTTTATCATAAGTAATTTCTGGGTGGTATTGAATTCCCCAAATATCACTTACTCCAGATTTGAAATTGACCCCCATTACTTTATTTATAGGATTTGAAGCCAATAAGATTGAATTTTTAGGTAATTTTACAACTTCATCAAAATTGAATGCTGGAGTGTTAAAAGTTTCATTTTTGTTTTTATAAATTGGATGTTGCAATCCATTACTATTGATCTCAATATCATGAGCTATTCCTCTATGAGATCCAGTCATGCATCTTTTTACTTGTCCTCCAGCAACTGTAGCGGCTACCTGAAGACCCCAACAAATTGCTAGAATTTTTTTTATTTTATTTTGACATGATCTCATAAATTCTATTTGTCTTCTTATTTCTAGTGTATCATTATATATATTTAAACTACTTCCTCCCCAGATCATTCCATCAAATTTTTCTAAACCTTTTGCTACTTCTGAAATATTTTTATCAGATGAAGGATTAACTACATCAATTTCTAAATCATTTGTGAAATAACTAATACTATCTTTTAGACTTTCAGTGTGAGTTTTTATTCCACCTTCAGTAAAACTTTGATTTTCCTCTTTAAGATTACCTTCAACTATTAATATCTTTTTCATTTAAACAATTCTCCAGAGATGCTATTTTTGTAAATTATTTTCATATCAGAAATTGTCAATGTTTTGGGGTTAGATGCAGTTGACGGGTCATTCAAAGCCATTTCAGAGAGCTCATCTATATCGAGCTTATTTATATCAATCACATCTGATAATTTATGAGGTATTTCTAATTCTTTTCTTAAATCTAGTATCCACTCTAAGAAAGAATTAAAACTTTTCGATAAATTAAGATAATCACAAATAGAAATAATTCTCTCTTCTATAGCTTCTCTATTGAAAGTTAATACATATGGCATGAATATTGCGTTAGATAATCCATGATGAATATTGAACTTAGCATTTAATGGATGACTTAATGAATGAATGGCACCAAGACCTTTCTGAAAAGCGGTTGAACCCATACTGGCAGCAGCTAATAAATCAGATCTTGCATCAAGGTCGTTACCATTATGTACTGCATTTAATAAAGATTTCTTTATTAGTTTCATTCCTTCAATTGCAATTCCATCAGCCATAGGATGAAAACCTGGTGCACAAAAAGCCTCTAAATTATGTGCTAGCGCATCCATGCCTGTTGCTCCTGTTAATCTTGGAGAAAGATCTTTTGTTAAAATTGGGTCTAAAATAACTATTGATGGTAAAAATTTTGGATGGAAAATTATTTTTTTAACTCCAGTCTCTCTATTTATTATTGCAGAAGCTCTCCCTGTTTCTGAACCAGTTCCTGCTGTGGTTGGGATAGCAATTATAGGAGGTATATTTTCATTATTTGCTCTTTTCCAATAATCTCCAATATCCTCAAAGTCCCATATAGGTCTTGTTTGTGCAGACATAAATGCAATTGCTTTTCCCACATCAAGTCCACTTCCACCTCCAAAAGCAATTACCCCATCACAATTATTTTTCTTAAATTCTTTAACACCTTCTTCAACATTCTCACCAAAAGGATTTCCAGAAAAATCAGAGAACACTACTATATTATCAATTCTATTTTTAATTTTTGAAATTACCTCTTTAACCATTGGCAAGTTTATCAAATCCTTATCCGTCACAAATAAAGGATTTTGAATTTTTAAATTTGAACAGGCCAAATAAAGATCTTTTATTCGATCTTTGCCAACCCAGATATTAGTAGGATAATTCCAATTATAATTACTCATATTTATTCTCTAAAATTAAATCTAAAAATAAGGATGCAGTCCACGAAAAGTTGGTTGCGCCAAATCCTTTTCCAGTTTTGCAACTAAAATATTCATTAAAACCTTTTTGTTTTACAAGATCGATTGTTTTCTTTTTGATTTGATTTGCAAATCTATTATCTTTATTTTTTAATCCTTGATAGATAATCCAATTACAGTTTATCCACACAGGGCCTCGCCAATATCTTTTTTCTTCAAATTTTCGATGATTTGATTTTATACTTGAAAAAAAATATTTTTCTTTATTGCTATGTTTTTTTAGGTTTTTGATAATATTATTATTTAATGTTTTATCTTTTAAATCAGCAAATAAAATAAAATAATTTGTAATAGATGGGATTGTTATTTTTTTTTTATTTTTTAAATCAAGATTAAAAAAACTATTATTCTTTTTATTATATAATTTAACAATTTTTTTCTCAGACCTTGAAATATAAGAATCTATTTCATTACTTTTCAAATCAAACATTCTTAATAGTTTAACAAGATCTTTATTTGCCCTCAAAAATATCGAATTAAATCCAACATCAACAACATTAAATAACGAAGCTTTGAAAAGTTTGTTTGGATTATAATTATTTTTTCTTAAGTGATTTTTAATTGTTACATATCTATCATAATCTATGTCTAAAGGTCTGTATTCAGGGTTAACCACTTTATTATCACCCCTTTTATATTTTAAATTCTTTGGAATTTTTACTTTACTCATCGGATCGTCCCATAGAGGTGAATTGTCATATCCACTCTCCCATGGATGTAAAATTGAGACTAATCCTGAATTATTTGGGTCTCTAAATTTAATGAACCATTTGTGATATTTTAAAACACCTTTAATAATTTTTTTAAATTCAGCTTTTTCTTTTTTAATTTTATTTTTATCTAAAATTAACTTTATTATTATTGCCAAAATAGGAGGTTGGGTAATTCCAGATGAATGAATTTTATTTCCACAGGCCCAAACAGAATGGTTTGGATAATAATTAGTATTTAAATCATGAAACAAAATATGTGGTATCATTCCGTCTTTCCATTGACCTCTAATAAGTGTATTTAATTCATCTAAAGCGTATTTAAGTTTAAAATGTGAATAACCTAAAGCTATAAATCCAGAGTCCCAATTCCATTGAGCTGGGTATAATTTATTATTGGTTGGTAAAGTGTATCCCTTTTTTTTATTACCTAATAACACCTTTTTAGCTGAATTAATAAATTTTTTCATTAACCCTTTACACTTCCAGCAGTTAGTCCACTTACTAAATATTTTTCAAAATAAACAAAAATAAATAAAACTGGAATAGTGACTACAACTGATCCTGCCATTAAATATTGTCTAGGGGTTTCTGCATCACCACTCAAATATTGTATCGCTCTTGATAAAGTAAATGAATTTGGATTATCTAGAAACATTAAAGAAAACAAGAATTCATTCCATGCAATCATAAATACATAAAGAGCAACTGAAGAAATTGCAGGAATACTTAATGGTAAAATAATTTTTATAATAATTCCAAACCAATTTAATTTATCCATAATAGCAGCTTCTTCTAATTCCTTAGGTATACTTTTGAAATATCCTTGAAGCATATATATCGCAACCGGCAAAGTAGTTGCTGTATATACTATTAAAAGCCCACCTACATTATTTCTTAACCCTAGCTGACTAAATACGGTATACAAAGGTATTACTAAAACTATAGCAGGAAACATATAAATAATTAATATTGAAGTAGACAAAAAGTTTTTTCCAAAAAAATTTAGTCTTGCAACTGCGTACGCAGCTGGAATGGCAAAAATTAATGTGATTATAACTGTACCAACTGATACAAATGTACTGATAAGTATATATCTTCCAAATTTATAAGTATCAAAGATGACAAAGTAAGATTTAAACAGTTCTTTAATATCTTGAGCAAAATTAATACTAAAGTCTAAAGGATTTATAAGCAGTGCAGCTTGTGTTTTAAAGCTTGTAACTATCATCATGTAAAATGGAAATAAAATTACAAATGAAAATAAAACAATTCCAAAAAGAGTTAAAAATTCAAATATAACTGATTGAGACGAATGCTCAAGTTCTAAGTTTTTTTGATTGTATTTATCGATTTTAAAAGAATAGAAAATAATAATTCCAAATACACCAATATTATACCAAATAGGCATGTTTTGGATGATAAATCCATCAATTAAAGTGAAGAAAGATGCAAATACTATTGATTTTATATAATTATTTAATTTATCTCCAATAACAAGATTAATCAGGGAAATTCCTATACCAAGAGATAATATAATCGCAAAATTAAAATTCTTTAAATCGATACCTTGTAATGTTGATAAAATCTTCCAAATAGAAATTACAGAAAATAAAAAAATTGATGAAATGAATGAATATAATATTAAAGATCTAATTTTCATCTGCCCTCTTCCCTAAAAGTCTAAAATAGACAAACATAAAAATTAAAAGTAGAGCAACAATTACAATAGATACAGCAGAACCCATACCAATATCAGATATTGTAAATCCTTGTTCATAAACATTTATTGGTAAAGTTCTCGTGCCAGATGCGCCACCAGTAAGTAAAAAAATATCCTCAAACTTATTAAAGTTCCAAATAAATCTTATCATAAATAGAATAGATATAACTGCTGTGATTTGAGGAAGTGTAATACTGACAAATTTTTGGACAGGTCCCGCACCATCTACATCAGCTGCTTCGTATAATTCTTTTGGAACAGCCTGTAGTCGAGCAAGTATAAATAAAAAAGCTAAAGGGAAATAACGCCAAATTTCGAAAATAATAACAGTTGTTAATGCTAATCTTAATTTCAAATCAAAACCAAAAAAATTAATACTTAAATATTTTTGACCTAGTAAGTTTAAAGGCTCCTGAATAACTTGAAAATTTAACAATAGATTGTTTAATGTTCCGCTGTAAGGATCCAATAATAGTTCCCAAGTATATGCTAAGGCAACAACAGGTCCTACATAAGGAAAAAGAAGTATGCTTCTCATAAATGTTCTTCCAAAAAATTTTTGATTTACAAGCTGAGCTGCTAAAATTCCAAACACTATTGATCCTATTGTCCCAAAAAAAGTATAATAAAATGTCGTCATTAAAAGATCAAAAAATTCGTTTTGAAAAAAAACTTTTTTAAAATTTTTTAATGTGAAGTTGGTATTTAAAAGAATATTGTCTGATTTACCTGATAATTTTGGTTTAATAGACTTAATTTCTTTTTTGTTGATTTTTTCACCCTTCTTATTTTTTAAAATGATTTGAAAATTCTCTTTGTATTTAGCTTTCCAATTCCCAAAATTACAATTAATAATATTTGATTTAAATTGGCATCTTTCATCTAAATTTACGGGTTCAACATTCTTTGGGGTTTTATCTTGAAATTTTACATCCCGTATATCCAATATTAACGAGCTGTTTCTTAACTTATAAATTATCTTTATCTCATCTGAGCTATCTTTAATCGATTTAACTATTTTTTTTGCTCTAGGTTCTGGAATTCTTATATCTTTTAGGCCTACTTCCTTAAAACTAATCCAAACATTAGCAAATATAGGAAATAATATGATTGAAAAAACAAGAAAAACTGCAGGTAATAATAAAATATAGGCAGTTCTTTTTTCTATTTTTGAAAGTGTATCGCTCATAATAAAAGCGGATAATACACATTATCCGCTTTCATTAAAATTTATTTTATAATCTAGAATTGAGCCAGTTTTTGATTGATCATGTCTACTGCTTGATCAATATCAATCTGTCCGTCTACATATAATCTAGTTATTCTATTAATAAACTTGTTATTAATAATTTTAGATGCTCTAGATAGTTCGCCCTCTTTAACACCCCATCTTTTAGCCTTATCTAATCCAGCAACTATATCATTTATTACATCTTCTGAATATAAGTCTGACAAAGGCGCTTTTCTATCAACTCCAACAGGTAATTTACTCCATGCTTTTGTAAATGCTTCAGGATCGCTAGCATTTCCTCTTCTCACAGGAAATTTACCTTCTGGTGCGATTGAAAGTGTCTTTGTATAACCTTCGTCCATTGAATATTTGATAAATGCACTTGCTTCTTCAGTGTCAGCATCAGCAGTTATTCCAAAATATCTGACGTCAGCCCAAGCAGCCCCTTTTCTATTATTAGGACCTTTCAGATTTGTTATAAAACCAGTTTTAGAAGCTAACTCACCAGAAGTTGGATCGTCATTTATTGTTGGAGGAGCTGAATCTCTTAAGCCTGCAAGTTCGTCCATTATAAATGGTGACCAAATTATCATTGGAGTTTTTCCAGCAAAGTACAATTCTCTAGATTGTTTCCAATATAACTCTCCTGGAGGACTTGCATTTGCAATAACTTTATAAAACTCTAAAGCTGCCTTTAACTTTTTGCCTTGTTTTTTTACTCCACCTTTTTTAACAACGTTAACTCCATTTGCTAAAAGAACATGCTCTAAAACCTGGCTCATAAAATTTTCATCAGTTTTAGTAGCTGCAACAAATCCAAACATTCCGTCGCCAGAAAGCGCTTCTACTGCTTTAGTTATATTTTCATAACTTGTTGGTGGTTCAAGACCTGCTTTTTCAAATAAATCTTTTCTGTACACAACCATTTGTGTCCAACCATCAACTGGTACAGCTGCTATTTTAGATCCACTTTTAGCCATGTTTAATGCGCCTGGTGCAAAAGTTTTTTTGCCAAGTTCCTTAACAACTGCATTATTAGCATCTACATCTAATATTCCAGCTTCAGCCCAAGGTAAAACATACTGTAAAGTATGGTATATCACATCCGGAAGATCACCAGCTGCGGCTGCGGCTGTTGCTCTTGTTCCTAAATCTTTTTCTTCTACAGGAATAACTTCAACCTTAATGCCAGTTTTAGCCTCAAAATCCTTGGCCATAGCTTCTTGTTTTGCCATTCTAGCTGGTTGAACTTCTGTAGTCCAAAAAGTGATGTCTGCAAAACTAATATTTGTTAAAAAAAATATTAGCGCGCAAACAGTTATTGTTATTTTTTTAATCATTGATTTCCCCTCTTTTCGTTGATTAACACAGTAAATGTATCAGCGAGAGAAATGAATGACAATAGGTTTAAAAAGTCTCTATAACTCAAAAAGTCAACAAATATAATATTTTTAAATCAAGAATTTTTTATTTTTTAGAATTGATCTAATCATTTGAAACATCAAAGGAATTTTTTTTGAATTAAACTTTTTTAAAATAAAAGGCGCAATTTCTCTCACAAGTTGTTCACCTTCTACAGTATCATTTGCCATAAACTTTTTTTTAGCCCTTTGGAAAGTAAAACCTTGGCCTAAATAGTTTCCCATTTTACTATTTCTTCCACCTGCAGCACTTACATACAAGTCTCCAACACCTGCTAAACTTAAAACTGTATCTTCTTTTCCTTTTAAACTTTTAGTTATGTATTTCATTTCTGACAATGATTTTTGAAACAAACTTGAAGATTTATTCAAACTCAAACCAGAACCAATTATCATAGAATAAATATTTTTTATTGCAGAACAGATTTCAACACCAATCACATCTTTAGAATATTCGATCAAATAGTATTTTGTAGAAATCATTTTACCTAACAATTTTGCAATCTTAATATTTTTGTTAGCGATGATCACACTAGTTTTGCATTTTCTAGCTAATTCTTTAGCTAAACATGGTCCTTTCAAAACTGATAAGTTTAATTTAGGAGAACTTTTTAAAAGGGTTTGTGAAATAGTAAAAATCTTTTTATTTAGCTTTTCATATTTTAGACCTTTTGTAAGTACTAAAATTGGAGATTTTACTTTAAATTTTTTTAATTCATTCGCAATAAAATTGATACCTGTTAGGCTTAATGCTATAACTATAAGATCATATTTTTCATAAAATAATTTATTAGAATATTTTTTAAATTTAAGTTTTTTCGGAAGATTTATTTTTAAAGCTGAATGAAATTTATTTTTTGATGATAAATTTTTAATAAATCTTTGACTGTATGGTTCTGTTATAAATACTTTGTGATTATTATCTATACATGGAATAGAAAAGGCTGAGCCCATGGCCCCACCTCCAATAATTAGAATTTTTTTCATAAATAAATTAACTAAATTTAACTATTTATTATTAACAAGTAATTTTAAAGAAAAAATAGTTTTATTTTTTTGATTTTATTAATAGAATAACTTTTAAAATTATACAGTTTATATGAACAAAATAGCGATAATTGGTGCGGGACCTTGTGGTCTGTCAATGTTAAGGGCTTTCGAACATGCTGAGAAAAAAGGAGAAAAAGTTCCAGAAATCGTGTGTTTTGAAAAACAGGATGATTGGGGTGGATTATGGAACTACAGTTGGAGAACCGGTTCAGACCAATATGGTGACCCTGTTCCCAATAGTATGTATAGATATTTATGGTCAAATGGACCAAAAGAATGTTTAGAGTTTGCAGATTATTCTTTTGATGAACATTTTGGAAAACCTATCCCGTCATTTCCACCAAGAGAAGTATTATACAACTATATTATTGGTAGAGTGAGCAAAGGAAACATTAAAAGCAAAATAAAATTTAGCACGAGTGTAAAGAGTGTAAATTATAATTCAGATAAATTTGAAGTTAGCTATCAAGATAAAACTAACAATAAAATATTATACGACAAATTTGATTATGTTGTTGTTTCAACTGGACATTTTTCAGTTCCATTCATACCTGAATACAAGGGCATGAGTTCTTTTCCAGGAAGAATAATGCATTCTCATGATTTTAGAGATGCCGAAGAATTTAGAGATAAAAATGTTATAGTTCTTGGAAGCAGTTATTCAGCTGAAGATGTTGCACTTCAATGTAATAAATATGGGGCTAAAAGCGTAACTATAGGTTATAGACACAACCCAATGGGTTTTAAATGGCCTTCAGGTATGAAAGAAGTTTATTATCTAGATAAATTAGAGGGTAGCAAAGCAATTTTTAAAGATGGTACAGAACAAGAAGCAGATGTAATTATATTATGTACAGGATACCTGCATCATTTTCCATTTTTAAATGAAAAACTGAGTTTAAAAACTCATAATAGATTATATCCACCAAAGTTATACAAAGGAGTTGTGTGGCAAGATAATCACAAGCTTATGTACTTGGGTATGCAGGATCAATTTCATACTTTTAACATGTTTGATTGCCAAGCATGGTTTGCAAGAGATGTGATAATGAATAAAATTAAAATTCCAAATGATAGTGAAATAGAAAAAGATATTTCTAAATGGGTTACTATGGAAGAAAAATTAGAAAATCCAGATCAAATGATAGATTTTCAAACTGAATATACTAAAGAACTTCACGAAATGTCAGATTATCCAAAAATTGATTTTGAATTAATAAGAAAACATTTCAAGGATTGGGAACATCATAAAATGGATGATATTTCTACTTACAGAAATAAGTCTTTTTCATCACCTGTAACTGGGTCCATTGCCCCTATTCACCACACTCCTTGGGCATCTGCAATGGACGACTCTATGGATACGTTTTTAAAATAATAAAGTTTCTATAATAAAGTTTTCTTGACGGATAATTTCCATCCATTCAACAATTTGTTTCTAACAATATTACTTAATTTAGGTTTGAAAATTTTATCTTTTTTCGATATTCTTTTTATGTCATCTAATGATTTAAATACACCAATTTGGTATCCAGCAAATAATGCAGCCCCCAGAGCTGTAGTTTGCAAAACTTTAGGTCTTTCTGTTTTAACATTAATGATATTTGCTAAAAATTGAGAAAACCAATTATTTTCTACCATTCCGCCATCAATTTTAATTTTATTAGGTTTCAAGCCATCTTTTCTCATTGCATTAAAAAGATCATAGGTTTGATATGCCACAGATTCTATCACTGCCCTCACTAAAGTTTTCCAATCACTGTTTCTAGTTAATCCGGTTATAACTCCTCTTGCATCAGGTCTCCAATATGGGGCTCCCATCCCACTAAAAGCTGGCACAACATAGACACCTTCATTATTTTTTTTTGATTTAACAATTTGTTCAGTATCATAAGCATTATTTATTAGCTTTAACTTATCTCTTAACCATTGAACGCCTGCCCCAGCAATAAAAATAGAGCCTTCGAGAGCAAAAGTGTTTTTTCCATTTAACCTGTAACAAATTGTAGTTAATAATTTATTTTTTGAAAAAATTTTTTTTGATCCTGTATTCATTATTGCAAAAGCTCCTGTTCCGTAGGTACTTTTTATTGAGCCTTTTTCAAAACAAGATTGGCCAACCGCTGCAGCTTGTTGATCGCCCAAAACTGCAGATATAGGAATTTCATATCCAACTATTTTTTTACTTGTTATTCCAAAATTATCTGCTGAATTTTTTACAACTGGTAGAATACGTTTTGGGACATTCAATTTTTTTAAAATTTCTTTGTCCCAAGTATTGTTATTAATATTAAATAACATTGTCCTACTTGCATTTGTTGCATCTGTAAAATGATGTTTTCCGTTAGTTAGTTTCCATATTAAATATGTATCTACTGTTCCAAACAGTAAATTGTTAGATGCTAAAAGTTTTTTTGAAATTTTAACATTTTTTAAGATCCATTTAATTTTTGTAGCTGAAAAATATGGATCAATAAATAATCCGGTTTTTTTTCTAAAAGTATTTTCATATTTTTTTTTCTTTAGTATTTCACAATATTTTTGTGTCCTTCTATCTTGCCAAACAATTGCATTATAAATTGCTTTACCAGTTTTTTTATTCCAAAGGATGGTGGTTTCTCTTTGATTCGTAATTCCAATACTTAATATTTTACCTTTTAAAGTTAAAGCTTTTTTAATTACTTCTTTTAAAGCTTTAATGGTTGAAGACCAAATTTCATTTGGATTATGTTCAACCCATCCATTTTTTGGAAAATATTGAGTAAACTCGAATTGAGATGTGAATTTAATATTGCCTTTTAAATCAAATAAAATTGCTCTTGAAGATGTTGTGCCTTGATCAATAGCAATAAGAAACTTTTTCACAAGTTTAATCTATTTTAATCTATACCCAAGTGTTTTTTTCTTTTATCAACCCAAGTTCTTATTAAATTATCAAAAATTAAACCTATGAAAGCAACACATATTCCTAATGTTAATCCAATTCCTGCACCTTTTTTGTCTGACAAAGCTTTTAATATATATTGTCCTAAATCTTCCGTACCAATAAATGCCCCTATAATCACCATAAATAAAGCAAAAACTATAGTTTGATTAAGTCCCAACATCATATGTGGGAATGCTAAAGGAAACTCTATCTTAAATAATCTTTGAAATTTTGTTACTCCTGACATTGTTGCAGCATCATGCAAACCAGACGGGACACTTCTAAGTCCTTCTATTGTATATCTCGTTGCAGGTATAGTTGCATAAACTATTACCGCTATAAGAACAGAAGTATCAGTTATACCAAACAGCATCATTACAGGAATTAAATATACAAATGATGGAAAAGTTTGAAAAATATCACATACGTTTAACATAAATTTCGTAGAATATTTATTTTGAAAGCACAGAGTGCCAACTGTAAATCCGATAATACATGATACAATAACTCCAAATGTTGCCATATAAGTTGTTACTAAAGCTCTATCCCACCAAGGACTTAATGCTATAAATAAAGTCAAACCACAAACTACTAAAGCTGATCTTGTGCCCCCAATCAAATATCCCGCTCCAACTACTAATACTATTGTAGCTATTGCTGGCATTCTTAAATATAAAGCTCTCATTGGCTGAAGTACTTCAACAATCAACCACGTATTAAATGCTTTTATGTAAACAAAAAATGTATCGAATATCCAGTCAACTCCTTTATTCCAAAAATCTGCAGTTGATATCCCTTTGTTATGTGGAACTTCGAATAAATAATTATATCCACCTTTAAAATAAATAGAACCAAAATACGCTAACGCAATTCCTACAATCATTATTAGTCCAAAAAATAATGAGTTTTTATTCCTTTGGAAAAAATTTAGATTCCCAAAATAATCAACTTGTTTATTTGCCCAAGCTAAAGACATTTTATCCAATAGAATTGCAATCAAACTAATACAAAGTCCTGCTTCTAAAGCTAATCCAATATTTAACTGATTTAATGCTAACAATAAGTTAAACCCAAGACCTTTTGCTCCAATAAAAGCGGAGATAACAGCCATAGAAAAACAAACCATTATAACTTGGTTAACTCCGATCAAAATATCTCTTCTTGCTGTTGGAATTAAAACTTTAAACATTAGTTGCCAATTATTACATCCACTCATTCTACCAGCTTCAATAACCTCTGGTGGAACAGCTCTTAAGCCTAATAAGGTTAATAATATCATAGGAGGTACAGCTACAATCATTGTTATAATTACTGCTGCATGATCCCCAACTCCAAAAAGTACAAGAGCAGGAACTAACACTGCATACTGAGGCATTGTCTGCATGACTAAAAGTATTGGATATAAAGCTTTTTCAACTCTTTTACTCTTAAAGGCAGCAATACCAAGACTTAATCCAAATATAAACGATAGTGGTGCTGCAACTAAAATAAAAGATAATGTCTGCATTGATGGTTTCCACTGACCAAAAATAGAAATATAAGTCATCGCTAAACCTGCAAAAATGGCCAACCCTCTACCACCTAACTTATAAGCAAGTATTGCAGAACCTGCAGCAACAATAGTCCATGGTAAGCCAGGTAATTCTGCCCAAGGATTAGCATCAATCCAATCCCAACTTGTAAATGCTACGATAGTTTCAAGCCCACCAAGTAAAATCTCCCTAATTAATTCTATTAGAAAAGTCATAAAGGCAGTTAAGTTTCTAGTAATTTGTAAAACTAAAGGTCTAGTTTTATATTCTTGAGTATCTTCGTTCCAAAACTCCATCGGCATCCAATCATTCATTAAGAAGAATAATGAATCATTTATCCAAATTGGTAACCAACCAAGTAAAGGAGGCAGTCTCCAAAAAACATCAAAAGCGTAATACCTCACTTCTTTTCCTAAAAAAACAAAGGTGCTTTGATTGGGGTCTTTTACAAATTCAGCTTGACCTCTAATAAATTTATAAGTTTCAGGTACATCAATTGCAAAACATAAAGCAAAAAATACTATTAATAAAAATATCCACTGAAATAATTTTGGGTATTTTTTAAATAATTCCATAAATTAATTATTATTTTTTCTTCCTCCAAAAACTGTATTAATTATTTTTGTTGGATTAATATATCCTACAATTTTATTATTGTTGTCTATTACAGTTACAGTCTTTTCTTGTGTTAATATTTTTTCTGCTACATTTTCAATTATCTCGTCTTTTGAAACTTTTAAATCGCCTATATCTTCTGTTGTTATAGAGTCCATAACATCCGCAATTAATAAAACTTTTTCTCTTGGCACTTCCTCAGTAAATTTTCTCACATATTCAGTCGCTGGATTTAAGACAATATTTGCAGGAGTATCTAATTGTTCGATAATTCCATCTTTCATAATTGCAATACGATCAGCAAGTTTTAGAGCTTCGTCAAAATCATGAGTAATGAACATAATTGTTTTTTGTAACTTTTCTTGGAGTCTTAAAAATTCATCTTGCATCTCTTTTCGAATTAATGGGTCTAGGGCTGAAAAAGGTTCATCTAAAAACCAAATATCTGGCTCAACTGCTAATGATCTTGCAATACCTACTCTCTGTTGTTGTCCTCCAGATAATTCACGCGGAAAGTAGTTTTCTCTTCCATCAAGACCAACTAATTTGACCATATTCATTGCTTTATTGATACTCTCATCTGTATTAATCCCTTTAATTTGTAATGGAAAAGCTATGTTTTCCACAACTGTTTTATGAGGAAGAAGTGCAAAGCTTTGAAAAACCATTCCCATTTTGTTTCTTCTAAGATCGATCAATTCTTTATTATTTAAATTTAATAGATCTTGACCTTCAATAAATATCTTTCCACCCGTTGCATCTGTTAACCTTGAGATACATCTTAACAATGTAGACTTACCTGATCCTGAAAGTCCCATAACGACCAACATTTCTCCTTTTGATACCTCAAAGGAAGCATTATTTACGCCAACTATACATCCATTTTCTTGAAAAGTTTTTGCATCTACATTGCCATTCGCTTCCTTGAGCATAGTTTCAGCATTTTCGCCAAATATCTTATAGACAGACTCACATTTAATTACTGGTTCAGACATAAATTATAATAAGGTTATACGAAATTAAGATAAAATAAAATCTCTTAAATTTGTTAAATTTCCTCCCTAAAAATTTTTTATAAAATAAACTCTTGTATCAATTCCTGTGCTTAAAAAACTTAAAGCCTCACCACTTACGGAAATAGTTTCATCTACACCAACATTATTTCCACTAACTACAAAACCTGCAAAGCACTTATTTTTTTCTTTATCCCATTTAACAAACGTTTCATCTATCTTATTACCATTAATGGTGTAAATTTCGTGTGCTCTGAAGTTTAAAAAATTTGCTCCCATAATTGCACGTTGAGGAATAAGTTTTGTTGCTTTGCAAACCGCCTCGTATAATTCATCTGATAATCTAAAATGATCTGTACCATCAAAAGAAACTAAAATTCCTGATGGAAGACTTGAGATTAATTTATTTAGTTTTCTCTCTTGAGCAATTCTTTCTTCTTCAATTTTCATTTTAGCAACCAACTCGTCACCCTCACCAAACATTTTATTTAAGATAAAAAAAGTTATAAATATAATAACCATTATTCCAATTAGACCACCAAACTGTTTGATAGGCTCTGGTAATTCCTTAAAATTACTCTTGTAATTTTCCATTTTTCCAAGTACCAGTTTTTTGTTTTCCATCAGACCAAGTAAAAGTTCCTTTACCATTCATAAATCCCTTGGCCCATTCACCTTCGTAAGTTGAGCCATCGGGAAAAAATAAAGTTCCAACACCGCTCCATTCGCTATTTTTAAATTCGCCTTTGTAAATATATCCGTTTGGCCAGGTTTCTACCCCTTGACCATGTTTTTTGGTTGCAACCCACTCACCTTCATAAGTTGTTTTATCTGTGTAAATCCATTTACCATACCCGTTTTCACAGTTGCCTTCTTTGCAACCCGTGCTTCTTGCTTGGGCAATTGACGTAGCTAAAAGGTAAAAAAGGATGCAAAATATTAGTCTTTTCATGATT
>CACKIN010000002.1 GCA_902600205.1 uncultured Pelagibacteraceae bacterium | reverse complement strand
AATTTCGTCGCAATTTGTAGGAAAAAGTAAAATTCAACAACACAAAATGGTATACAATTCACTCAAGGGAAAAATGGGAAATGAACTGCATGCCCTAGCAGTTAAAACTAAGGAGAACTAGATGGACGATCAAACAAAAAATTTAATTAATAATGAAATTAAAAGTAACGAAGTGTGTCTATTTATGAAAGGTACACCAGACGCACCTCAGTGTGGTTTCTCTATGGCTGTTACAAATATTTTAAAGATACTTGAAGTTAATTTTAAAGGTGTAAATGTTTTGGCAGATCAAAATCTGCGAGAAGGTATTAAAGTTTATAGTGATTGGCCTACAATACCTCAGCTGTATGTTAAAAATGAATTTATTGGTGGATGCGATATAGTAAAAGAGATGTACGAAAATGGAGAGTTGGTTAAGCTCTTTGAGGATAACGGAATAAATTTTAAAAAGAAAAGCTAAGAATAATCTATAATAATTTTTATTATCTAGAATAATATTCAATTACAAGGTTTGGTTCCATTACTACTGGATAAGGGACCTCTTCAAATTTTGGAACTCTTACAAATTTTACTTTTTTATTTTTTTCATCTAATTGTAAGTATTCTGGGACTTCTCTTTCTTTATTAGCAAGCGCAATGTCAATTAAAGCCAACTGTTTAGACTTGTCTCTAATTTCGATACTATCTTCTTCTTTAACTTGGTAACTAGCAATATTAACTTTTTTTCCATTAACTCTCACATGACCATGATTGATTAGTTGTCTAGATGAAAAAATAGTATTTGATAACTTTGATCTATATATTACAGCATCCAATCTTCTCTCAAGTAGTCCTATTAAATTCTCAGCAGTATCGCCCTTTTTCATTATAGCTTTTTTGTACATATTTCTAAATTGTCTCTCATTCATGTTGCCGTAATAACATTTGAGTTTTTGCTTAGCTTGTAATTGAATTCCATAATCCGAAGGTTTAGCAGATTTAGTTTGCCCATGTTGTCCAGGAGGATAAGCTCGAGTATTAAAAGGACTCTTAGGTCTTCCCCATAGATTTACTTTCAGTCTTCTATCTACTTTATGTTTTGAATTTAATCGTTTTGTCATATCTTGGTTATGGGCTTTATAGACATCAAAATATTTTTGTCAATCAAGGTTTTTTAGCTAGACCAGCAAATACACTTGATAAAATGCGAATTTCTTTTTGAGAAAGTTCCATTTTATAAAAAATACTTCTTAAATTTTCTATCATAATAGGTTTTTTAGCCTTTTGTTTAAAAAAATTTTGGTTTTCAAGAGTTGATAAACAAAATTTAAGCATGTTTGATATTTCCTTTTTAGTAGCCTTTTGTATTTTTTTTGATTTTTGGAAATCAACTTTATTTGTTGATATCAAGTTAGAGACTGCTTGAGCCACAATTACTAAGCTGTGTGATAAATTTAGCGATCTAAATTTAATATTACTTGGAATTTGTAAAGTATAATCGGCATAACTTATCTCCTCATTTGTTAATCCAGAAGCCTCAGACCCAAATAAAAAACTTACTTTTTTTGTAAAGTTTATTTGAGCTAAATCATCTAAAGAAATATGTTTAATATTTTTATTTCTAAACCTTGCTGAAGTTGCAATTAATATATCAGTATTGATTAATGATCCCTCTAAGTTTGAATAAATCTTAGTTTTTTTTATTAAATTTTTAGCACCAACAGAGGTTGCTATAATTTTGTCATTTGGAAAAATTGGCTTTGGTTCTACAACTAATAAATTCTTAAAACCAAAATTCTTCATTGCTCTTGCACATAAACCAATATTTTCAGATAGCTGAGGCTTGTGAAGAATAAATGAGATATTATTAAAATTCATTAAGCACTTGCTGGTGCATTGTCTTTAAATAACTTATAATCAAGACTGTCTATTAGTGCTTTAAACGATGCGTCAATGATATTAGGTGAAACGCCTATTGTAAACCAATTTTTACCCTGGGAGTCTGTACTTTCGATAGAAACTCTTGTAACAGCTTCGGTACCTGTATTTAATATTCTTACTTTATAGTCAACTAATCTTAAATCTTTTAAATAATCAGAATATTTAGAAATCTTTTTTATGTTATTTCTGATTGCATTATCTAAAGCATTTACTGGACCGTTACCTTCACCTTCACAAACAATTGTTTCGCCGTCTACCTCTAGCTCTGCTTTAGCCGATGAAACAATTTCTCCTGATGAATTTTTTTTAACAGATACATCGTAAGCTTTAATTATTAAATACCTTGGAATTTCACCAACTATTCTTCTTGCTAATAATTCAAAAGAGGCATCTGCACCGTCATAACTGTAACCAATAAATTCTCTCCCTTTAACTTCTTCCAAGAGTTGTTTAATTTTTGGATCATTTTTTTTTATATCGATACCTATAGTTTCTAATCTTGATAAAATATTAGATTGCCCTGCTTGATCTGAAACAACAATATTTCGTGTATTTCCAACTTTCTTAGGATCTATGTGTTCATAAGTTCTTGGGTCCTTTTGTACTGCAGATACATGCATGCCACCTTTATGAGAAAATGCTGCAGCACCAACATAAGGTAAATGCTTATTTGGTTTTCTATTTAAAATTTCATCTAAAAGTCTAGAGCATTGTGTTAAATGCTTAATATTACCCTCATTTATATTTATTTCATAATTATTAGAAAATTCACGCTTTAAATACAAAGATGGAATTAGTGACATCAAATTGGCATTACCACATCTTTCTCCTAAACCATTAATCGTTCCCTGTACTTGTCTAACACCAGCTTGAATTGCAACTAATGTGTTAGCAACTGCATTTTCTGTGTCGTTGTGTGCATGAATTCCTAAATTCTTACCCGGGATATGTTTAATTACATCTGTAACTATTTTAGATATTTCATGCGGTAATGTCCCACCATTAGTATCGCATAAGACAATCCATCTGGCACCCTGGTCATAAGCAGATTTAATACAACTTAAAGCATATTCTTTGTTTGATTTATAGCCATCAAAAAAATGTTCAGCATCAAACATGAACTCTTTTCCTGAATTAATAATGTGTTTTGCGCTTTCGCTAATATTTTTCAAATTTTGTTCTTTTGATATGCCCAATGCAACATCAACATGGAAGTCCCAAGATTTGCCAAACAAACAAATAGAATTCGCCTTTGAATTTATTAAAGATGAAATCATTGGGTCATTCTCTGCGCTATGATCAGTTTTTTTAGTCATCCCAAAAGCTGTTAATTTAGAATTCTTAAAAGTATGCTTTTTGTTGAAAAATTCCGTATCTGTTGGATTTGCTCCTGGCCAACCACCTTCTATGTAGTCGACACCAAGATTATCCAACGCAACAGAAATTTTTTCTTTATCATCTAGAGAAAAATCAACTCCCTGTGTTTGTGCACCATCACGCAAAGTAGTATCGAAAATGTATATTTTGTCTGACATTATTTAAATTTCCACGAGGTTTTACCATCTTTATCTTCTATTTGAACTCCTTTTTCAAAAAGTTCATCACGGATTTTATCAGCTAATTCATAATTTTTATCATCTCTAGCTCGATTTCTTTCTTTAATTTTTTTTTCGATTGCTTCATCACTTAAAATTGATTTGTTTTTTTTAAAACTTTCCCACTCATATTTAGTTTCTGAAAGTAATCCTACAAAATTACAGGCTGATACAAATTTTTTTTTATCTTCCAAATTTCCTGATTGAGATTCTTCAAATAGTTTATGTAGATTGGCTATATACTTTGGTGTATTTAAATCATCATACAAAGGATAAAGATCATCATCAGAGATTAATTTAGGTTTATCTAATTCAATGTAGCTTCTGTACCATTTATCAATTGTTTTCTGGCTTTCTTCTAAAAGTTTATCATTCCAATCTAATGGCTGCCTATAATGCGCACTGATTAAAGCTAATCTTAAAGCTTGACCATTAACATTCTTTTTAAAATCACTTATCTTTAGAATATTACCTTGTGACTTTGACATTTTTTCATTTGATTGAGTAATGAATCCATTGTGCACCCAAAAATTTGAGAAAGACTCTGTTCCGTTGGCACAACATGATTGCGCAATTTCATTTTCATGGTGTGGAAATAATAAATCTCTTCCACCACCATGAATATCAAACTTGTCACCAAGATATTTTTTAGACATTGCTGAACATTCTAAATGCCAACCTGGTCTCCCATTTCCCCAGGGTGATGTCCAACTAGGCTCGTCTTCTTTTGATGGTTTCCACAATACAAAATCCTCGGCATTTTTCTTATTGATAGAAACTTCTACTCTAGACCCAGATATTAAATCATCAATTTTTTTATTAGATAACTTTCCATAATCTTTAAATTTTTTTACTTCAAAATAAACATGTTCTTTACTTTCATATGCAAACCCTTTATCGACTAAAACATTTATCATATCAATCATCTCTTTAATGTTATCTGTAGCTTTAGGTTGAAAGGTTGGTTCATCACAATAAAGATATTTACAGTTTTCCTGAAAATTTTTATTTACTTTATTTGTAAGTTCTATAATTGAAATTTTTTTATCTTTAGCTGACTCTATGATCTTATCATCAATATCTGTAATGTTTCTTACATATGTAACTTTATCATTACCATATTTGCACTTTAAGACTTTAAAAAGCAAATCAAATATAACTAATGGTCTTGCATTACCTATATGTGGATCGTCATAAACTGTCGGTCCACAAACATACATTTTGATATTATTTACATCAATCGGTTGAAATATTTCTTTTTTTCCACCATAGCTATTTGTCAAAAAAATATCTTTATTCATTGATCTAGGAATATACTTTAATTATAGATTTGTGAATCTATTTGATTAGCTTGGAATCTTGCAAACTGGAATGGGATCCATTTTATGCAAATTTGCGTTTCTAATTTGGTTATATTTTTCTCTATTTACAGAATTTTTATTTTCCATGGCTTCTTCTAACTCCTTATAACTTAAGCCAAGCTGACCTTCATCTGTTCTACCATCATCCCAAAGTCCATCTGTTGGGGGTGCTTCTATAATTTCTTGTAAAATTTTTAATTCTTTCCCTAATTCCCAAACTTCAGTTTTATTACAATCAGCAATTGGAGAAATATCTACACCACCATCACCATACTTTGTATAAAAACCTACTCCAAAATCCTCAACTTTATTACCTGTTCCAACAACAATACCATTATTTGCTGCTGCTACTTGATATAGAGTTGTCATTCTCAATCTGGCTCTAGAGTTTGCCATACCATGTAAACTATCAAAATCTTTTAAGGTGTTCTCGAACGTTGAAAAAAGAGTGTCCAGCTCAACAGTAACACCCTCGACATTTTCAAAGTTTTTCTTTAGCCACTCTTGATGTTTCAAGCTTAAGTCATGTTGAGTACTTTTTTGCTTTATAGGCATAGATAATACGATTGTTTTTAATCCAGTCATTGCACTCAGAGTGCTTGATACAGATGAGTCTATTCCTCCAGATATCCCAATAACTAAAGACTCTGCCTTCTTTGGCATTGACTCCACATAATTTAATATCCAATCTCTAATAAATTTAACTTTTTTACTCGGTAACATATTTAAAATATAATTATTAATTTAAAAAAATAAATGATTAAGATGCCGCTCTAATACCATTTTTAGCATACAAGGTATTCTTTTTAATCTCATCTGAAATCAAAAAAGCTAGCTCCAGTGCTTGATTTGCATTTAATCTTGGGTCGCATTGAGTATGATATCTACTAGATAAATCTGTATCTGATATTTTTTGTGCACCCCCTGTACATTCTGTCACATTTTGACCAGTCATTTCGATATGAAGACCTCCAGCATATGATCCCTCACTTTGGTGAACTCCAAAAACATTTTTAACTTCATTAAGAATATTGTTAAATGGTCTTGTTTTAAATCCTGTTGTTGATTTAATCGTATTTCCATGCATTGGATCACATGACCAAATTACATTTATACCTTCTTTTTTAATTCCTCTAATTAATTTTGGTAAAAACTTTTCTACTTTGTCATGGCCAAATCTTGAAATAAGAGTAATTTTTCCTTTTTCATTTTTAGGATTTATCAATTCACAAATTTTTGCGATTTCTTCAGGTTTTGAAGTTGGCCCACATTTAATTCCTATAGGATTTTCAATTCCTCTACAAAATTCAACATGACCACCATCAATTTGTCTTGTTCTATCGCCAATCCAAACAAAATGAGCTGAGGTGTCGTGATATTCGCCACTTGTAGAATCTATTCTGGTCATACTTTCCTCAAATGGCAGATGTAATGCCTCATGAGATGTCCAAAAATTTACTGTGTATAAACGTCTGTTAAAGTCTGATGTTATTCCACATGCTTCCATGAAAGCCAATGCGTCAGCAATTTTATCTTCCAAATCTTTAAATTTTTTAGCTTGTGAAGAAGTTTTTATATATCCCAAATTCCACATATGGACATTTTTTAAATCAGCAAATCCACCATTAGAAAATGCTCTAAGCAAATTTATTGTTGAGGCAGATTGTGAATAGGCCCTAAAAAGTCTTTTTGGATCTGGTATTCTTGCTTTTTCGGTAAATTCTATTGAGTTTATATTATCTCCTAAGTAACTAGGCAGTTCTATATCTCCTATTTTTTCTGTTGGAGCACTTCTAGGTTTTGAAAATTGGCCAGCAATTCTTCCTAATTTAACAACAGGTAAAGAGGCTGAGTAAGTTAAAACTAATGACATTTGCAACATAAGTTTAAAATAATCTCTTATATTGTCAGGGTGAAATTCCGCAAAACTCTCTGCACAGTCCCCACCTTGCAATAAAAATGCTTTTCCATCGACCACGTTTGCCAACTGGTCTTTAAGATGTCTTGTTTCGCCAGCAAAAACCAAGGGAGGAAAATTTTTTAATTTATTTAAAACAAGATTTAGTTCATCCTCATCCTGATATTCAGGTATATGCTTTACCGGAAAATTTTTCCAACTATTTACTTTCCATTTTTTCATAATACAATCTGAACTTGTATATATATTTGTTTTTAAAAAAAAAAAGTTTTTTTTTTATTATGTGAATAAACTAAGTAATATCGAACTTTTAAGTAGTTAACTTAAAAGCAACTATTCCAAGTATTTCTCTGAAAAAGGTATTAAAATACGAAAGATTTTTAGTTACATTGAAACCTTGATAACTATTTAATATTGGTGTTTTAGTAATTGCTGTAAAATCTATTGGATAAGGTTTAACACTAACCCCCAGTTTTTCAGCAATAATCATAGATCTTTTCATATGATAGGCTGTTGTAATAAGAACAGTCTCTGAATATTCTAAATCTAATTCTTTTATCTCCTTAAAATTTTCTATTGTATTTCTAGATTTCCCAACAAAAATTAATCTATCCATATCAAAATTAAGTCCATTATAAAATTTTTCTGTCAAGTTATGATTATCATTATTTTTATCTTGAACTAAGAAAGCATCTCCACCCACATAAAAAATTTTTGACTCTGGATATTTGTAAGCTAAATTAATTGATGCAATAATTCTTTTGTCAGATCCTGATAAAACTAAAATATTTTTAATATTTTTATATTCTTTAATGTTGCTAAAATCTTTTTCAAGATACTGAAAACCAAAACTGCCTAAAGGTAAAAAAGCTATAATAAATATTAAAAATATATTTAAACTCAAAACATTTAATATAATTTTTTTTTTATATTTTAAATAAAATAGGAATAGGATAACTAAAATTAAAAGTAAAAAGTTTGTAGGAACTAAAATTGGACCTAAAATTTTTGATAAATAAAAATACAAATTATTCAACAGTAACAGATTTCGCTAAGTTTCTTGGTTTATCTATATCATAACCTTTCTCCAATGCAGAGTAAAAAGCTAATTTTTGTAAAGGTAATGAGGTTAAAAACGGAGTTAGTTCCTCATCTAAATTATCTACCTCTATTTGCTCCCAAATATTTTCAGAAATTATTTCATCTTTGCTTTTATTTGTAATTAATAAAACTTTAGCACCTCTGGCAATTACCTCCTGCATGTTTGACATAGTTTTTTTATAATGTTCGTCTCTAGGTGCTATAACCACAACTGGCATGCCTT
This sequence comes from uncultured Pelagibacteraceae bacterium, assembly GCA_902600205.1. Classification (GTDB taxonomy): domain Bacteria; phylum Pseudomonadota; class Alphaproteobacteria; order Pelagibacterales; family Pelagibacteraceae; genus Pelagibacter. Next base: position 119,010 of record CACKIN010000002.1, on the reverse strand, counting down.
CTTCAATTAAAGCTAAAGGACCATGTTTCATTTCTCCAGCAGGATAGCCTTCAGCATGAACATATGCCAGTTCTTTTAATTTTAAAGCACCTTCCAATGCTATTGGAAAAGAAAAACCCCTTCCTAAAAACATACACCCTTTTGCATTTGCAAAAACTTTGCCAATATTGATGAGTTTATGATCTAATTTAAGTGTTTTTTTTGCGGAGTTAGATAATAAAAGTAAATTTTTAATCTTTGATTGATATATTTTTTTTGTGATCATTTTTTGATCAAACGAGATTTTTACTGACAAGATATATAGTACTAACATCTGACCAAGAAAAGCTTTTGTAGAAGCAACACCTACTTCTTGACCACAAAATATAGGTAACACCAAATCAGCATCTCTTGCTATTGAACTTTCAACAACATTTACAATTGCGCATGTCCTCATTTTATTTTCTTTGCACAATTTTAAAGCTGCATAAGTATCTGCAGTTTCTCCAGATTGAGATACAAATACATATAAACAGTCCTTTTTAAATCTTACTTTTCGATATCTAAATTCAGAAGCTATATCTATACTTACATCTAAATTTGTATTCTGTTCTAACCAATATTTTGCAATCAAACATGAGTGATAAGCTGTTCCACAACCAATCAATATAATTGATTTTAAAGAGCTAATCTTCCATGGAAAATTGTATATATTTATTTGATTGTTATATTTATCTACATATTCATTTATACAGTCGTTAAGAGTTGAAGGCTGTTCATCTATCTCTTTTTCCATAAAATACTTATAGTCTCCTTTGTCATAACTAAGTTCTTCTTTAGAAAGGTTCATAACTTCTTTATTTATTTTTATTCCATCTCCCTCAAAAAATTCAATTTCATCTCTTTTGATAATGCAAAACTCACCATCATCTAAATAAGTAATTTTATTAGTCATAGATTTAAGAGCGTAAGAGTCTGAACCGAGATAATTTTCATTTGGACCATATCCAACAGCCAAAGGAGAACCCCTTCTAGCTCCAATCATTAAATCATTTCTATTTTTAAAAATTATACCTAATGCAAAACTTCCATGAAGTTTTTTCAAAACCTTGATAATGGTATCTTTCAATGAATTTTTTTTTAAGTAATCAGTAACTAGATGAGCTATTACCTCAGTATCAGTTTGTGATTTAAATACATAACCTTTTTTTTCTAAAAGTTTTTTTAAAATTGTTGAATTTTCAATAATTCCATTATGAACAACTGAAACTTGTTCTGAAGAATGTGGATGAGCATTAACTTTACTAGGCTTACCGTGTGTTGCCCATCTAACATGGCCTATACCAATCTCTCCTTTAAGATTAAATTTTGATATATCTTTTTCTAAAACATCAACCCTACCTTCACATTTTACTTCGTTTATATTTCCATTAACAAGGGTGGCTATTCCAGCAGAATCATATCCTCTATATTCAAGCTTTTTAAGTGAATTAACTATTCTATTTGAAACTTCTTTAGAGCTTATTATTCCAATTATTCCACACATTTATTTTTTTCTTTTATAATTTTTAATTTCAGTTTGCTCTGCTCTTGTCAAAGCTAATGAATTTTTTAAAACTTTTTTAGTAATAACTGATCCTGCACCAATTGTACTTTTTTTTTCAAGCTTAATTGGGGCAACTAGTGATGAATTTGAACCAACAAACACCTCATCACCAATTGATGTTTTGCTTTTTTTAATACCATCATAATTACATGTAATTGTGCCTGCACCAATATTTACTTTTTTACCTAACTTTGAATCACCTATATAAGAAAGATGATTTAATTTAGAGTTTTTGCCAATTATACTTTTTTTCACCTCAACAAAATTTCCAACCTTAGATCCTGATTTAAGAATTGTACCTGGTCTTAATCTTGCATAGGGTCCAACATCTATATTATTTTCAATTTTCACTCCTTCCAAATGAGAGAAAGATAAAATTCTTACATTATTTCCTACTGACACATTGTCAGCAATAACCACGTATGGTTCTATAGTTACATTTTTTCCTATTTTTGTGTTTTTAGAAAAAAAGACTGTATCTGGAGCAATCATTTTGACACCATTTTTTAAAAATTTATTTCTCAATTTTGATTGAATATTAAATATTTTTTTTTGTTTCATTTGATATTTTTATATATTTGGGTATTAGTTTAATTAATTCACAATATATTTCTTAATAATACTTTTAAATGACACAAAAATTTACCATTCTTTTTGATTTAGATGGAACGTTAATAGATACTGCGCCAGATTTAATTAGAGCACATAATCATGTCATGAAAAAATTTGGCTATCCAACAAAGAAATTAGGTGAATTAAAAAATGCCGTTGGCAAAGGTGCAAAAGCGATGATGGCAAAAGCCAATGGACAATGGAAATGGTTTGATGAAAAAATTCAAAACGAAATGACAAATGAATTTTTATCTTACTACGGAAAAAATATTTTACATGAAAGCAAGTTAATAAATGGAGTAAAGGAATTTCTAAATTGGTGTAAAAAAGAAAACATTTCCATGGCTGTATGCACTAACAAAACTGAGCATTTGGCAGTTGATCTTTTAAAAAAAATTGGAATTTATGATTATTTTGAATATGTAGCCGGATACAATACTTTTGAATATTGCAAACCTGATCCTAGACATTTAACCACCATTATTGAAATTTTAGATGGTGACAAAAACAAAACAATTATGATTGGAGATAGCGAAACAGATGCAAATGCAGCCAAAGCTGCAGAAATTCCAATAATTTTGCTAAAATACGGATATACTGAAAAGAAATCAGATGAAATATATCACAATCACTTAATTAAAGATTTTGTAGGTATTGAGAAAATTGTAACTAAATATCTTTAATATTGATTAATTTATTTTAACTATTAAAACAAAATCATAAGCTAGGAGTTATTTTGTTATTAAACACTGTTAAAGTATACCCATCAAAAATTAACCTTACAAAAAAGAAACAGCTTGCATGGAAAATAGCAGAAATAGCAAGTGATAATGCTAAGTTAAATAAAAACTCAATAGAGATGGTTATCAATAGAATTATTGATAATGCTTCTGTAGCGATAGCATCCTTGAACAGAAAACCAGTTATATCAGCAAGAGAAATGGCTAAAGGTCATATTAGAAAATCTGGATCCACCGTTTTTGGAATTAACTCTAAAGCCAAATTTGATCCTGAATGGGCTGCTTGGGCAAATGGAACAGCAGTTAGAGAATTAGACTTTCATGATACTTTTTTGGCAGCAGATTATAGTCACCCAGGTGATAACATTCCTCCAATTTTGGCTGTTGGGCAAAAACTTAAAAGAAGTGGATTAGATCTCTTGAGAGGTATAATTACTGCTTACGAGGTACAAGTGAATTTGGTAAAAGGAATTTGCTTACACAAACATAAAGTTGACCATATTGCTCACTTAGGACCTAGTGTTGCAGCTGGAATTGGTTCAATGTTAAAATTAAATACTGAAACTATTTATCAAGCTGTGCAACAAGCTCTTCATGTTAGTATTTCTACTCGTCAATCTAGAAAAGGCGAAATATCAAGTTGGAAAGCATATGCTCCTGCACATGCAGGAAAATTAGCAATTGAAGCAGTTGATAGATCTATGAGAGGTGAAGGTGCTCCAAGTCCTATTTATGAAGGAGAAGACAGTGTTATTGCTAGAATTCTAGATGGAAAAAATGCAAAATATAATGTTCCATTACCTAAAAAGAATGAACCAAAAAAAGCTATTTTAGAAACGTATACAAAAGAATACTCGGCAGAATATCAAGCACAAGCATTGATAGATATTGGTAAAAAATTAAATAAAAAAATTTCGGATTTAAAAAACATAAAAAAAATAGATATTTATACTAGTCACCATACGCATTTTGTAATTGGAACAGGTGCTAATGATCCTCAAAAAATGGATCCAAATGCATCAAGAGAAACTTTAGATCACTCTATTATGTACATTTTTGCTGTTGCCTTAGAGGATGCAGATTGGCATCATGTAAAGTCTTATACTAAGGCTAGAGCGAACAAAAAAAGTACAATTAAAATATGGAAATCAATAACAACTCATGAAGATAAAAAGTGGACTAAAAAATATCATCATCCAAATCCAAAAAAGAAATCATTTGGGGCAAAAGTTGTAGTTACTTTAAATAATGGTAAAAAAATATCTGAGGAGCTTGAGAGAGCTGATGCACATCCATATGGAGCAAGACCTTTTGAAAGAAAAGATTATATTAAGAAATTTTTAACTTTGACTGATAAAATATTATCTAAAAAAGAAAGTGATAGATTTTTAAAAACTGTACAAAATTTAAAAAAGTTAAAAAAGGGGAGCCTCGATAGATTAAATATTGAGGTGAACAGGAAATATTTAAAGAAAAATAATAAAAAAGGTATTTTTTAAAATGCATTTTGTTGAAAAAGATTTAAAACAAAAAAGAATTGATTTAGATGCTAAACTTAAATCTAATAGAATTCTAAGAGTGCCTGGTGCCTACAATCCTTTAACAGCTAAATTGATAGAAGAAATCGGTTATGATGCAGTCTATGTGTCTGGCGGTGTAATGGCAAATGATTTAGGATTTCCAGATATTGGATTAACAACTCTTCAAGATGTTAGCACAAGATCTTACTTAATATCACGTGTTACAAATCTTCCAACAATTGTTGATATTGATACTGGATTCAAGTCATGCAAAGAAACAATTGAGACATTTGAAGAATTTGGAGTTGCTGCTGTTCATTTGGAAGATCAGATTGAGCAGAAAAGATGTGGCCATTTAGATAACAAAGAACTTATCCCAAAAGAAAAAATGGTTGAAAAGATAAAAGAATGTGTGTCCTCAAGAAAAGACAAAAATTTTAAAATTATAGCAAGATCAGATGCAAAAAGTGTTGAAGGAATAGATAGTATGATTGATAGATGCAAAGCCTATGTAGATGCTGGTGCTGAAGTAATCTTTCCAGAGGCTTTAAAAGACGAAAAGGAGTTTGAATTAGTTAGAAAATCTATTGATTGTTATCTTTTGGCAAATATGACAGAGTTTGGAAAATCTAAATTACTTAATTATAAACAACTTGAAGAATTGGGATATAATATTGTTATTTATCCTGTTTCTACTCAAAGATTAGCTATGAAAAATGTTGAGGATGGTTTACGTGCCATTTTTGCTGATGGACATCAAAACAATATTATTGATAAAATGCAAACTCGAAAAAGATTATATGATTTAGTTGAATACGAAAAATATAACTCTTTAGACGAGAAGATTTATAATTTTAACACAGACGGGCATGAATAATGAGTGATGATATCAAAAAAGGATTGCTAGGTATAGTTGTTGACGAAACAGAAGTTTCCAAAGTAATGCCAGAAATTAATTCTTTGACTTACAGAGGATATGCTGCCCAAGATTTATGTGCGAAATGTAAATTTGAAGAGGTCGCTTATCTAATCCTTAATGGTGAACTACCAACCAAGAAACAATTGAAAAAATTTGAAAACGACGAAAGAAAAGAAAGAAAATTATCTAAAACTTTATTAGATGATATCAAAAAGTTTCCTAAAAAAGCTCATCCTATGGATGTTGTCAGAACAACAGTTAGTATAATGGGACTTGAGGATAAGGAAACCAAAGACAATTCACCTAAAGCAAATATGCGAAAAGTAATGAGAATCTTTGCAAAGACTCCAGTTGCTCTTGCGGCCTTTTATAGAGCAAGAAAAGGAAAAAAAATTATTCCACCCAAAAAAAATCTATCTTTTTCAGAAAACTTTTTTCATATGTGTTTTGGAAAGGTTCCAAATAAAGATATAGTTAAGGCATTCGATGTATCTCTAATTTTATATGCAGAACACAGTTTTAATGTTTCAACTTTTACAGCCAGAACAATTACAAGTAGTCTATCTGATATACATGGAGCAATTACTGGTGCAATAGCAAGTTTAAAAGGACCTTTGCATGGAGGAGCTAATGAAGAGGTTATGCATATGATGAATAAAATTAAAAAACCAGAAAACGCTCTTAAATGGATAAATAAAGCTTTAGACAATAAAGATGTTGTTATGGGCTTTGGGCATAGAGTTTACAAAAGTGGCGATTCAAGAGTTCCTACAATGAGAGAATATTTTGGTAAAGTTGCAAAGATTAAAAAAGACAAAAAGTTTGAAAAGATTTATGACATTGTTGAAAAAGTAATGATTGATAGAAAAAATATTCATCCAAACGTGGATTACCCTACTGGACCTACTTATCATTTAATGGGTTTTGACACAGATTTTTTTACACCAATTTTTGTAATTTCAAGAATTACTGGTTGGTCAGCACATATTATAGAACAACATGCTGCTAATAAATTGATTAGACCCTTAGCTAGTTACAAGGGCAGCAAGCACCGTAGGGTTCTACAATTAAATCAAAGATAATTTTAAGAAAAAGCTTCTGTCCAAGATCCTCTTGTTGATGCTTTAGAATATTCAGTCGCTCTACCTTCAAAGAAGTTCATATGCTCCACTGCATTCAACATGGTATCAAGCCAAGTTAATGGATTTTTTTGAACGTCATAAATAGGTTCTAAGCCTAACTGATCTAATCTTCTATTTGCAATGAATCTTATATATTCTTTAACTTCTTTTGCTGTTAAACCTTCCATAGGTCCCATTTCAAAAGCTAAATCAATAAAAGAATCTTCATGCTCAACAATAGTTCTGCATGCTTCATAAAGTTCTTTTTTAAGTTTTGGTGTCCATATTTCAGGATTTTCTTTAATAAACTCCTTAAAAATTCTAATCATTGAATTACAGTGAAGTGTTTCGTCTCTTACTGACCAAGTAACAATTTGGCCCATGCCCTTCATCTTATTATGTCTCGGAAAGTTAAGTAAGATTGCAAAGCTTGCAAATAATTGCAGACCCTCTGTGAATGCACTAAATACTGCAACTGTTTTTGCAATATCTTCTTTTGAGTTTACATTGAAACCTTGCATATAATCATATTTATCTTTCATTTCTTTATACTTCATGAAAGCTGAATATTCAGACTCTGGCATTCCAATAGTATCTAAAAGATGTGAGTAAGCTGCAACGTGAACCGTTTCCATAGATGCAAACGCAGTCATCATCATTAGTACTTCAGTTGGTTTAAATACTGTTGTGTAGTGTCTTAAGTAACAATTGTTAACTTCAACATCAGCTTGAGTAAAAAATCTAAAAATTTGAGTTAATAAATTTTTCTCTGGTTGTGATAAATTTTTTTGCCAATCTCTTACATCATCTCCTAATGGAACTTCTTCAGGCAACCAATGAATTCTCTGTTGAGTTAACCAAGCATCATAACACCATGGATATCTAAAAGGTTTGTAAACTGGGTTCTCAACTAATAAACCCATTTTTTTTGGTTGAATTATTTCCTTATTTATTTTTTCTGCTACTGACACGATAAACACTCCTCATAATCTTGTTGGCTATTATTTTCTTCTTTTGATTTATAAACATTTGCTGCAATGTCAGTTGAATTTGCATCATTAACATTTTCAGCACGTTGTATTGATTTAGACCTGCAGTAATAAAGACTCTTCAAACCTTTCTTCCAAGCTTGGAAGTGGATTTGATGTAAGTCCCTTTTGTGTACGTCTGCTGGTAAAAATAAGTTAATAGATTGAGCTTGAGAAATATGAGGTGTTCTGTCTGCACTCAAATCAATAAGCCATCTCTGGTCTAACTCAAAAGCTGTTTTAAAAACGTCTTTTTCATCTTGAGTTAAAAAATCTAAATGTGACACCGACCCTTGGTTTGTTGTAATGCTTGACCAAACCTCGTCAGTATCTTTTCCATGTTTTTCTAATAGTTTTCTTAAATATTTGTTACGTACATTAAAAGATCCTGAAAGCGTTTTATGTGTGAAACTATTTGCAGCAATTGGCTCAACTCCAGGTGAAGTTCCACCACATATAATGGATATAGATGCAGTTGGCGCTATTGCAGTTTTATTAGAAAATCTTTCCATAATACCGTAATCAGCTGCATCTGGACATGGTCCTCTTTCCTCTGCCAAATCTTTAGATGCTTTATCAACATTTTTATGAATGTGCTCAAAGATTTTTTTGTTCCAAGCTTTACTCATAACAGATTCGATTGGGATCATTTTCTTTTGATAATATGAATGAAGCCCCATCACACCCAATCCTACACTTCGTTCTCTCATTGCTGAATATGTTGCATCACTAAACTGTTCAGGTGCATTTTTTATAAAGTCTGTCATAACATTATCTAGGAACCTCATGACATCTTGTATAAAGTTTTCATCATCTTTCCACTCGTCGTACTTCTCTACATTTAACGATGACAAACAACATACGGCAGTTCTATCTCTTCCATCTTTGTCAATTCCTGTTGGAAGTGTAATCTCACTACAAAGATTTGAAGTTTTAACATTAAGACCAGCAAGTTTATGGTGTTGAGGAATTTGTCTGTTAACAGTGTCAATGAAAACAATGTATGGTTCTCCTGTCTCAATTCTTGCTGTTAATAATCTTATCCATAAATTTCTTGCGGAAACCGTTGCTTGAACCGCTCCATCTTTTGGACTTTTAAGTCCCCATTGTTCATCTAACTCAACAGCTCTCATAAATGCGTCTGAAACTAAAACGCCGTGATGTAGATTTAATGATTTTCTATTTGGATCTCCACCAGTTGGTCTTCTCATCTCAATGAATTCCTCAATCTCTGGATGGTCTATTGGGATATAGCAAGCTGCAGAACCTCTTCTAAGTGAACCTTGGCTAATTGCCATCGTTAGAGAGTCCATTACTTTAATAAACGGAATTATCCCTGATGTTTTTCCAACTCTTCCTATTTTTTCGCCTATTGATCTAAGATTTCCCCAATAACTTCCAATACCACCTCCTCTTGCAGCTAACCAAACATTCTCACTCCACAAGTCTAAAATACCATTAAGACTATCACTAGCTTCGTTTAAAAAACAAGATATCGGTAGTCCTCTAGTTGTTCCTCCGTTTGATAAAACTGGTGTTGCTGGCATAAACCATAAATTACTAATATAATTATAAAGTCTTTGAGCATGTAAATTGTCATCCGCGTAATGACTTGCAACTCTTGCAAATAAATCTTGAAAAGACTCGTTTACACCTAAGTATCTATCTTTAAGAGTAGCTTTACCAAAATCAGTTAAGTTATCATCTTTGCTTCTATCAATTTTGATAGTTATACCTTTTGAATTTTGAAATAATTCTGTTTCACTATTTAGAGAGAATAAATCTAGTCTTTTGTCTTTAAAATCTTGATTGGCAATTGGTGTATAATCGGAGACAGCTTTCCTAATAGCTTGTGATAAAATCTTGTTCATTTAGCTCCTTTTTTGTACTATACTTAATTTATTATAACAACTAGATGTTGTATGATGATTTGGTAAATACACTATATAACTAACAAATCAATAGAACATTTATAGAACTTACAAAAAAGATTATCAATAGAAAAATAAAAAAAATATAAAAATATCAACATGGAAAAATCAATAAAAATTGATCCTTTTGGCTTTAGAGAGTACGACGCCCGATGGTTGTATCCTGATGACATCAATTTAGAAGGTGTGACAAATTTGGGAAAAGGTTTGGGAACTCAAATTGTTAATCACACAAACACAAAAAATCCAAGAATCATTGTTGGTCATGATTACAGATCTTATAGTGAAGAAATAAAAAAAGCACTTAAAAAAGGTCTTATATCAACTGGATGTTATGTTGAAGACATAGGATTGTCTTTATCACCTATGGTTTATTTTGCACAATTTAATTTAAAAAGTGATGCAGTAGCAATGGTAACAGCAAGCCATAATGAAAATGGATGGACTGGTGTAAAAATGGGGATTAAAAAAGGATTAACTCACGCTCCAGAGGAAATGAAAGAGCTAAAAGAAATAACATTAAATAATAAATTTGTAGAGGCTCAAGGCAGTGAAAAAAAGATAAGTAATTTTCAAAGTATTTATAAAGATGATCTAATAAATAAAAATAAAATTAATAAAAAAATTAAAGCTATTGTTGCTTGTGGAAATGGAACGGCAGGAATATTTGCACCAGACATATTAAGAGGAATTGGATGTGAAGTTATAGAATTAGATTGTAATTTAGACTATTCGTTTCCCAAATATAATCCAAATCCAGAAGATTTAAAGATGCTACATGCCATCAGCAAGTCTGTTTTAGAAAACAATGCTGATATAGGTTTTGGATTTGATGGAGATGGTGATCGTGTTGGAGTTATCGATGATAAAGGAAATGAAATATTTTCAGATAAAATTGGCTTGCTAATTGCTAGAAATTTATCGAGCACTCATAAAAATTCAAAGTTCGTAGTAGATGTAAAATCAACTGGTTTATATTCAACTGATGAAATTTTAAAAAGTAACTCTTGTGAAACAATATATTGGAAAACAGGACATTCTCATATTAAAAGAAAGGTAAATCAAGAACAAGCACTTGCTGGTTTTGAAAAAAGTGGACATTTCTTTTTTAATCAACCTTTAGGTTATGGATATGATGATGGAATAAATTCAGCAATACAGGTATGTCATCTGCTAGATAACAATAATAAAAAAATGAGTGAGATAATTAATGAACTACCTAACACCTTTCAGTCTCCAACAATGGCTCCTTTTTGTAAAGATGACGAAAAATATAAAGTTGTTGATGATTTGATTAAGCAAATTGAAAATTTAAAAAAAAATAATGTTAAGATTGATAATCAAAAAATTGAAAATATTCTTACGGTAAATGGTATAAGATTTACTTTTAATGATGGTTCATGGGGTTTAATAAGAGCTTCGTCAAATAAACCTTCATTAGTAGTTGTAACTGAGAGCCCAACCTCATATGAAAGAAAGAAAAAAATCTTCGATTTTATTGATAATTTACTTCAAAAAACTGGCAAAATTGGTGAATATGATCAAAAAATTTAATTAAAGATCTAAAAACCTTATTAAAAACAGAGTTCCTATAACATAAAGAAATACACCAAACATTCTCTGTGTTTTATTTTTATCTGTAGTGTGGACCATATTGGCACCAACTCGAGCCATTAATGATGTTATGGGAATGAATATCAAAAAAGCAGGAATATTTACAAATCCAAGACTTAAGGGAAGATTTGCTTTCAGTAAAAATCCAGAAGTTAAAAAACCGATAGAACCAATAGATGCTATTACAAATCCTATAGCGGCTGAACTACCTATTGCTCTGCTAATTGGATATCCAAAATATCTTAAGATTGGCACATTCATCATCGCGCCCGTTATCCCCATAGGTGCAGATATAAATCCAGATAAAAAACCAAAAGTTGCTCTCGGAAAAAACTTAAATTTTTTATTTTTTTTTAATTCCTGTTTAACTATCAATAAATATCCACCAAAAAAATAAACAACAACAGAAAAGAACAGAACTAAAGATTTTGTATTTAACAATGCTGCCATATATGTTCCTAGTAAGACGCCAAATATTACAAATAGACCATAAGTTTTTAAAATATTTATATCTACGGCTTTATGTTTCCTATGTGTCATTACCGAAACAAAAGATGTAAAAATAGTTATTGAAAAAGCCGTACCAACAGATAGATGCATCAAATAAGATTTATCTATATCTGCAGTTTCAAAAATAAAAAAAAGTACAGGAACCGAAATCAATCCACCACCAATACCAAAATAACCAGCAAAAAAACCAACTGGAAATGCAGTAAGTATCATTAACAAAATTAGTAGGTAATACTGATTTGAAAGAATTGTATTAATCAATTCGACCTGCCGAATGTAACTTAGGAGAAAGTTTTACTTTATCCATAATATGATCAATTTTTTTTACATCCGCATCTCTTACACACATATTTTCACTTAAATATCTTTTCCAATGGCTTGAGCCAGTTTGACCATGAAATAAACCAAGGGTATGTCTCATCACTTGATTAACTCTTGTGCCTTTTTTAACCTCAGATTTAACATACTCGATTAAATCTTCTATAACTTCCTCTCTTTCTTTAATATCATAGTTCTTAAATATTTTATTTTCAATTTCTGCTAAAAGGTATGGTGAATGATAAACAGATCTTCCAATCATAACACCATCAACTTTATCTAAATGATTTTTAATTTGATCTGTTGATGTAATTCCTCCGTTTATTATTATTTCTAAATCTTTAAAATCTTTTTTTAATTTATAAACATAGTCATATTTTAAAGGAGGTATATTAAGATTTTGTTTTGGTGTAAACTTTCCAAGCATTGCTTTTCTTGCGTGAATAATAAAAGTCTTAACGCCTGTTGCCTTAAGAGTATTTATAAAATTATAAAAATTGTCATAATCATCAACTTCATCGTAACCAATTCTAGTCTTTACGGTGACTGGTAAAGATGTAGAATTTATCATTTCTGATAAGCAATCTGCCACAAGGTTTGGCTCTTTAATTAGACAGGCTCCAAATTTATTTTTTTGAACTTTTTTACTAGGACATCCTAGGTTTAAATTTATTTCATCATAACCAAATTCTTCACCAATTTTTGCTGAATTTGCTAATAATTTTGGTGTAGATCCACCTAATTGAAGAGCCACAGGTTTTTCTCTAAGATCGAAAGATAATAATTTTTCTTTATCACCCCTATCAATAGCTTCTGAAACTACCATTTCAGTATAAAGAAGAACGTTTTTGCTGATTAGCCTTAAGAAGTATCTTTCATGTTTATCTGTGCAATCCATCATTGGAGCAACTGATACAAGTCTCTTAATTTTAGACATATTTTTTAACTTTATTTGAAATATTTACTTTTTTTTCGTTTATATATTCTTGATGGTTCTTCTCAATTTTCGCTAATTCATATCTATAATTAACCATCACACCAAAAGACCTTTTAAACCCAACCTCTGAAACATTGGCATTGATAGCTATATCATCTATATCAGCTCCATTTTTAAGGTGAAATCTACATACATCATTAATTGGAAATCCAAAATCATTTTTTTGTTTTACTAAATAATTTACAGCTAATTTGCTTATCAAGACTTTATTATCTGCAATTCTTCTGTCACCAATTTTTAAATCGGATGACTTTAAAAAGTCTAAACTATTTTTATTTGCTTCACCAAGTATTTCAGCAGCCTCAGAACTTTCCATACTTTTAAACCAATTTGCAAATCCAACCATTGGTGACAATGTTCCAAAATATTTTACATCTGGTAGCTCTTCTTGAAGTTCATATACAACTCTTTTTATAAGAAAGTTTCCGAGTGTTACTCTAGATAGTCCCTCTTGACAGTTGCTGATCGAATAGAATGTTGCTGTATCATAATTTTTAATTTTTTCTTCAGAAGGTCTAGTTAATTCTTGTATGGACTGGCTTAGTCCTTTTGTTAGTGCGATTTCAACAAAAATAATTGGTTCGTCTTCTAATGCGGGGTGAAAATATGCAAAAAATCTTCTATCTTTGCCAAGTCTTCTTTTTAACTCATTCATATCTTTCATAGAATGAACTTTTTCATATTTTAATAATTTTTCTAAAATTGCTGCTTTAGTATCCCAAGTAATTTTTCTTAATTTTAGAAATCCTGGATTAAACCAGTTTTTAAATATATCTATCAAATCGTAATCCAAACTTTTTAATTCTGGATTATCTTTTAACAATCTTTGTAAATCTTCTCTAAGAGATACAATCTCTGAAGTTCCGTTTGGAGCCATATTTAATCTTACAAACAACTCTTTTCTAATTCCAGAAGCAACTCTTGATAAGTTCAAGATTGAATAATCATCTTGATCATCACTGTATTTCTTTATTGCTTCATCTATTTTTAATGGATCTGGTTTATATTTTTGATTAACCTGAATTAAAAATTTATTTTTTTCCTCTATAGATAGATTTTGATATCTAAATAATATATCTCTTGCCAAAGTAATTCCAAATGCTGCACCTTTTGTAGATAACAAGTCATCACAAAGATCGATTAAATCTCTCTTTTTTGTAATACTTTTAAGAGATTTTTTTTCTAAAATCTTTTGGCCAGCATCAGCAATAGTCTCAAAAATTCTTTTTATATTTAGCATGGTGTTTTTTATATATTAAAAACCTAAACTTTTACCCATTATTTTATCTGGCAGCCAAGTAACTATTTCGGGAAAAATACACAAAATTAATATAGCTAGAGCCATAATAATCATAAATGGTATAGATCCCTTTAATATTTCTGACAGACTAACATCTGGTGTAATACCTTTGATTATATAAAGGTTCAATCCAACAGGTGGGGTAATAAGACCAATTTCCATATTTATCGTAAATACAATTGCAAACCAATATGGGTCAAAGCCCAGAGTAGTTATAACTGGCAGTAATATCGCTGAAGTCATCACAATAACAGCTACTGGTGGTAAAAAGAAACCTGCAATCAAAAGAAAAATATTAATTAAAATAAATACAACCCATTTATTTGAACTTAACTCGACCATGCTTTGTGCTAATGATTGGGTTACATAAAGTTGTGATAAAGTGAATGCGAATAGATAAGATGCAGCGATGATAAACATTATCATCACGCTTTCTTTCATAGATACTTTAACAATGTTCCATATTTTTTTTGGTTGATAAATTTTGTAAACTACAGCGATCAAAACGAAAACTAAAAAAGCGCCAACACCAGATGCTTCTGAGGGTGTAGCTACTCCACCATACAAAACATAAAGAACGCCAGCTATAATTGCTAAGAAAGGTAAAATTCTTGGCAACACTTCAATTTTCTCTTTAAAAGTTGGTGGTGTTCTATTCTTTAAGGCTTTTGCAGAATCTTTATCAATAAAATAACTATGTATGAGAGCCCATATAGCAAACATTCCTGCTAACATAAATCCAGGTATCAAACCACTTAAGAATAATCTTCCAATTGATGTACCTGTAGCAATTCCATAAACAATCAAAACAATGCTGGGAGGAATTAAAACTCCAAGTGTGCCACCAGCTGCTATTGTTCCTGTTGCTATTTGATCAGAATACCCTCTTTTTCTCATCTCAGGTATTCCCATAGTTCCAATTGCTGCACATGTAGCAGGACTTGATCCACTTAAGGCAGCAAATATTGAGCAAGCACCTATGTTAGAAATTACTAATCCACCTGGTACTCTCCAAAGCCACCTATCTAACCCTGTATATAAATCTTTCCCTGCCGGCGAATTGGCAACTGCCATTCCCATTAAAATAAACATTGGAATTGAAAGCAAAACAAATGAGTTTAGTCCTGCATAAAATGTTTCTGCAAAAACATCTAACATTTGAAAACCTTCAAATGCAACTAACAATGTTATAGAGACAAAGCTCAAACCAAATGCAATTGGTATTCCAGAAAATAAAACCACTAAAGTGAAAACCGCAACGATTATTGCTATTATTAACGGATCCATTAGTAACTACCTTCCTCGTCGATAAGTTTAATTATTTCAGCAATATATTGAAGGATCATCAACGCTGCCCCAATCATCATTGATGAATAAGGTATCCATAAAGGAGGATCCCAGACAGTTCCTGTTGAGTAGTTTTTTGTAAACGCTTCCTCTACCATTAAATATCCAAAATAAAATAAAATTAAAAAAAATAATAAACTAATTAGTGATGTAAAAATTTTGAGTCTAAGAATATTTTTCTTTGATAAAAAATCATAAATCCACTCCATACTTACATGCGCTTTTTCGCTCAAAACATAAGCACTTCCTATAAAAGTTGAAGCTACTAAAAGCATCGTCACTAGCTCTGTTTGCCATGTAATCGCTCTTTGAAAGAAATATCTTTCAAAAACTAACTCTACAATAACCAAGATTGACAGTAGCAAAGCTAAAACAGCAAAAGCACCACATGCTTGTGAACTATAATTACAGAATTTTAAATATTTTTGTTTCATGAAAAAAACCCCTATTTAATTTTTTAAATAGGGGTTCTTTATATATCTTTTTATTTAACTGCTAAAGCCATTTCCATTAGCTTATCGCCACCTGGAACTTTTTCAGCAAATGCTTTGTGTGAAGATTGTTTAGCAATCTCAACCCAAGCCGCATGGTCGTTTGCATCCATATATACTAATTTTACTCCTGCTGCTTTATAAGCGTCTTCAAATTTTTTATCTAAATTTTCAACTTGCGCAGTCATATATTTTTCAGCAACTTTACCAGCTTTCATTAAAGCATCTTGTTGTTTTGAATTTAATTTATCAAAGCTCATTTTTGACATCAAAATTGGCTCATACATAAACCATAATCCAAATTTTCCTGGAGGTGTTGCGCATGTTACTTGCTCATAAATTTTGTAACTAACAAAACTTCCTGAACTAGTATTTGCACCTGTTAATACTCCAGTTTGTAATCCAGTATAAATTTCTGATGAAGGCATACTTTGAATACCAGCGCCAGCTGCCTCTAACATTTGGTTAAAAGCTTTACCAGCTGCTCTCATTACTTGACCTTTTGCATCTGATGGATTTTTAATACATTTTGACTTAGATGCAAAACCGCCACCAAGCCAGGCATCAGATAGAACAACAACACCAGCATCATTTATGATTCTCTTAATTTCAGTCATCATTGGACCCTTATTAAATCTTAGTGCATGATCATGATTTTTAACTGTTCCCGGCATTAAAGTTGCATCAAATTCTGGATGGAATTTTGATGCGTACGCTAATGGAAATGCTGAAATATCTAACTGACCAGTTGTCATTGGCTTCCACTGCTCTTTAGGTTTGTATAATGATTTTGCTGGATAGATTCTAATATCTAAATCTACACCTGCTTTTTTAACTTCATCTGCAATTATTTGAACCATTTCATGTCTTGGATCATAAGAGCCATCAGCTCTAGGTGTTCCAGGCCATTGGTGACTTGCTTTTAATGTCACAGCGTATGCTGACCCAATTAATGAGAAAGCTAAAAATAATGTTGTGAAATAAAAACTTATTTTTTTTAACATATTTTCCCCTCTTTAAATTAATTTAATAATGATATTAAATTGAACTTATTAGTAAGAGTCAATATAAGGAAATGTCGTATATTTTATTATGGATGGGCCACTAAAAAATTTATTAGTTGTTGATTTAACAAGGGTTTTAGTTGGACCCTATTGCACTATGATACTCTCAGATTTAGGTGCGAGAGTTATAAAAATTGAAGCACCTGAAACAGGTGATGACTCTCGAAAATTTGGACCTTTTGTTAAAGATTATTCTGCATACTTTATGTCGTTAAATAGAGGAAAAGAAAGTATCGCTTTAAATTTAAAGAATAATGAAGATAAAAAAATTTTTGACAAAATTTTATCTAAGGCAGATATTTTAGTAGAAAACTTTAAACCTGGCACATTAGAAAAGTGGGGTTTTGGCTGGAAGGATGTGAGCAAGAAATACCCTAAATTAATTTATGCATCAGCATCAGGTTTTGGTCAAACCGGACCTTTAAAAGAACTCCCAGCATATGACATGGTCGTTCAAGGTATGGGGGGGTTGATGAGTGTAACTGGCCATCCAAACTCAGAACCAACAAGAGTTGGAACCTCTATTGGTGATATCACAGCAGGTCTGTTTACAGCAATTGGAATTAATGCAGCTTTATACGATAGACAAAAAACTGGTAAAGGAGCTTTTGTAGATGTCTCAATGTTAGATTGCCAAATAGCTATTTTAGAAAATGCAATTGCAAGATATCTTTCCAAAAATGAAATTCCAGGACCAATGGGTTCAAGACATCCATCTATTGCGCCCTTTGAAGCTTTTAAAACAAAAGATAGTTATATAATTATTGCTGCAGGAAATGATAAACTTTTTACAAAACTTTGTGACGTATTAAAAATTCCTGCAACTGCAAATGATGAAAGATTTAATTCTAATTCTTTAAGATGTGAAAACATGGATCACTTAAAAGAAATTTTTGAAAAACAATTGAGCTCCAAATCTACAGATGAATGGATTAAAGAAATGGAAGAATTGAAAATTCCATGTGGGCCAATTTTTAATATAAAACAAGCTGTAGAAAATCCTCAAATTCAAGAAAGAAATATGATTGTAAGATCATACCATAAAATTATTGGTGAATTTAAATCTGCAGGAAATCCTATCAAAATGTCTACCTACAAAGATGAAAATACTAGGGGTAATATTCCTGATTTAGATGAGCACAGGGAAAAAATAATAAAGGAATTTAGTTAATTTATTCTTGGTTTACTGTTTCGTCTGATACAGTCTCTTCTTGATCTTTCATTTCGTCCAATGAAACATCAGTCTCTTCTTCTTGCATGTCCTCAACAGGTTCAGATGAAGGTTGTTCAGCTGTATTTTGTAACTCAGCTAAATCATCTTTAGAAACTTGAATTTTTTCTGGAATTTTTCTAGCTCTCTTAGATGGAAGAATTGGTACACCACTTTTTGAAATTTCACCTTTGTAAAGATTTTCAAAATCATCGCCAATATCATCTTCGTCCTCTGAATTATCATCAATTTGCTCGACATGTTTTCTTAACTTGTAAACTGCAGCATCTGTTAAATCAGGAACTTTGATTGTTTCCTCAGCTATTTCCCTTAATGCTATGACAGTGTTTTTATCATTATCTCTATCTAAAGTAGGTTCCAACCCTGAATTAAGTTGCGTTGCTCTCTCCTTTGCAACTAGCACCAATTCGTAAGGGCTATCAACTTTATCTATACAATCTTCAACAGTAACTCTTGCCATGGTCGGTTAGATACACCTCGATCATAAAAAAATCAAGCAGTATTAGAGATAAACTGGATTTAATTTTTTTCGTATAGTGAAAAGTAAGGCTATAGAGCATGCTATAGCAATTGCTGCAATAAATGCGATTTTTTCAATTGAAAATCCAGCATCTATCAAAAAGCCAAATAATGCAGTGCCAAAAGCAGTTGCAAATACCATTAAAGCAGTAGTCAAAGCTTTAATAGATCCAATATATTTTACTCCATAAATTTCTGCCCATGTTGATGATCCTAATAAGTTTGCTAGACCGTTTGATATTCCTACCAATCCAAGAAATAAAAAAGCAGTTTGTGGAGCATCAAAATATATAATGACTAAAGTTCCTAAGAATAATGGAATATTCATATAGATTAATAACTTTCTACTTGTAAATTTATCAATTAAATAACCAGCAACAATTAAAGTAATTACAGAAAATATTGAGTAAGACATAAAAGATTGTGCAATTGTATATTCACCCCACCCTTTTGAATTAGTGACGAAAGATTGATACACAAATACTCCTGTAGCTATCCAGGGCATTGCCAACATATTTAATGAAATAATATAAAATCTATAATCTCCAAGAACTTCTATTCTTTTCCAGTTTTTTATATTTTCTTCTTTTGAAATTTTGTTTTGACTACCCTCTCTAGTATCTAATTTGACATCTTTAACTAAAATATAAGATGCCAACGGTAAGCAAATTATAACTATTAAAGAAAAGATTACCCATAAATCCTGCCAAACTATTAGAGTTAAAAGATAAACAATTAATACGGGCATTATGAACTCTGCAGAAGATAAACCAAACCAAATAATGCTTAATGCTTTACCTCTAGATTTTGTAAAATATCTTGAAATGGTAGTTGAAGCTGTATGAGACATTAATCCTTGTCCAGAAAACCTCATTAAAAAAATTGCAACAAATAGAAAAGCTACTGATGATGTTTTGGAAAAGAAAAAAGAAGAAAATGATAAAAGTATAGTAACAAAAATTGCAAATTTAAGTACGTTTACATCATCAATTTTTTTTCCAATCCATATTAGAAGTAAACTACTAAATAGAGTAGCTGATGCATAAATCGTGCCAAATTGTCCATGTGTAATAGAAAGTGTTTCTCTTATGCTTGAATTAAATAAACCTATAAAAAAACTCTGTCCAAAACATGAAAAAAATGTAAAAATAAAACCGAAAATAATTACTTTTAAACTTAAATTTTTAAACATATAAATAATTTATGACTTGTAATGTTGCTTTCATAGGTCTCGGGGTAATGGGTTATCCGATGGCTGGTTATATATCAAAAGCTGGGCACAATGTAACTGTTTTTAATAGAACAACTGCTAAAGCTGAAAAATGGATTAATGAATATAAAGGTAAAATGGCTTCAACACCAAAAGAAGCTGCGGAAGGTGCTGATTTTATTTTTACTTGTGTGGGAAATGATGAAGATTTGAAACAAGTTGCTTTAGGCGAAAACGGATTATTTCATAGTGCTAAGGAAGGTTCAATCTACGTAGATAATTCAACTGTATCTGCAGAAGTATCGAGAGAACTTTATAGTAAAGCAAAAGAAAAGGGATTTGCTTTTTTAGATGCGCCAATTTCTGGAGGTCAATCAGGTGCTGAAGGAGGAATTCTTACAGTTATGGTAGGTGGTGATGATGAAGCATTCAAAAAAGCCGAACCTGTAATTGATTGCTATAGCAAAAAAGTGAAATTAATTGGTCCATCAGGAAGTGGACAACTAACCAAAATGATGAACCAAATGTGTATTGCAGGAGTTGTACAAGGTTTATCAGAAGCTATTAACTTTGGTATAAATGCTGGATTAGATATTGATAAGGTTATGGAAACAATATCAAAGGGAGCAGCACAATCTTGGCAAATGGAAAATAGATATAAAACAATGGTTGAAGATAAGTTCGATTATGGTTTTGCAGTTGACTGGATGAGAAAAGATTTAAAAATAGTAATTGAAGAAGCAAAAAGAAATGGTTCACCTGTTCCAATTACTGAAATTGTTGATGAGTATTATGCTGATGTTCAAAAAATGGGTGGTAATCGTTGGGATAGTTCTAGTCTAATCGCTAGACTTAAAAAAAAGAAATAATCCAATGTCAAATACCGTCCTATACTATGAGGACTTTTCTGAAATAAAGAAAAAAATATGGTCAATGCTTGATGATGCAGTTACCAATAGATCATCACCTTTTCGAATTCCAGTTTTTGTTTGCGGAGATCAATCAGACTTTGATGGAAGGATAGTAGTTCTTAGAAAATCTGACCAATCAAATAATCTTCTTCAGTTTCATAGCGATATACGATCTGATAAAATTCCAAAATTAAAAAAAAATAGCAGTGCAGTATTAATATTCTATGACAAAGAAGAAAAGATTCAGCTTAGAATTAAAGTGAATTGTGTTGTTAATCATGATAATGAAATTACAGAACTATCATGGTTAAAAACAGCCCATGTAAGTCGTAAATGTTATCTAGTAAATAGTAGTCCTGGTACTGAAATTGATGAGCCTAGTTCAGGTTTAAGTGAGGAAATTGAAAAGTCTGGTTTTACAATGGAACAAAGTGAGGAAGGCTATAAAAACTTTACTGTAATTCAATGCAATATTGAGAGTATAGAATGGTTATATCTTGCAGCAAAAGGTCATAGAAGAGCAAGATTTGATATCTCGAATAATAAACAAAAATGGCTTGTCCCATAAAATGCTAAGTGGATTTTTTATTGCTGTAGCACTTGTTTTAGGTGGATTGGCTGTTATGAGGTTTGGAATATTTCAAATCAGAAAATTTAAAAAAGGAGAAACTAAAGTCAAAAAAAAAGGTAGTGAGCAGATAGCTTTTATAATATTTTTTGTAATAATTTTAGGACTTATTATTTACTCAGTTAATGACCTTCTTTTCTAAAGATCAGTTTAGGATTAACTAAAAATATCCTGTACCGTTAATGTTTTGCTTGGGAGTATTTTTTTAAGATCTTTTCTTTTGTATTTACTTAATTTTTCGTAAAATTCATCCAAAGTCATACCAAAAGTATTTTTAAAAGTAGTTTGCCAATTCCAGCCTGAAGGTTGTTTAGCCCTTTGTATCCAGAATTCTCTAAAAACTAACTCAAATGCTTTTTCTTGAGAAATATTATTTTTTTTTAATTCATTAACTAATGCCAGTACTATAAATGCAGAGCCAGCATAATTGCTATCAAATCCATTTTTTTGTGGTGATGTCTTATGTTTTTCATATAAATGAGGTTCTTTAGTAACCTTTTTAATACTCCATCTTTTTCTCTCTTGAATGTCGCTTTTTAAAAGGTCTTTTTTATAATATTGCCTTGAATAGATCTCTTCTAAAACTTTAGCACCTCCCTCGACCAACCATTTTGCACTGTTTTCAGACAGACACCTATCTCTATGAGAAAGTGCGATTTGATAAACATGAAAATACTCATGAACAATAACAGTATAAGTACGAATTTTATTAATTGAACTTGTATAATCTTGTGGAAATATATCTAGTTGCATCCATGGTTCAGGTGAATTACATCCTTCAATACCTGAGTATTTCATATTAGCACGCTTTTCCGGAAAAGGATTTTTTGTGCTTTTCCATGCATAGATATCCATATTATAGCCCTGTTTCATGTTCGTTGATTTAATATTATTCTTAACCCAATCGTTAGTATTCTCATTTATAGGCATAACTTCTTGCACAATATTCATTATATTTTTGAATTCAGTAACCCATTTCTTTGGTAAATTTTCATGTAAGTTATATTTGAACTTAAATTTTTCAACAGCAGCTGCTGAAGTAGAATAAAAAACTAAAGTGATTAAAAGTATATATATTTTTTTCATCTTTAAAAATTATTGAAATCTTTGTATCTATTATAAGTACACCAAGTTCTTTTCTTTTTAATTTTTTTTAGTTTTTTATGGGAATATCTATCCCTCCATTTATAATTGCTATCAGGAGATATACCTCTACCAACTTCTGCAGCCATTGCACATTTTAAGTATACTGGATTAAAAGGTGTGCTTGAGGTTGGTTCTAAAAATACAGAATCTTTAAAATCAGGACAAGTAGGATCTTTATGATTATATAATGATCCCAAATTATACTTATCTCCCCCGTCAGGTCCTCCAATTATTGTCCCGAACTTGTGTCCGTTTTTATTTCCTTTTGTACATGGCCATGCAAATCCATTTACATGCATTAATTCGTGTAGTGTAATTAAAATTCTTTTTTTGGCACTTGGATTATATTTGCTTTTTAAAAATATGTATCCATGGTGAACACTTCCTTGTCCGCCATCTCTATGTCCTACATCAACCCATGCAAAGTACAATTTATTGGGATCATTAAAACCTAATTTTGTTAAATAAGCGTCAGGGTAATTCATCCCATAGTTTCCTTTATATTGTTTATCAAATCTAACAAAAGAAATATCCATTTTGCCGTCTTCCCTTAAGTCATACCTAAACTTCTGATTACCATTTGTCATTTCCAGCATTTTTTCATTGGCCTCTAACAATTCTTTCTCCATTTTTCCATTTATATCCCACTCTCTATCTTCGCTGTCTTTATTTAAGAGATATATAAAATGAATTTGAGGTTCATCAGAAACATCAGGTTGATCTACAAAATATCTTCCAGCTTTTTCATCTGATGCAAAAGCAGTATTTGAAAATATGGAAAAAACTATTATTAATATTCTAATCATTTAGATAATTTTTTATCATTTAAGTCTACCATCGCCTTTCCTGGAGAAAAAGTATAATCATTATCATCCATTAATTTTCCATTTTTCATATTATATAATTTCCAATTAAATTTAAGATTGCTATTTTGTTTTTTTCCTAATTTTAAAATTGTTAATTCAATTTTTCTAGGTTTCCCTCCAGAAGATCCTTCGAAAGACCTGGTTTCTCCTTCTTTCCAAATTCCCAATGGAAATTTACATCCATTTTCAATTATTCTTCCACCACGTCTACTATCCCAAATTCTTCCTATGCATTGTCCATCGTTAGTTATGGTAAATAGCTGGGTTTTGAGACCACTTTGCCCTTTTCTTGTTCTTTTATAAACTTCTATTTTTTCTCCAGTTTCTGGATGATGCCAGTCTTCAGGACCTATAATTTTCTTTTTTTTCTTTTCACCAAATAACAAATTTGCTTTTGTAAATTTAATTTCTGTATCATTTCTAATTTTTCCACCTGTGAAAAGCTCTAGAGGTATAAATCTTTCAAAAGCTTGAGAGAATTGAGTTAATAAAACTAATATTACAAAACTATAAAAAAGTTTTTTCATTAAAAAATAGACTTTGAATATTTTTTCCAATTTTCTTGGTACCTAATTGCGTTTTGTTTTATTGCATCAATTTCATCATCAGTACACTGCCTTATTATTTTTCCAGGTGATCCCATTACTAAAGAATTATCGGGAATTTCTTTTCTTTCTGTTATCAATGATTTAGCGCCAATTATACAATTCTTTCCAATTTTTGCTTTATTAAGAACAACTGCTCCAATCCCAATTAAAGAGTTGTCATCAATTGTACACCCATGGAGCATAACCATATGACCAATCGTTACGTTCTTTCCAATTTTTAAAGGGTAACCTGGATCAGTATGTAAAACACTTCCATCTTGTACATTTGAACCTTCTCCAATATGTATATTTTCTATATCACCCCTTAGTGTTGCATTAAACCAGACACTAGAGTTTTTTTCTAATGTTACGTCTCCAATTATAACAGCGTTAGGTGCAACCCAATTTTCGCCGAGGTTTTTTGGTTTTTTATATTTTAAATCATAAAACATAATTTTAAATTCTTTTTATCATGAGAATAGAAAATAACCAATATGCATCTTAAAAATGAAAATTAAAAAAATTACTCAATTGATAATTTTACTATTACTTAATTTGTTCATTTAAAATTTTTAATATATGATTTATGTACTTGGGGTAACTTTTTGTTTTAAGATGTGATGCTGGATCTTCAACGATGAAATCATTTACATTTAGTAAATTATTTTTTGTAAAATTAATTAATATTATTCTATCTGAATAAAGAGAATTGATAACAACCTCCTCAATAATATCTCCAATATCTATTTTATAAATACCCTGAAAATGTTGTTTATGTGGGTGAGTCACAATTAAAAGTTTCTTAATTCTTTTAGATTGAAAAACTTTTTCTATATATTGATTTATTATATTCTGAATATAGACTTTATCTTGGTCCGATATTGGCTCAATTAAATAATTTTGTATTACATCAAAACTACATTTAAGTTTTAATATACTTACATCTTTTTTCTTAATTTGTAGGTTTATCAATTTGGCCAATTTTATAAATTTAAGATCGTTTGAATAAAAAATTGCATGTCTTTGGAGAAAGTGAGAGTAATTATACACTTCATTTAAATATTTTTTTCCAAATTTGTTCACAATTATATCGCCAGATGAGTTTATTTTCCTAAGATCTTTATATCTACAAATTTCGTCGCCTATATCTGTTTGATCAAATATTGATATAATAAAATCACTTTCAATATTCCAATCTCTTTTTAATATTCTTAATTGAGAAAGCATTGGGCTAAAGGAGTATGAAGATGTGCCAGCTAATACAAATTCTATTTTATTTTTTTTAGAAAATTTTGTTAATATTTTTTTTTCATTATTAATAGGTATTAAAGTTTGAGCCCAAGAGTCGCCATTAATCAAAACTATATTTTTCTTTTTTTCATTTTCTATCTTATTAAATAATAAACACTGAGGTTTATTATTTTCAGTACATACAGAGTAATCAACATGAGATCTTACGTGATTAGTTTCATTGATATATTTTTTAATAAAATCATATGTTTTTTTTTCAGCAAAATATTTAGAAATATATTTAAAAGTGAATTCTTGAAAAAAAATAAAAAAAATTGCAAATAAGATAAAAGATATTAGATAAAAAAGACTTTTTTTCATATTAAGTATTTAAAACAATATATTGATTTAATTATTTTTAGTCTTAATTTATATTTATTTCAATTTTATGTTAGTAAATACTCCAATATGTGAATTTAATGCAAAAGCTAGATCTTTTTCGTTAAAATCAACAGATGGTAACATTATAAATCTAAATGATGCTAGGGGTGAGAATGGAACATTAATAATGTTTATTTGTAATCACTGTCCTTATGTTTTGGCGGTGATCAAGAATGTTGTTGATGACTGTAAAGATTTAGAAAATGACGGAATTAAATCTATAGCAATAATGTCAAATGATCCAAAGAGATATCAGGAAGACTCATTTGATAATATGATTAAATTTTCAAAAACTTATAATTTTAATTTTCCATATGTGATAGATGAAACTCAGGAAGTAGCAAAATCTTATGGTGCAGTCTGTACTCCAGATTTTTTTGGTTATAATAAAGATCTTGAACTTCAATATAGAGGTAGAATAAGAGAAATGAAAAATTTAAAGCCAATTGGCACTGGTGATAGTGAACTTAAAAAAGCCATGAAAATGATAGCTAAATTTAATAAAGGCCCTGAGCAACAACTTCCAAGTATGGGATGCAGTATTAAGTGGTTTTAATAAATAATGTATTTATTAATTACTAGAACTTTTCCACCAGAGTTAGGAGGCATGCAAAATCTCATGTGGGGATTGGCAAGATCTCTTGCAAAACTTAATTTAATAAAAGTATTTGCTGATTATCACGAAAATCATGAAGAATTTGATAGTTCTGTTTCATTTTCAATTGAAAGAGTTAGTGGAATGAAGCTTATTAGAAAATATCGAAAATCTTATTTGATAAATGATTATCTTGAAAATAATAAAAATGTAGAGTGTATAATTGCTGATCATTGGAAAAGTTTAGAACTAATCAAAACAACTAAAAAGAAAATCTGTCTAATTCATTCAAAAGAAATAAATCACCCTAAAGGCTCTGGATTAAATAAAAAAGTTTTAACAGTTTTAAATAATGTTGATCATGTTGTTGCTAATTCAAATTATACAAAAAACTTAGCTATAGACTTAGGCGTAGATGAAAAAAAAATAGTTGTTATAAATCCTGGAATTGATCCAGTAATTGAAGTTCCAAAAAAATATTTAGATGAAGCTGAAGAAATATTAAAGGGTAAGAAAAATAGACTAATTACAGTTTCAAGATTTGATAAAAGAAAAAATCATGAAAAAGTAATTATGGCTGTTAGAAACCTAAAAGAAATTTATCCAAATATAATTTATACATGCATCGGGTATGGAGATGAGGAAGAAAAATTAAAAAAATTAGTCATAGAACTTAATCTTAATAATCAGGTAACTTTTTTAAAAGATATTCCATCGGATTTAAAAAATGCTCTTTTAGCTAAATCAAATATTTTTGTAATGCCATCCATAATTTATAAAAAATCAGTTGAAGGTTTTGGGATAGCCTATGTTGAGGCTGCCCAATATAGTATTCCGTCTATTGGAGGCAAAGATGGAGGAGCTTCAGATGCAATAATTCATGAAAAAACTGGTTTAATATGCGATGGTAACAAACTAGAAGATATTTACGCAAGTATAGATAATCTTTTTAAAGAAAATAAATATCTAGAGTATGGCAAAGAAGCAAAAATTAATTCTACAAACTTTCTATGGGATAAGATAATTGAAAAATATAAGAGAATCTTATAAAATAGAAATATGATTGCGAAGTTTAATAACATTTTTTACTTAATTATCTTTCTTGCACATTTTATAGGAATAGCTGCATATTGTTTTCAAACAATTGCTGGAACCAAAAAATTTATGGATAAGTTTGGTATAGATCATAGTGCAGCTGTAATGGTTAGATTTGTTGGAGCACTAATGCTTGGTTGGGTAATAATGGCTATTTATATAATGTTTGTAAGACCAAATGGGGTTGAAGGTACTTGGGCATTTTTTAATTTAATATTTATTATACATGCATGTGTTTTAGGAACAAATTTCTACTCGATTAAAATTGATAAAACTGGTCTTAATGAAAAAGTTACAAATGAAGGTATTATAGCGCCAACAGTCTTTTTAATTATGATGGCTATACTTTGTTACGGTTTATCTGATAAAATTTATATCACTTAATTTTTAGTCTTTTTAAACATAGTTTTATAAACGTGCCAAATTACAATTAAAATTGTAGTTAGCAAAATACATGCTGTTAAAGCTCTATCCCATAAAAATTCCCAAGAACCATTGCTTAATAATAAAGATCTTCTCAAGTTTTCTTCCATTAATCCTCCTAATACAAAGGCAAGTATCAAAGGTGGCATAGGAAAATCATATAATCTTAGAAATGTTGCAACAACTGCAATTCCAATCATTAAATAAATATCAAAGTTATTGAAAGACATTACATAAATTCCTGTAACTGAGAAAAATAAAATTAAAGGTATTAAATAATTTTTTGGAACAGCAAGAATTCTTGCAATATATGGAATTAGAGGAAGGTTTAATATTAATAATATAACCATACCTATATACATTGACATTATTATTGACCAAAAAATTTCTGGATTTGTCATATACAATCTTGGTCCAGGTTGAACTCCAAAACCTAATAGTGCACCTAACATAACCGCGGTAGTTCCGCTTCCTGGTATACCTAGCGTTAACATGGGAACAAATGAACCTGAACACGCTGCATTATTTGCAGTTTCAGGAGCTGACAAACCATTTACACTGCCTTTACCAAATTTTTCTTTTTCTTCGTCATTAACTACATTTCTTTCCATTCCATAAGCTAAGAAAGACGCAATTGTTGCTCCAGCACCTGGCAATACGCCAATTAAAAATCCAATTATTGATGATCTAGGGATGGTTTTATACATTTTAGTTCTTTCTTCTTTATTGATTTTAATCGAACCAAGTTCTGTTAATGAAACCTGTTTGGCTGCACTAGTTGGATCGTTTCTTTTTAATATAATTGTAAGTGCTTCACTCATTGCAAATGTTGCCATTACAACTAATACAAAACTTATTCCATCTGTTAAGTTCATATTGTCGAATGTAAATCTTGTAATATCTGACAAGCTATCTTGACCAACTGAAGCTAACATTAAACCTAATACTACCATCATCATTGCTTTTAAAAATTGACCTTTAGAAGAAAAAGCAGCAATAGCGGTTAAACCTAAAATCATTAGGGCGAAATAATCCGGTGATCTAAATGACAAACTTACTTTAGATAAACTAGGTGCCATAAATAAAAGATAAATTGCAGATAATGTTCCACCTGCAAAAGAACTCCAAGCAGCAATAGCTAGAGCCTTTCCTGCCTTTCCTTGTTGTGCCATTGGATAACCATCAAAAGAAGTGGCAACTGTACCTGGTACACCTGGAGCGTTAAGCAATATTGAAGAAGTCGAGCCTCCAAATACAGCGCCATAATAAACACCTGCCATTAAAATTAACCCTGTAGCAGGGTCAAATCCATAAGTAATTGGGATCATTAAGGCAATCGCAGTCATTGGAC
Organism: uncultured Pelagibacteraceae bacterium; assembly: GCA_902600205.1. Taxonomy (GTDB): domain Bacteria; phylum Pseudomonadota; class Alphaproteobacteria; order Pelagibacterales; family Pelagibacteraceae; genus Pelagibacter. Next base: position 89,680 of record CACKIN010000002.1, on the reverse strand, counting down.
CAAGACCTGGCAACATCCCAATAATAGTTCCAAAAAAACATCCTACCATTACCATTAAAATATTTTGAAGTGTAAGAGCTGTGGTTAATCCAATTAAAATTCCTTCAATCATCCCATAACTCCAATCGATTTCAAAAATGGATCTCTTAAATAAATATCAAGAACACCATGAAGAAGATACATAAATGCTGCAACGAAAGGAAAAGATAATAAAAACATTAAGACCCACCTTCTCTCACCTAAAAAATAATAAGATGAAAATAAAAATAAAGAAGTAGTTAAAAAATATCCAACTTTTAAAATTGTAGCACCATATATAATTGCTATTACAATAAGAATTACTGTTTTTTTGTACTCTAAATTTTTATGATCTACCTTTATAGTATTTGGTTCGGGTAAAATAATTTTTAATCCTGAAATGAATAATCCTGTATAACCCAAATAAATTGGAAATGTTCTAGCATTAAATGGTGCATTTTCATCAAATGCAAAAACCTGAATTTGGTAAGCAGTATATAAATAAAATGCTGAAAAAATAAAAAAGAGCAGTGATATAATTTTTGTTGTATTTATATTCACTGCTCTATTTTAAATAATCTTAAAGATTAAATTACTCCTAGTTTTTTCATAAGAGCTGTCATTTCTTCAGTTTGTTTTTCTAAGAAAGAAACAAACTTTCCTTCTGGGTTATAAATATTTACCCATGCATTTCTTGCTCTTACAGTTTCCCATTCTGGAGTTTTTTGTACGTCGCCTAACATTTTAGCAATTTTTGATTTATCAGAATTGCTCATTCCTGGAGGTCCAAAAAAACCTCTCCAGTTAACGAATTGTACATCATATCCTTGTTCTTTTAATGTTGGTGCATCTGGAGCATCAGATACTCTTGATGGAGCAGTAATACCAATAATTCTTACTTGGTCTCTTGCACCCATCAATTCACCTAGGCCTGTTGATATAATTTGAGTCTCCCCAGATAAAAGTCCAGCTAATGCTTTTCCTCCAGCATCGTATGGTATATATGCAACTGCATTTGGATCAGCTCCTGCTGCTTGAAAAGCTAAAGCACCAATTAAATGGTCCATGCTTCCTCTGACAGAACCACCAGCCATCTTAACTGAATTTGGATCTTTGTTGTAAGCATCAACTACATCTTTAAAGTTTTTAAAAGTTGAACTTTTTGCTACTGCAATAGCTCCATAATCACCAATAACTCCAGCAATTGGCACAACGTCTTTATAAGATAAAGTACCATTACCTTTTACATAACCTTTATGTCTTGTGATTGATCTTAAGACCAATGGTGTTGATTGAACTAGAATTGTATTAGCGGGTTTTGTGTTAATCATATAAGCTAAAGCTTTTCCACCTCCACCACCTGACATATTTTCAAATGATGCACTTTTTAACATTCCAGCTTTTGTTAAAGCTTCTCCTGTACCTCTAGCAGTTCCATCCCAACCACCTCCAGCACCACCACCAATTACAAAATGCAATTTATCCATTGCTACTGAGCTTGAAGTTGTTGCTGAAATTAAAAGTAAAGTTGAGAATAAAACTGTAATTAAAGATTTAATTAGTTTCATTATTTCCTCTCTTATTATAATTATAATACCTGATATTAAACATAGATTTATATTTAGTGTCAATAATGATTACGTAAATGTTAAATACTTTATCATTTCAAAATTTTTTTAAAGATTTGGGCGCCAGCTATAAAGCTCTAACTATTGGTATTCTTGGTGGATATATTGGGACTATAATTGGACTGCCTTTGCCATGGTTATTAGGTTCTCTTGGTTTAAACCTTTGCGTAGCTTTTACAAAATTTGAAATAACGTTTCCCACAAAATTATTAAATCCTATTTTTTTAATGGTTGGAATAATTCTTGGAGGGACACTAAATGTATCTTTATTATACAAAATACATTTGTGGGTATTCTCATCCGTAGCAATGTTGATATGTACAATTGTAAGTACAATATTGGCTGGTTTATATTTTGTTAAAGTTTGTAAATTTGATAAATTTATTGCTACTTTAGCAGCTCTACCAGGTGCATTTGTTCCAATTGCAGCAGCACTTTTAGAATATGGTAAAAAAGATAATCATAAGCAAGTATTAATACCTCAAGCAACAAGAGTAATTTTTATTGTTAGTTTTGTGCCAATTCTATTTATTAGTAATTTGGGTTTTTCAGAGATAGAAGGATATAATTACGATAATATCTATGATTTAAGATATTGTTTTGAAATTATTTTTTTAATTTTAATTTGTTATTTATTTTCAATATTTTTAAAAAAACTAAAAATTCCATCTCCAATTCTTGTTGGAGCGATGGCTTTGTCGGGATTATTTTATACTTTTGAAATTGTGAATGCTAGATTTCCTGATTTTATAATAAATATTGCTTTCATTTTTTTAGGAACAGCACTCGGCAGTAGATTAAATGGTTTAAAACTAAAAGAGTTATTTTTTTATATATTTCATGGGGTTATGGTGAGTTCTATACTTGTAATTGTTGCAATGGTAACGGCTTATTTCTTACAATTTCTTGACTTTGATTTCATTCCTACATTTTTAAGTTTTGCACCAGGAGGCATACATGAAATGGTTGTTATAAGTGTAGCTTATAATATTGATCCAATTTTTGTTAGTTATCATCACTTTTTAAGAATATTAATTATTGTAGCCTTTCTTCCTATTATCCTTAAAAAATTTACTGATGATGTTTAAATATTTAAATAAAGTCTATAATGAGTTTTGTGCTGCTTAAAAGTATTAATGCATAAAGAATATTATAAAATAAATTTTCTTCTATAATTTTTAATAATTTATACCCAATAAATATTCCGATTATAGCCAAAGGGAAAAGGGAGATAGATTGATACAATGTATCAAAATTCATCATTGATAAATAAATGTATAGTGGAAGTTTTATTAGATTAACACAGCTAAAAAAAATTATTCTAGTTCCAACGTAAACTTCTTTTTTTAATCTTAATGGTAATAAATAAAGACTCGTAGGAGTTCCACCTGCATGTACACAAAAACTTGAAAATCCAGCAATTGACGAACATATAGCGCCCTTTAAAAAATTTTGCTTTGCTGGAATTGTTTTTTCTTTTTTAAACAAAAAATAATGTCCAGCAAATAAAAAACCCATTACCCCTACTATTAGTTTAAGCAAATCTTCTGAAAAATTATTAAACGTAAAAGAGCCAATTAGAATACCTAATGCTGCAAAGGGAACTATTACTCTAAGAATACTAAAATCAAATTCTCTTCTAAATCTATATACAGCTATAATATCTGAAAATATTAGAATAGGTAGAATGATTGCAAGTGCTTGTTGCAATGGCATCACAACAGTCATTAAAGGAACAGATATCAATGATATAGAACCACCTAAACCAGATTTTGCAATCCCATATAAAACAATAGCAGGAACAACACTTATAAAAAAAAGCGAATTAATTTCCATTAATTTAAAGATTGTAAAAAATATTCAAAAACTTTTTCTGGTGAAAGTTTATTAAGCTCTGTTACTTGGATTGCTTTAAAATTTTCTCTTTCTATACTTACTTTGTATGCTGTCGTATGTGATCCAAATAATGCAACTCCTTTAACACCAAGGTGTGAAGAAATATGCGCTGGTCCTGTATCATTTGATATAACAAAACTACTGTCTTTTATTAAAGATGCAAGTTCCTGTATGTTTAATGAATTATTTTGGTTTAAAATTGTAATTGCATTAATTTCTTTTGTCATATCAATCTCTTTAGGACCTGGAGCAACAACAATTTGATATTCATCCTCAAATTTTTTTTTTATTAACTCTATGAGTTCATTGTAATAAGGCCATTTTTTAATTGTTAAATGTGGTGAACAGAAAGGGAATAAAACTATGTATTTATTTAAATCAAATTTTTTTTTTATATTTTCTATATTTGAGCAAGCCCACTTAAAATCAGGAAACATAGTTTTGATTGTTTTTACACCTGAAGTTTCTAATTGATGTTTAAATCTATCTAGAACAGGATTTTTATCAAATTCATCTTTAGACTTACCATTTGGCAATGTAGTTTCAGAAGATGACCAAATAAGATTGCCAGCATTGGGAAATAATATTTTTTTATAGAACCTTGAGCGAGATGAATTTTGTAAATCAAAAACTTTTATAAATTTGTATTTTTTCAATTTGCGCATAAGATTGAATAAATAAATCAAGTTAAATCTTGATAATCTTTTATCTAAAATTGTATCCTCTAGATGAGGGTTTCGCTTAAAAAGCTCAATGTAAGGCTTTGATGTTAATAGATAGATTTTATCATCTTTATGAAAATCAGAAATATCTTGAATTGCACCACTTGCCTGGGCTATATCACCTAAAGAACCATGTTTAATTATAAGAATATTAGACATATTTTAAACAATTTAACACACTATCTTTATTTATGAATAAAATTTTAATTGAGGTATCCGTTGGTGAACTTCTAGATAAAATTTCAATTTTAGAAATCAAAAAAGAGAAAATTAAAGACACTGATAAATTAAAATTTGTTAATGATGAATATTTGATACTAAAAAAACAATTAGATGAAAACATAACTTTAAATGATCAATTAAAAAAACTTTATGAAGAATTAAAGGCAATTAATACAAAACTTTGGGATATAGAAGATAATAAAAGAATGTGTGAAAAAAATAGTGATTTTGGTGAAAATTTTATTAAATTATCTAGAGATGTTCATTTTCTAAATGATGATAGAGCAAAAATAAAATTAGCAATAAACAATCAAACTGGTTCAAAAATAAAAGAAATTAAGCAATACACAAATTATTAAAGCATACTAGGAATTACTTTTCTTAAATCCATAGCTGTTTTCGGTTTTATATTTGAATATATAATTCCTTTTCCAAACTTCTTTAGAGCCATTATTTTACCATCGGGTGAAATAATTACCGTATGTCCAAAAGTTTCTCTTTTAATCGTATTTTTTCCAGTTTGATTAGGAGCGAAAATATAACAAAAGTTTTCAATAGCTCTAGCTTTTAACAAAGCTAACCAATGTCTTTGGCCAGTTGCTTTGGTAAATGCCGACGGAACAGTTATAAAACTTAAATTTCTTTTTGATAAGTTTCTGTAAAGTTCTGGAAATCTTAAATCATAACAAATAGAAAGACCTATTTTTCCCCAAGGCAACGTAGCTGATACTAATTTTTTACCTGCCTTAAATACTTTACTTTCTTTGTGTTGTTCTTTTTTTGAAACTGTAACATCGAACATGTTTATTTTATCGTAATAAGTATTTATTTTTCCATTTGGTCCAATAAGAATAGATCTATTTCTTAATTTGTTTTTTTCTTTAATACACATTGAGCCAAGGAGTATCCATTTTTTCTTCGATTTAGCTGTTAGTTTTACTTTTTTTATTATTGGATCATTCTTCATTTCATATGAATATTTAAATAAATTTTTTTTATCAGCCGACATTAATGAAGAAGTTTCTGGAGTAATTATTAGGTCTGCTTGGTTCTTTATCGCTTGATTTACATATTTTATAATATCTTTAAAATTTTTAGTATAATCTTCCCCACTAGATAATTGAATACAAGCTACTTTCATGTTTGAAATCCGTATTTTTTTTCTAAATATTTTACAATATTGTGAATAATAAAAGTTAAAAATAAATATATTATTCCTGCAGTAATGAAGGCTTCGAATGGCTTAAAAGTTAAAACGTTTACTTTTCTAGCTTCTCCCATTAAATCCATAATTGTTATTACACTTGCCAAAGATGTACCTTTTAGCATTAAAATTATCTCATTACCATAAGCAGGTAGTGATTGTTTTATTGCTATTGGGATTTGTATTTTATAAAAAGTAATTTTCTTTGAGACGCCTAAACTTTGTGCAGCCTCTATATAACCCTCTTTTATTGTTTGGAAAGCCGATCTTAAAATTTCAGATGTGTAGGCTCCAGTATTTAGTGAAAAGGCAATTATTGCACACCAATAAGGTTCTCTAATAACCACCCATAAAAATGAATTTCGTAGAAATTCAATATTAGCTAAACCATAATAAATTAAATATAACTGAACAAGTAATGGTGTACCTCTAAAAAAATAAGAGTAACCATAGGCAAACTTATTAATTAAAGGATTATTGTTAATCCTTAGAATTGCAAAAAATAGACCAATTAACAGTCCAAAAAACATAGAGGATATTAAAAGTTTGAAAGTTATAACTGTTCCATTTAACAAGCTTGGAAAAATACTAATCATTAAATTTATATCCATTAGTATCCTTTGTTAAATCTAATTTCTAATTTGTTTATTATTTTCATGCTCAAAAATGTGAGAACTAAATATAGAACAGCAGCAACAGAATAAAAAAATAATGGATCTCTTGTAGATCCTGCAGCGATATAGGACTGTCTCATAATTTCTACCAATCCTGTCACAGATATTAAAGATGTATCCTTTAATGTGATTTGCCAAACGTTACTTAAGTTTGGAATAGATAGTCTCAACATCTGTGGTAAAATAACTTTATAAAATTGAATACTTTTCTTAATTCCTAAAACCTGAGACGCTTCGAATTGACCTTTATCAATTGACAATATTGCTCCTCTAAAAACTTCTGTTGAATATGCTCCTGATATAATCCCTATTGCAAGAGCACCAGTTATAAATGCATTAATCTCAATATAACCATCATATCCAAAGATTGAGGCAACATACATAACAGCCCCTGTTCCACCAAAAAATAATAAATAAATTACTAATAGTTCTGGAACACCTCTAATAATAGTAGTGTAACAGTTTCCAATTAAATTTAGTGTTTTATTTTTAGATAGTTTTAAAGGAGTAAATATTAAAGCAAACACAAATCCGATTGCCATCGCAGCGATAGATACAGCGATAGTCATTAGGGTTGCAAGAAACAGTTCGTCTCCCCAACCAGTATCTCCAAATGATAGAAGTTCCATATAGATTGGCGACTATATATTATAGTCGCCACATCTAAAATTAATTACATAGAGGCGTCAAAACCAAACCATTTAATAGCAATTCTGCTAATATGGCCGTCTTTTCTAGCTTTATCTATAGCTTTGTTAAAGGCTTTTAAAAGTTTTGTGTCATCTTTTCTGATACCTACTCCAACACCATTACCAAATGCACCACCTGAAAAAGTTGGTCCTACAAGTACAACAGCTTCCCCAGATTTTTCAGCGTAGTCAGTAAATGCTACCGCAGCAGCTAATGCTACATCACATCTTCCATTAGATAAATCAAGGTTAACCTCATCCTGTGTTTTGTAAGTTTTTAAATTTATTTTTCCTACATCTCCAGACTCAAGAAAATTTTGGTGAATTGTACCAATTTGAGTACAAACTGTTTTTCCCGATAAAGCAGAAGTTAATGTTTTCATTGCTTTATTTACTGCTGAACCACCAAGATTTAAGTTAACTGCATCAGGAGTATCCATCCCTTCAAGACTAGATCCTTTCATTACCGCAAGAGAAGCAACTTCATCTGCGTATCCTTGTGAAAAATTTATTGTTTTCATTCTTTCCTCAGTGATTGACATTCCAGCCATAATTGCATCAAATTTTTTTGATGTTAAAGCTGGTATCATTCCATCCCAATCCTGTTCAACTATTTCACATTGCTGACCAATGTATCTACACAACTGCCAAGCTAATTCTACCTCAAAACCAATTAATTTCCCTGAAGCATCTTTTGAATTCCAGGGAGGATAAGCGCCTTCTGTACCAATTCTTATTTTATCAGCGTTTGCAGAGCTAATTAAAAATAAGGGTAATAGAAAAGTTAAAAATATTTTTTTTATTACATTCATTTTTCCTCCATTAAAAAAATAATTATTTCACAATTTTTCTTATTTAAAAAGAAAATTTTAATGGTTTATTGAAGAAGAAAAATTCCAAGAACAATCAAAACTAGGTATATAAACTCTAGATAATTTAGTGTTACCAAAGTTCTGGTTAAATATATTTAACCAATTTTCAACTTGCTTGGGCTTTTTATCTTGGCTTCCAACTTGAGCAGTAATTACACCTTTGGGCTTTAATATTCTTGCAAGTGAATTCATATTTTTTGCAGCTAAATCAATGCAATATTGGTCATCGTTTAGGTCTACATATATTTGATCATATGTATCATCTTTAACAGCTTTTATACTTTCAAATGCATCACCCCACACACACTTTACTGAATTTTTTTCAGTAGCCTTCTCCCCAATTGTTCCGAGATGTTTGTCACAAACATCTACAACTTCAGGGTCTAATTCATACCAATCTATAAATCCAAAATTTTTTGATATACATTCTCTAGCAACTCCTCCGTCTCCTCCACCGATAATAGCAGCTTTTTCTTTATTAGAGTTTAAACCTAGTCCTGAATTTACAAAAGTAGAACTATAAAGATGTTCATCTTTTTCTGCCACTTGAATTTCATTATCAATAAATAATGCTTTTCCAAACTGTTCTAATTCCAATATCTCAATATGTTGGCCAACCTTTGATTTAAAATTTTCTAAAACTTTATTTACAACATATGATTTTTTTAAACCTGGTGAGCTATAATTATCATGATAGAGATCTACAGTATCTCGATTGAACTGTTTTTTAACTATATGAGTATGCTCAATTTCATCTTTTATAACTTCCAAAGCAACAGAAGGAGAAATTTTTGCACATGTAAAAAAATCGAAACTAATAATCCCTTTTTCAGGAAATGTATGAAAACTAATGTGACTTTCTGCCAATAATGCAACTAAAGTAAATCCTTGCGGCTCGAACTTATATTTTGATATTTGGAGCACAGTAACTTTTGCTATTTTAGCAATTTTGTAGACTAATTTTTCAAAGAAGACAGGATCATACTCCTTTTTTGTACCTATTATATCTAAGGTAATATGTTCTCCGACTTTAGTCATATAAATATTAAATAACTTTAGTATTTTAATTTTTTACTTCTTTCAAATAAAAAACTACGGTAATAATTTATTGAAGGATAATGCTGTGAAAAATAATTGGTCAAATAACGAGGCTAAAAAATACATATTAAAATATAAGAAACTTGGTCATTCTAAGGATATGGCTCTCAGGGTTTATACAACTAGGCTACTTGGAAGAAATAGTGAACTAGTTTTACATGGTGGTGGCAACACTTCTGTTAAGACAACTATTAAAGATTTGGATGGAAAAAATTATGATGTTTTATGTGTAAAAGGGAGCGGCTGGGATATGGCTGAAATTGAACCAGAGGGATTACCTGCAGTAAAATTAAATCCTTTGTTAGCTTTAAAGAATAAAAAAAAATTATCTGATGAAGAAATGGTAGCCTATCAAAAGAGAAATTTAATTAACATTAAATCCCCAAATCCATCAGTGGAAACTTTTCTACATGCTTTTTTACCATTTAAATTTGTTGACCACACACATTCTGATGCAATCATGAATGTAACTAATAGACCAAATAGTTTTGCTTTTTGTAAAAAAATATTTGGAAAAAGAGTAAGTGTAATTCCTTATGTAATGCCAGGATATGGATTAGCTCATAAAATTAATGAGGTTTATAATAAAAACCCTAATATAAATTGTCTAATCTTGCTAAATCATGGAATTTTTACATTTTCTAATGATGCCAAAGAATCTTATGATCTAATGATAAAATATGTAACAGATGCAGAAAAAGCTCTGAGAAAGTTAAAAAGAAAAAAAATTAAACAAATAACAAAATTAAATACAAAAATTACTCCTTCTCAAATAGCACCGATTTTAAGAGGATTAGCATCTCAAGGTGCCAATAAGAAATTTATTTTAACCTTTAGAAATAATAAAATTTTAAATTATTTCATTAATGGAAATGATGTAGAGAGATATTCCACAGAGGGAACGGCTACACCGGACCATGTCATTAGAGTAAAACCTTTCCCTTTAATAATTAAACCTAAACATAACTCATCAATTGATGATTTTAAAAAAACTGCAACTAAAGCCTTTAATAATTATAAAAAAAAATACTTGAAATACTTTGAACAGAATCAAAAAAAAGTTAAAGAAAAGAAAACGATGCTAGATAGCTCACCAAGAGTGATACTGGTACAAAATATTGGTGTTTTTTGTATAGGAGATAATCTAAAAACAGCAAAGGTAGCAGCGGACTTAACAGAAACAAATGCTAGAGTAATTTCCTCAGTTGAGGAAACTTCAAAATATAAGTTCATATCAAAAAAAGATATTTTTGATGTTGAATATTGGTCCCTGGAACAAGCAAAAATAAAAAAAGAAATTAAAGAATTAGCAGGTAATGTTGTTGTTATTACAGGTGCATTTGGAAAAATTGGGACAGCAACTTACAAATTATTTAAAAAATATGGAGCAGAGGTAGTTTTAATAGATAATAATAGGAAAAAGGTTACTGAAATGAGTAAAAAAATTAATGATCTTTGTATCTATTGTGATGTAACAAACAAAGAAAGTGTTAAAAAGGCATTTGATTTAGTTTCATCCAAATTTGGGGGAATAGATATCCTTATATCAAATGCAGGAACCGCTTTGGGAGGACCTATCGCTGAAGTTGATGACAAAATTTTAAGAAAGAGCTTCGAAGATAATTTTTTTTCACATCAAAATTGTGCAGCTGAAGCTACCAAAATAATGAAAGCTCAAAATATTGATGGATGTTTATTATTTAATATTTCTAAACAATCTGTAAATCCTGGTAAAAATTTTGGACCTTATGGGTTGCCTAAGTCTGCCTTATTAAATTTATGCAAACAGTATGCATTAGATTATGGTTCCTATGGAATAAGATCTAATGGAGTAAACGCAGATAGAATTAGGAGCGGTCTCTTAAATGATGAAATGATTAAATCTAGAGCTAAAGCAAGAGATGTTTCAACTGAGGATTACATGAAAGGAAATTTGCTTCTTAATGAAGTTAAGGCTGAAGATGTTGCAAAAGCATTTTTTCATCTTTCAGTTTCCAAAAAAACTACTGGAGCTGTTTTAACAGTTGATGGTGGAAATATAGCCGCTTCTTTAAGATAATTTATGACATTTTACCAACCAAAAAAACTTCCTAATTTGATGGTTGCTCCAAATGGTGCAAGAAAAGTTAAAAAAGATCATCCAGAAGTACCTTTAACTATAAAAGAGACTGTTGAGGTAGCCAAAAACTGCTTTGAAGCAGGCGCAAAAGCAATTCATTTACATGTAAGAAATGATAAAGGAGAACATGTGCTTGATTCCGGTTTATATAAAGAGGCTTTAAATGAGTTAGAATTTCAAGTTCCAAATATGCACATACAAGTAACAACTGAAGCTGTAGGAAAATATTCACCAGCTGATATGAGAAAACTTGCTTATGATGTGACCCCACCAGGAACTTCTATAGGCACATCTGAATTAATACCCTCCAGAAAACCTACAATTGAAGATATTAAATTATATAAATATTTAACTGAAGCTGGGACAAAAATTCAACATATTTTGTATAACCCAGATGACATAGATTTATTAATTGATCTTTTGAAAAAATCAGAAATTCCTGTAGATGGAGCATGGTGTTTATTTGTAATTGGTCATTACACTGGCAAAATTAGTTATCCAGAAAAAATTCCTGAGTTCATCAAAAAAATGAGAGCAAATAGTGTTAATTTTGACTGGTCTATATGTGCATTTGCAAAAGAAGAAATGAGTTGTCTTGAAAAGGCAATTAGTCTAGGCGGCAAGATAAGAGTAGGATTTGAAAACTCTCTATATATGCCAGACGGAGAAATTGCACCTAATAATCATTCAAAGATAAAAGCAGTAAATAAACTTTTTAATTTATCCTAAAATATTTGAATATCTTTTTACAATTGAATTAAATTCTTTATTTGAATTAGCAGAACCTAAAATAAATCTATCTGGTCTTACTAAAATAGCTTTTGAGTTAATATTTTTTAAATAGTCTGATATACTTTTTAAGTTTTTCACTTTTAGTAAAGAACAATTTTTTACATTGTTTGCTCTTATTTTGGGTGATGATATTATCATTACTTTTTTTGAAAAATAATCATCCAAATTTTTATTTTTTTTTAATTTAAATTGAGGAAAAATTTTTCCTCTATTCTTGTCTTTTATATTGCCTATACCTTTTCCTAATTTTGGTTTAATTGATTGCATGCTTTTAACACCTTTATCATTGGAACTTATATTTTTTGTGATTTGTATAGATTCTACTGCATTAACAAACTCTCCCATTCTCATAGTCGTTTCAATATATTCTTTAACATTAAGCGACCTTTCTGATTGATATGAATTTAAAAGAGCTTCATTATGTTTAACCCTTAAACATGATGAAATTTTCCAAGCTAGATTTGATGCATCTCTTATTCCAGCACACATTCCTTGCCCCATAAATGGTGGCATTAAATGAGCAGCATCTCCAGCGATAAATATTCTTCGATTACGCCATTTTCTTGCTATTGCAGATTTAAAGGTATAAATAGTCTTCCTTTCAAGTAAAGCTTCACTTTTTTTTATCCAAGGTTTTAAAAAATTCCAAATATAATTTTCAGATAAAACTTTTTTGTTGCTAAGGTTTTTTTTAATTGCAAATTCCCATCTTCTTCTTTTGCCAACATTTCTACAGTAAGTTGCAGGTTGTTTAGGATTTGAATACTGAATTGTTCTATCCGGTAAATTTTTTTTATTCTTTTTAAGAATTAAATCTACAACTGCCCATTTTTGTGTAAAACCTAGGTTATTCATCTTTGTTTTCATTTGTCTTCTAGTAATTGAATTGGCTCCATCACATCCAACTAAATATTTTGATTTTATATGAAAAATTTTTCTACTTTTAGAATTTATGTATTTAATATTAACATTATTTTTAGAGTTTTTAATTTTTAATACATTGGCATTTTGCTCTATTAATACTTTTTTATAACTTTTTAATCTTTTTCTGAGTTGCTTTTCCAAATCTGGTTGATGGAATCTGTAACTTGGATACCAGCCATTATCTGTAATATTTTTTGGTCTAGGCCAATCTAATATTATTTTTTGCTTTGAATTAACAAATTTTGTACCTTTGTTTATAATAGTATATTTCAAAAAATTTTTTGTTATCCCTATAGTTTGAAATACTCTCATTATTTCATCATCAAAATGAACAGCTCTAGGTAATGGGTAAAAACTTTCTTCTTTATCAAGTATTAAAATTGAAAAACCATGCATAGCAAAAAGATTTGCTAAAGTTCCCCCGGTAGGACCTAATCCTACAATAACTATATCAAATTCTCTCATTGATATTTTTATTAATTTTTTTTATTTAAGTTAGAATATAACCAAGGACAATCGATTAACAATGGTGCTTGTTTTCCTTGAGATGCAGTCTCAAGTCTTTTATTTCTGAATTTCATTCTTTCATCATCTGGCAAATAAAGTCTTTCATGCCCCCAAAAGCTAGGTCCCTCAAATGTTTCTATAGGTTGCCAGGTTTCTGGATCAATAATTCGTCCTCCCCAGCCATTTTCAATAAAAAAACCAGATGGAGTTATTGAATAAAAAGATGTCATGTAATCATTTGTATGTCTTCCAATTGTGTAAGCGATTGCATTATCTTTGTACTGTAATAAGTCATAACCTTGGCCAACATCATCAAGATTATTATATTCAACCATAAAATGGTGAAAGCCTGTTCTTCCAGAGCCAAACAACGCTAAACTGTGGTGTCTTCCATTAACATGAAAAAAGCATAATGATATAGGTGTATGGCTATAATCACTAATTTTAAAGCCCATTATATCTCTATAAAAAGGTATTAAATCGTCAATTTTTTTTACATGAACGACAGCGTGACCCATTCCTAAAGCTCCAGTCTTAAATCCAGAAATAGGTCTTCCAGGTTTAAAAGGATCAGTGTCTAGCATTGGTTTATAAACAAGTTCAATGCGATTCCCTTGTGGATCATCAAAAAAAATTAAATCTTGAACGAAACGTTTATCTGCTAAAGAAGATTTACCTTGATGCACAATTGTTTTATTTTTTTCAAGTTTTGACGCAAAAATTTGAAGATCCTCTTTAGTTTCAACTTCCCATCCTAAAAAACCAAGACCATCTCCCTTTTCACCGGTAATAGTTAGTCTTTGTTTATGATCATCCATTCGAAAAGATAAAATATCTTTACCATGATCTATTTTTTGCATTCCTAAGTACTTTTGTGAATAAATAGACCAATCGTCAAATTTATCTGAATTAACTCCAATATAACTAAGTGCTTTAACTGCCATTTTATTAATATACTAGATTTTGAAAGAGCCCGCTATGAAATTAGCGGGCTCGGAATTAAACGATTAACCGTCTATTTTAGAAATTACTTGTCTTGCTCTTTTTAAGACAGCATCTCCATCAAGGCCTTTACCTTTCATTTCTGCTAACCAGTCTGCCTCGATTGGAGCTAATATTTTTTTGTATTCAGCTAAAACTGAGTCTGATGCAACAGTAATTTCATGTCCAGGTGTATTTTCGACCTGTACCCTCATTTTAGCATTCTGGGTATCAATTAAATTAGAAGCCCAGTCTCCAAACCACTGACCTGAATGTTTATCAACACATCCTTTGGCTGCTGAAGATAGACCATTATACTTTCCTTCATTCATTATTAATCCAAATGTTGCATTAGTAATGTTAACCTCTGTATGATATTTTGTTACATCAAATAATCTAAATGAACCAATAGCTGTATAAGGAAAAGGAGTTCCATCTATAACACCTTTGTTTAAAGCCTCAGAAGTTCCTGGTGCTGGTACTTTTACACCTGTTGCTCCTAAAGTTTTAAGGATAGTTCCTGCTATTTTACTTGGCACTCTCATTTTTTTACCTTTGAAATCTGCAGGCTTAACTACTTTTGTATCCTTCATATGGATTTGATATCCAGGGTTGGAATGTAAACCTATAAGTTTAATTCCAGCCATTTCTTTATCTAGGTAACCTTCCTCATAAAGAGTGTTCAAAGCTCTAGATCCTGCTTTTGAAGTTTTTGTTAAAAATGGTAATTCAACAACAGAACTTAGTGGGAATTGACCACCAATGTATCCTAATACTGTCCAAGAGATATCTGCAACACCTGAGGTTACAATATCATATTGTTTAGGTGGACTTCCTAAAACTCCACCTGCATACATTTTTACATTTAAAGCACCATTTGAGCATTTATTTACCTTATCTGCCCAAGCAGCTAAAATCTTACTTGCTATGAATGCTTTTGGTGGTTCAAAAGTTGCCAACTTTAATTCAGTAGCAGAAGCTGAACTAATAATGCCTAAGGAAAAAATTCCTAAAACAATTCCAATTAATTTTTTTTTCATATTAATTTCCCTCTGTTAAAAATAATTTAAGAAAGTGTATAGTGAAATCTAGATGATTTCATCCTTAATTGTGTTAGATAAAATACCAATTTCAGTAATTTCTATCTCAACTTTATCACCGGGTTTCATAAATATTGGAGGGTTTCTTTTAAAACCTACTCCTCCTGGAGTTCCAGTTACAAGAACATCTCCTGCTCTCCAAGCCATAGCTTTAGATACATAAGAAATTAAGATGGGTATATCAAATATAAGTTGACTTAATTTTGCATTCTGCATGACCTCACCATTTAATCTAGTTTCAATAGTAAGATCTTTATAGTCTTTTATATCTTCTGCTAAAACCATATGTGGACCGAAGCTTCCTGTCTTTTCAAAGTTTTTTCCCATTCCAAATTGTCTTGTATGTCTTTGCCATTCTCTAACAGTACTTTCATTATAACAAGAATATCCAACTATGTGTTTAAGTGCATCATCTGGTTTTATATGTTTTCCACCCTCACCCATAATTACCGCCATCTCACCCTCAAAGTCTAAGCTATGTGAGACAACTGGTCTTTGAATAGATTGCAAGTGTGCTGTCTGGCTTTCTGGAAATCTATGAAATATAACTGGATTTTCCTCCACTGTCCTATTAGTTTCTTTTACGTGTTCACTATAATTTAAACCAACACATATAATTTTTCCTGGATTTGGTATTAATGGTAAATATTCAACATCTGAAACATTTAAATCTCCTGGATTATTTTTTGCATAATTTTTTGCTTCATCGATTCCTTTGTTTGAAATTAAATCTTTTAATGTGTTTGAATTAGAAATTTTTCCAGTCAAATCTGTTATTTTATTATTGTTGATAATACCAAATTTTTTTTGTCCATTATGCGCAAAGGAAATAAATTTCATAAGTAATACTTTCTATTTTTGATACAGTTTATATGGTAATGTTTAAAGAATTTGAAGCAACATTTTTATGATTTCTAAAGTCAGTAGAGTTTTTGATTATTCAGCCATGGCCTCAGGTATTATATTATTTTTGTTAGCTGTATTAACTTTTTGTGATGTTTTTGGAAGACGTTTTTTAAACTCTCCAGTTACAGGCACAATTGAGCTGGTTGAGATAGGAATGGCTTTAGTTGCGTTTCTTGCTATGCCAAGAGCTTTTTTTTTAAATGCAAATGTATCAGCAGACTTTATTAATAATTTAAATTTAGGGATATTTAAAACTTATTTAGTGATTTTAAAGTTTATTTTAATGATCTCAATAATGTCATTAATGGCGTACTCGACAACTTTAACTTCTTACAAATTTATGAATAATCAAAGAGTAACTATCGATCTAGAACTTTATTTTTATCCATTTTATTTCATATGCTCTATTGGTATGTGGTTAAGTGTACTTGCTATTCTAGTTTGGTTTGTAAAAACTCTTTTAGTAAACAATTTAGAAAAACAGGCTTAATGGGAATTGAGGCTGTAATTAACGGTGGCTTAGCTTTCGCTGCGGTCTTAATTTTAATGGTGTTGAATGTTCCAATAGGTATTGCAATGTTAGTAGTTGGCTTTACTGGTTTTGCAATGATATCAGGTTTTGATCCAGCGATATTTGTACTAGGAACCGCTCCATTTGACGCTGTATCTAAATATACATTATCGGTATTACCACTCTTTGTTTTGATGGGAAATCTTGCAAATAGCTCCAATCTATCAAGAAATCTTTATGATGCAGCTTATGCAGTTGTAGGTCATTATAAAGGTGGACTAGCAATGTCAACTGTAGGTGCCTGTGCCGGTTTTGGGATGATTTGTGGATCATCAATTGCTACAGCTGCTACAATGTCTCAAATGGCCGGTCCAGAAATGAGAAGACATGGATATAGTGATGCTCTAATAAGTGGTTCTATTGCATCAGGTGGAACACTAGGGATTATTATTCCTCCAAGTGTAATATTGGTCATATATGCATATTTAACAGAACAATCTGTTCAGGAACTTTTTTTTGCTGCATTAATTCCTGGGATAATTGCTGTTGTACTTTATATGATTGCAATAAGGGTTTATCTTTTAATTTATCCTTCACAAGGTGGATATGGAGTTAAGATGCCATTAAAGGAGAGAATTTCTGCTCTATCAAAAGTTTTTCCTATTTTCTTAATTTTTGTAATCATGATGGGTGGACTTTACTTAGGTTTTTTTACAGCAACTGAAAGTGCAGCTGTAGGAGTAATATTAGTATTAATTTTTATATTTTTTAGAGGTCAATTAAAATTAAATCTTTTAAAAGATGCGGTTTGGACAACTATTAAAACGGTTGGATCATTATATTTAATTGTAATAGGAGCAAGTATATTTAATTATCTAATAACTGTTACACAATTGCCTTTTGCAGTAGTTGATTTTATTAATTATCTTGAACTTACTCCGCTAGGGGTAATTCTAGTAATTTGTGCAATATATTTAGTTCTTGGAACTGTAATGGACTCGTTAGCAATGTTATTTTTAACTATTCCAGTTTTCTATCCGGTAATAGTTGATGCAGGAATAGATCCTGTGTGGTTTGGAATATTTGCGGTAATTGTTGTTGAATTTGGATTAATTTCTCCCCCAGTTGGTATGAATTTATTTGTAATTAAAGGTGTTATGCAGAAAACACCCTTGCAAACTATTTGGTTTGGTACTCTTCCTTTTTTAATGACTGATGTAATTAGACTTGCATTAATTATAGCTTTTCCAGCTATATGTTTGTATTTGCCTAGTCTGATGACTCCGTAGAATTATTAAAATTACGAAAATAATTAAAATAAATTAATCCAAAAATAGCTCCAACGAGGATCAATATATATTGATAAAACTTCAAAAGTACAAATACAACTGGTAAATCTTTTCCAGGGTTCTGAGCAATAAAATTTTCGGTGCCGTCTTTGTATAAATCAATCGGTCCAAAAGTTGCATATAGACCATAAATAAAAATATAAATACAAGGTAATATTGAAATTAATAAAAAAATTTTATTTTTTTTTATTAATTTTAATAAGTTTGCAGAGACGCCGACTAAGACTAAACCAATTAAAGATAATATTAAAGGATTCATTACCATACACCTATCATAATTCCATCTTCTTTGGTATAATCTCTATCCTTCAAAACAAATTCGTCTGTTGCTGCAACTCTATTTTTTCGATTAGTAATCCTATCAAGGAGAATATCTTTCATTTCATCAACTATTTTTGAATATTTAGGAGACTGTCCAAGGTCATTAAATTCATCAGGATCATTTTTTAAGTCAAATAATTGGGGTGGAAATCCTTTATAGTAAATATACTTCCATTTATTATTTCTAATCATATATGCCCTAGCATCAGATGGACCAATATTTAAAATTTTTCTGGCCTCATTAAATGAATAATCAATTTCACTAAATACACTTTCTTTCCAATTTAATACTTTGTTACCTCTTATAATTGGAAGTAAAGACTGTCCCTCTAGACGATGTCTGCTTACTTTACTTTCAACAGAGTCTAAGAAAGTTGGGAGTAAATCAATAGCTTCAACAAATCTCTTTTCTCTTGTGCCTCTATTTTTGTCAGACAAATTACTAGGGTCATAAATAATCATAGGGACTTTAACAATTTGTTCATGGAATAATTCTTTTTCACCTAGCCAATGATCACCCTGGTAGTCACCATGATCTGAAGTAAAAACTATCATAGTATTTTTCATAAAATCTTTATCTTCTAGAAATTTAAATAATCTTCCAAGATTGTCATCAATTTGTTTTATCAATCCCATATATCCTAACAGAACAGTATTTCTCACTTCTTCTCTTGAAAAAGTTTTTGAAATATTATTTTCCATAAATGCTTTGTAAACAGGATGATCTATTTCTTTTTCAGCATTACTTCGATGAACTGGATAAAATTGATTTGCTGAATACATATTATGATAAGGTGCGGGAGCAATATATGGCCAATGAGGTTTAATGTAAGATAGATGTAAAAACCAAGGCTTATCTTCACTTTCTTGAATGAATTCCATTGAACGGTTTGTCATAAATGCAGTTTCAGAGTGTTCTTCTTTAACCCTTGCAGGTTTATTTGAATTTCTTAACCTCCAACCACTTAGAATTTTTCCATTTTCATCTTCTGATGAATTTGCCCAACTATCCCATGGATTCTCTCCTTCATATCCAAGTTTATTTAACCATTCATTGTAAGATAATTTTTTTTTTGAATTTTTAATATGGTTATTTGGGTGAAGTCCATCATCTCTCTCGTAAGGTTCAAACCCTGGTTCACTAACTGTCAGACCAATTTCTGTATCTTTAGATATTCCAAGTCTGTTCATTCCATCTAAATCAGGTCTCATATGAGTTTTGCCTACAACACCAGTTCTTATTCCAGATTGTCTTAAATAATCCCCAATAGTTAATTCTCCAATAGGCAAAGGTATTTGATTCCATGTTGAGCCATGACTAAATACTGTTCTTCCAGTGTAATATGATGCTCTTGAAGGCCCACAAACGGGTGCTTGAACATAGGCTGACTCAAACAATACTCCTTTTTTTGCTAATCCATCTATATGAGGTGTTTTTAGATGTGGATGACCATAACAAGATAGATAGTCAAATCTTAGCTGATCAGCCATTATAAATAATATATTTTTAACTTTATTCATTACTGTTTAAACATTTTTTTTAGACCATTTGTAGATGCTTCACACACACCTTTTTCTGTTATTAAGCCTGTCACATATTTTGCAGGTGTAATATCAAAAGCAAGATTCATGGATTTACTCTTTTCAGGATAAATCAAAACTTTATTGATGTTATTTTTATCATCTTTTCCCTCTATATAAGATAGTTCTTCGGCGTCTCTCTCTTCAATTGGTATCTCATTATAATCTTTTGTTTCCCAATCAATAGTGGAACTTGGTAGAGCCACATAGAAAGGTACATTATTATCATGTGCAGCCAAAGCTTTTAAATAAGTGCCAATTTTATTACAGACATCACCTGTTGATAAAGTTCTGTCAGTACCCACAATACACATATCTACCTCGCCTCTTTGCATTAATATTCCACCTGTATTATCTGTAATAATGGTATTTGGTATTCCCTCTTCATTTAATTCAAATGAAGTTAAATTTGCACCTTGGTTTCTTGGTCTAGTTTCATCGACCCATACATGCACAGGAATACCTTTTTTATATGCATGGTAAATTGGAGAGGTTGCTGTGCCCCAATTGATTGTTGCTAACCATCCAGCATTACAATGTGTAAGTATATTTACTGAATTTTTTTTTTTGTTATATATTTTCTCAATAATACTAAGACCATTTAAACCAATATTTTTGCAGAAATTTATGTCCTCATTACATATTTCGTCAGCTTCTTTTAATGCAACATCAAATAAATTTCCAGGATTTACAAATGATAATTTATTATTCATTCTATGAACTGCCCATTGTAGATTAATTGCAGTTGGTCTTGCGTTAACTAATTTTTCTGAACTTTTTTTTATAAAATCTAAATCATTACTTTCTTTGATAGCCAAAACTATTCCATAAGCAGCAGTAGCTCCTATTAAAGGAGCTCCTCTTACCTCCATAGTTTTTATAGCATTGACTGCATCGTTTAATGTCTTGAGTTCTTTAACAATAAATTTATGAGGAAGTTTAGTTTGATCAATAATTTTTACTAAATCTTTTTCAAACCATATGGTTCTATATTCTTTGCCTTCTATTCTCATTTATTGAGTATTCTTCCAGCTATAGTTTTAAGTTTATCAATTGTTATTTGTGTTCTTTTTTCTGGAGCAGTAATTATTGCAACATCTAAACAATTATTTGTAGGATCATTCGGGTCAATATAAGTTTCAAAATTATCAATAAGATTTTTAATCATACTTTTTGCTTTAGAGGCATTATCCAATAATACTTTTATTACTTGTTGGACATCAACATTTTCATGATCTGGATGCCAACAATCATAATCTGTCACCATTGAAACAGATGCATATCTAATTTCTGCTTCTCTTGCTAATTTGGCCTCTGGCATATTAGTCATACCAATTACATCAGCTTTCCAAGATCTATAAAGATTTGACTCTGCTAAAGTTGAAAATTGAGGACCTTCCATTACTACGTAAGTACCTCCCCTTTGATAATCAATTCCCTCTTTTTTAATTGCATCCTCACATGCATTCATTAGTCCTTTAGAGGTTGGATGAGCCATTGATACATGAGCAACTATTTCCTCATCAAAAAAAGTTTTATGTCTCGCGAAAGTTCTATCAATAAATTGATCAATAATTACAAATTTACCAGGAGACAAATCTTCTTTTAACGAGCCAACTGCAGAAACAGAGACAATATCTGTTACACCCAATTGTTTTAATGCATCAATGTTCGCTCTAAAATTTATATTTGAAGGTGAAATAAAATGTCCTCTTCCATGTCTTGGTAAAAAATATACCTCTTTATTATTATAATTTGTTTTTAAAATTTGATCTGATGGGTTTCCCCAAGGAGTGTTTAAATCTATTAATTCTCTGTCTTTAAATTCCTCAACATCATATAGACCGCTTCCACCAATTATTGCTAATTTATTATTTGCCATGTAAAAACTTATTATAATGTATTTATAAATAACTATTATGGATTTAAAAGATTATATTCGTTCTATCAAAGATTATCCCAAAAAAGGTATTTTATTCAGGGATATCACTACTTTGATCAAAGATGAGTCTGCTTTTCAGGAAACAATCAATCAGATTATTGAGAGATCTAAAAAGTTTAATGTAGATAAAATTGCGGCAATTGAGTCTCGTGGTTTCGTATTTGCCTCTGCTGTTTCATATATATTAAAAAAACCATTTATAATGTTACGAAAAAAAAATAAACTTCCTGCTGATGTATATTCAGTTGATTTTAAGCTTGAATATGGAACAGCAACAATAGAAGTTCACAAAGACTCAATTTCTGAAAATGAGTCGGTTCTAGTAATTGATGACTTGATTGCAACTGGAGGTACAGCAGCAGCTGCAGCAAAACTTATTGAAATTTCTAAGGGTAAGGTTGCGGCCTTTGTATTTGTTATAAACCTATTTGACTTAGGTGGTTGTGATAATCTTTTAAAAAATGGATATAAAGTTGAAAATTTAATGGATTTTCCTGGTCATTAATTTGGTAGCGGGAAGTGGGATCGAACCACTGACCTCGGGCTTATGAGTCCCGCGCTCTAACCAACTGAGCTACCCCGCCATTAACTCATGTGAGTTATAATAGAAATTTTATATAACGCAATCAACTATTTAAAAATTAAGTTTTTTTAACTCCTGTTGGATGAGGAACTCCATCAATTACTAGTTTTGGTTCAACACTTACATCAATCAATTCAGGACGTTTATCCAAATAATGTCTAACGCTTTCAATGGACATTACATCTTCCAGAAATTTTTCTAACCTAGGAAATTTTTTTATTATTAAAGGATCAAGCATTTTCGACAAATCTAAATGGTGAAACGCAACAAAATCACATGCTCTAGGCTCATCTAAAATAAAAAATTTTTTATCATTTTCTTTGATAGCTTTTTCAAGATCTTCAAATCTTGATATTAAAAATGGCTTCATATCTTCTCTTTTTTTTTTAAACTTCTCACCTGTAGCAAAGTTTACTGTTGGATTAAGTGGCATAAAAAGTTCTTGTGCGCTCTGCATAATAGCATTCGCTTTTGCATTTAATATTGAATCAGTAATATTAATACCTGCTAAATTTTCAATAAATGTCATAATTGCCATGCTTTGACAAATTTTATGTTTTTTATCAATGACCAACATTGGGAGTTGTTTAAAAGGAATTTTGATTTTTACCTCTGACCAATCCTTACCATAGTAATCCCACGACATAATATCATCATACTCAATCTCAGTATAATGAAATAATAAACGGGGAGCTTCTGCTAACGCTCTCATTTTAAAATATATCAATTCTAATTTATGTCTCATATGAATTTTTATGAGGCTATAAACTTTATTAAGTAATATAAAATACCAGTGATTATAGTTGAATAAATGAAACCAATTATAAATAATTTTATAATAGTTTTATTATCATCGTATTTAGATCTTAGATAAACATAAATAATCGTATAAATTCCAACAATAGCGATACTTAATAATATATCTGTTGGATTCATTGGATTTCCTCAAAAAATAATTTTTTTAATCTATAAGTAAAAGGATATTCTTTTCCAATTGGTTGAAATTTTGTTTTAATAACAATTAGATTATCTTTTCCAATTTTTATTTTCCATGTAAGCTTCACATCACCATTAAATAACCTTAAGCCTCCTAATTTTGAAAATCTCCATCCATCTTCGGATATAATATTTCCATTCTTATATCTTTTGTAGCTCTCACTATCAAAAATGTAAGTTACTTCTCCGTCAGTTCTTTCATCTTTGAGAGTAATTGCATAATTATTTAAAAACTCAGCTGTCTGATTTTTATTTAATTTTCTTTCTGATACAGACTTTAAAAAATCAGTAGTTTTATCGACTGCTTTATCTATTTTGGTCTCACTATATGAAATATTTGAAAAAAATAGCAGAAAAAAAAGCACCAATATGCTTTTTGATAATTTATAAATCATGTTATCAGCTAATATAACATTAAGACCTTATTATTCAAATTTATGCAGTTTTATTTTGATTGTTTTAATTATATCAAAATAATAAGATTAAATAAAAAAAAGAGAGGGAAAATATGAATAAAATTAAAACTTTATTAAAAGGTTTAGTTAGCTTTTTCTTGGTTATTTCATTTGTAATTTCTTCAACTGCAGCTTTTGCTGAGATTGTTGGACGTTTATCTGTTCATTGGAGTCCTAAACATCATAGCGCTAAACATGCTCAAATTTTTGCAGATGAAGTAAACAAAAGAGCTAAAGGTAAGCTTAAAATTGAGGTATACCCATCAAAACAACTTTTTGGGATTAGAGAGGTTATGGGTGCTGTAACTTCTGGAGCTGTTGAATTAGGTGGAATTGTAGGTGTGGTAAGCTTTCCGCCAATTAACAAAAACTTTAATGTTGCGTCATTTCCAGGATTATTTAATTCCTGGGAACAACAAAGAGGGTTTTTTCAAAATTCCTCAAAAGGAAAAGAAATTTGGAGGGAATTAACAAATAAAACTAATTCAACTTTAGTCATGTACAACCCTGTTGGTCCTGTAATGTCAATTTCTAGTGCTAGAGAATTAACAGGTATTGATGCCATGAAAGGCTTAAAAGCCAGAAGATTGCTTAAAAGTGAGGAACCTATGTGGGATGCTCTTGGAGCAAATCGTGTATCATTAAAAACTGGTGAAGTGTATAACGCTCTTCAATCTGGAATGATCGACACAATTAATAGCCCTCCAGGTAGTATTAAAGCTTATAGTTGGTGGGAATTTTTAAAGTATGCACAAAAGCCATATCAATATTATGCAGACGCTTACATAATGGCTAATTCAACTTGGTTTAACAGTTTGCCAGCTGATTTACAAAAAATAATTATGGACGTTGGTAAAGAAGTTGGAACTCTTTCTACAGATAGAATAATGGATCACGGTGAGTCAGTTCTCAAAGAATTCCAGGAGAGGGGTGGTGTTGTAACCACACTTTCTGGATCTGAGAAAGCAAAATTTGATAAACTGATGAAAGATAAAGTTATGCCAGCTATGGCAAAAATGATTGATGCCGATGCTTTAAAAGCAGCGCAAGAGTATGCAAAAAATAATTAGAGTAAGTTGACTACTTAATCTAAAGATGAAAGCATTGCGAGCAGTTAACAATTATTTAGCTTCGGCTTCATTAACTCTCGCAATGTTAATTATTTTCATAATGGTTGCTGCATTATTTTTAAGTGCAACTACAAGATTTATAACCGGAACTGGATTTGCTTGGTTTATTGAATTACCACCTGTCCTAGTCAGCTGGCTTGTTTTTCCTCTTTTGGGACCATTATTAAAAAAAGGACAACATATCAAAGTAGATTTTTTAACTCCCTTGTTATCAAAAAAAAATAAAGAAATTTTATTTTTAATTGTAAACTTAGTTGCTCTGCTATCAGCTTGCATTTTTTTTAAAGCAGGACTTGACGCAACAATAATGTATTTCAATTTAGGTCAAGTTATGGAAATTGAGATTAGTATTCCTATTTGGTGGATGTTTTTAGCTTTCCCAGTGGGATTTTTTATTTTAGCACTCACTTCATTAGAGTTATTGTTTGATAACATTATAAATCTAATTAAAAATTAAATGTTTGCGATAGCATCTATTTTATCATTAATTACTTTAGTTATTTCTGTTCCTATTTTTTTAGTTTTTGGATTGGGGAGCTCAATAGCAGCAATAGCTGGGTTAAAACTTCCATGGTCAGTTCTAATTCAAGTATCATTTGGTGCCTTAACTAAACATGTGCTCATTGCAGTTCCATTATTTATTTTTAGTGGAATGGCAATGTTAAAAGGTGGTGCTGCACTAAGATTGGTAAAATTTGCAACTACTCTGGTTGGACATTGGCCTGGTGGACTTGGTGTAGCAATGGTTATTGCTATGGGTTTTTTTGCTGCTTTTTGTGGATCAATACTTGCAGCAATTACAGCTGTTGGAACAATTATGATGCCTAAAATGATAGAACAAGGTTACCCTACACCATTTGTTGTGGTGCTCGCTGCATCTGCTGCACTCCTTGAAGCTTTAATACCACCGTCAAATGCTGCAATTTTGTTTAGTGCACTTACGTATGTTCCTGTCTCAAAAACTTTTGCAGCAGGAGTAATTCCAGGGATTATTCTTTTAATTCTAATGGTTTTGTTAGTTCTTTTTAAATGTAGGCATATAAGAACAGATAAAAAAGCAACACTTAAAGAAAGACTTAATTCATTTATAGCTGCATTGCCTGCTTTGATAACTCCTGTGATAATTTTGGGTGGTATTTACGCTGGTCTTCTTACTCCCTCAGAGTCTGCCGCAATTGCTGGTGTTTACGCAGTAACCATAGGTTTTTTAATTTACAGAGAATTGACTTTCTCATCATTATTAAGTTGTTTGAAAGATACTGCAATTATTACTGCTGTAATATTTTCTATCATAGCAACAGCTACATTTTTAAGTGTGGTATTAACTTATACTCAAGCTCCACAAAGAATAATAACGTTCTTTACTGATATGGGAGTTAGTGTGAATTTATTTTGGGTCATGCTTGGAACAATATGTTTGATACTTGGAACTTTTATAGAAATAGTTCCAGTATTTTATTTAACAGTCCCAATATTTGCGGCTTTAACTTTATCTTTTGATCAAAGTTTACTACACCTTTATGTTGTTTTTGTTGCTTTTGCTGGAATTGGTATGATAACACCGCCAGTTTGCGTTGGTATATACACAGCTGCAGGAGTTATTAAAGAGAATCCTGCTAATGCCTTCAAGGAGGTACCCTTATTTACAATTGTTGGTATTGTCTATGGAATATTAATGATTTTGTTTCCGAAATTCTCAACCTGGTTGCCAGGTTTACTCTAAAAAATTTTGTTAAATTATTTAATCCTTTATTTCTTTCTCACAAATTATTCTAGCCTCCTCAGGCTTAATTTCTTTTTTCAATTTACTTTTTGCAATTACGCATGCTGATATAGATTTTTTAAGACTAAATTCTTCATACTTACCTGCACTCATAATCAGAAATATTATTGCTGCTCCTAAGAATAAAATTAATTTGTAATTTTTATACATAAAGTAATTTAACTATTGTGAATAAATTATATATTAATCATTAATTAATAAACATATTATTTTTATGAAAAAAATTCTTTTAATTTTTATCATATCTCTATCTTTAGATATTGTATTAAGTAATCTTATATTAAAAAAAACAAAATATTGGGAGAATATAGCTTGGAAGGAAAAATGGTGGAGAATACCATCAAAAATATATCACCACGATATACTTCCTAATACTGACCAATTTGAAATCTGGGGTGGAAAAATAAAACAAAGGTTAATTACAAACTCAATAGGGTTTAGAGACAAAGAAAAAAGAATTGTTAAAAAAATAAATACAGAAAAAAAAAGAATCTTATTAATTGGTGATTCTTTCATTGAGGGTTCCGGTCTAAATTATGAAGATACATTAGCTGGACAATTAGATGATTACTTAGGATTTAACTATGAAATTCTAAACTCAGCAGTAGGGTCTTACTCACCAAGCATCTATTATAATAAAATAAAATATTATTTAAATGAGGGCTTCAAATTTGATCAAGCTTTAGTTTTTTTAGATGTATCTGACATCTATGATGAAATGTTTATTAGGTTTAATGATGAGGGTAATATTTTGACTTATGAAGAAACTAAAAAAATATCAACCCCAAAGAAAATTTTTTATTCTGTAGGGAAAATTTTAAGAGATAATTCAACAATATTTAGATTTTTAAATATTTTATCTGATCGAACTGAACTTGTTAAAAATTATATAAAACTAAAAACAAAAGCATCCAAAGAATTGAATAAAAATTTTTTTAAAACAAATAAGAACGATGTTATGTTTTATAGAATGACACATATAGATAGAGGTTTTTGGACTTTTGATGAAGATAAATTTAATGAAGTAAAAATTGGTCTTTTGCAATCAGAAAAATATTTAATTAAACTTTTTGAATTACTTAAAGAAAATGAAATAAACTCTACTTTAATTGTATATCCTTGGCCAACTCAAATATTCTATGGTGATGATTATCATGAAACTTATTGGAAAAAATTTTCTGAAAAATATGAAATTAATTTTGTAAGTATTTATGATGAATTTAAAAAGGAAAATAAAAGAGATTTCATTTTTGATAATTTTATTTATGGAGATATTCATTGGAATTTGAACGGTACAACCCGTGTAAAAGATAAAATTGTGAATTCTTTAAAATTTTAATCTAATTCAAATTTATCACTATAATCTTTTTTTAAATCTAAATTTTGTTTTTTTTTATCTAAATAGCAATTACCAAGTATTAATTTATCTAAATCTGTTCCCATGAAACAATTAAATGCATCTTCTGGAGTATTTACTATCGGTTCCCCTCTCACATTGAAAGATGTATTAACTAAAATCGGGCATCCTGTTATCTCTTTAAATTTTAAAATTAATTTATAGTATTTTGGATTTGTATCTTTATGAACAGTTTGAATTCTTGCTGAATAGTCTACATGGGTAACTGCTGGAACAGACGATCTTTTTACATTTAGTTTATCAATACCAAACAATTTTTCCTCATTTTCTGACATAGGAATACATTTTTCTTTTCTAACGTTGGCTACCATCAACATGTATGGAGAAACAGAGTCCATCTCAAACCAATCACTTAAATCATCAGATAAAATAGATGGTGCAAACGGTCTGAAACTTTCTCTGTATTTTACTTTTAAATTTAAATTTTTTTGCATATGTGGTGATCTAGGATCGCCTAATATTGATCTACCTCCTAGAGCACGAGGTCCAAATTCCATTCTACCCTGAAACCATCCGACTGCATTTCCTTCAGACAAATCTTTAGATGTTCTATCAATAATTTCATTTTCATCTAATATTTCAAACTCAGCACCTAAACGAGATAATTCTTTTTTAATTTGATCTTCAGAATACTCAGGTCCTAAGTAAGATCCTGACATGTTGTCATTTTCATTAATCACTCTTGGGTTATTTTGATCTATATGCCATAAAGCTAATGCGGCACCTAATGCACCACCAGCATCACCCGCTGCTGGCTGAACCCAAATATTTTCAAAAATTTTCTCTTTAAGTATTTTTCCATTTGCAACGCAATTTAAAGCTACCCCTCCTGCAAGACATAAATTTTTCATTCCATATTCTTTCTTTACAGATCTAACTAATTTTAACATTATATCTTCAGTAACTTTTTGAATTGAGGACGCAACATCCATATGAAATTGCGTTAATTGATCAAATTTAGGATCTCTTCTTTTTTGTCCAAATAAACTGTCAAATCTTTTGTTAGTCATAGTCAATCCTGTAGCATAATTAAAATAACTTTGATCAAGTCTGAACGTTCCATCTTCTTTAACATCGATCATTTTCATTATTTCATTTACGTAATTTGGTTTTCCATATGGGGCTAAACCCATTAATTTATATTCCCCGCTATTTACTTTAAAACCTGTGTAATATGTAAATGCTGAATACAAAAGTCCAAGAGAGTGTGGAAAATGAATTTCTTTTTTTATTTCAAGTTTATTACTTTTTCCAATTGCTACAGTTGTGGTTGCCCATTCACCCACACCATCTGCAGTGATTACAACAGCCTCATTAAATGGAGATGGAAAAAAAGCGCTTGCAGCATGACTTAGATGATGGTCTGAAAAATAAATATTATCCTTTTTTTTGTCATAGTTTTCATCATGATTTTTAAGCTTATTTTGAAGTAAATTTTTTTGAAATAATTTTTCTTTAATCCATATTGGCATTGCTTTTGAAAAGGAAACAAAACCTTTTGGTGCAAATGCTACATATGTCTCAAGAAGTCTTTCAAATTTTAAAAAAGGTTTTTCAAAAAAGATTATTTTATCAACATCACTTAACTTCAGTTTTGCAAAATTTAAAACAAAATCTACAGCATTATGTGGATAATTTGAATCATGTTTAATTCTAGTAAATCTTTCTTCTTGAGCTGCAGCAATAATTTTGCCATTTATCATTATGCAAGCTGCACTATCGTGGTAAAATGCTGAAATTCCTAAAATAGAACTCACTTAAAAAATTGTATATATAAATGGTGCAACTGCTGAACCTTGGCTAAGTACAATTAAACCACCAAATAAGACTAAGACTAATATAATTGGAAGCAACCAATATTTTTTTCTTACTTTTAAAAACTCCCAAAATTCTTTTATAAAACTCATAAATTAAAATTGATTTTTCATTTTACTTTTAGGACCTGATTTTTCAATCCAATAAGTACTATTTTTGTTAAATTTTAAATTAATTAAATCTTTTCGTAATAATTTCATAAGTATTGCAATAGGAGTTACTACAAAAAAAAATATAATTCCCATTACAATTGGTGAAATTATTTTTCCCAAAAGTAAACCAAATTTAAACCATATTTTATTTAATGGGCTTAAAAATTTTGAATTTAATAGACCCAAAACTAAAAAAATAATTGAAATTACTAGAGACCAAATTCTTATGTTCTCATTGTTTAACAATGGATATATGGAGATTATTAAAAAAACTATAAAAAATACAATTCCAAAACTTCTATTTGATCCAATTTTGATATCATTTTGGTTCATAAATTTAATATATACAGATTTATAATGATTTTAAGAAGTTAAAAATATTTACTCTAATTCAAACCTTTTTGAGGCTTCATATCCGTTTTCTCTATACCAGCGACCTGTACTGGTTTTTTCATTGCATCTCTTCTAAATGGCTCACCTAATTCTTGATTTAAAATCACCTCAATAAATGTTGTTATGCCATTTTTCTGATCTTCACATGACTGTTTGATTGCAGCAGTTGTTTCTTCCATAGTTCTAACAGTTACTCCTTTAAGTCCACATGCATTCGCAACTTTAGCATAACTTAATTCAGGATCTAATTCTGTTCCTACAAAATTATCATCAAACCATAAAATTGAATTTCTTTTCTCTGCTCCCCATTGGTAATTTCTGAAAATAACCATAGTAATTGCTGGCCACTCCTCTCTAGCACATGAACTCATTTCATTCATACTAATACCAAATGCTCCATCTCCTGCAAAGCCAATAACTGGAGTATCAGGACAACCAATTTTTGCACCTAAAATCGACGGAAAACCATAGCCACATGGTCCAAACAAACCAGGTGCTAAATATTTTCTTGGCTTTTCGAAAGTTGGATAAGCATTTCCAATTGCACAATTATTTCCTATATCACTTGATATAATTACATCCTCAGGCATTCCAGCCTGAATTGCTCTCCATGCTTGCCTAGGTGACATTCTATCTGAGTCTCTTTCTCTAGCTTCTTTATTCCAAACTGTACCTGGGTCATCATCTTCATGGTCTAAACTAGTTAATGTTTGTAGCCAGGCAGATTTTGTTTTATGAATTAAATTTTTTCTGTCTTCTCTACCCTCATCACCAGCAGATGGAGAAAGTTTTTCTAAAATTTGTTGAGAGACCATTTTTGCATCTCCACAGATACCTACTGTAACTTTTTTAGTTAAGCCAATTCTGTCAGGGTTCATGTCGACCTGAATTATTGTTGCCTTTTTTGGCCAATAATCAATCCCATATCCAGGTAATGTAGAAAATGGATTAAGTCTTGTTCCTAATGCTAAAACAACATCTGCTTTTGATATTAATTCCATTCCAGCTTTAGATCCATTATATCCTAATGGTCCAACTGCTAAAGGATGACTACCAGGAAAACTGTCATTATGTTGGTATCCATTACAAACAGGTGCATCTAATTTTTCTGCAAGTTTTTTGCACTCTTCTACTGCACCACCTATCACCACTCCTGCACCAGATAAAATTACTGGAAACTTAGCTTCAGATAGTAGTTTTGCAGCTTTATCGATCGCTTCTTTTCCTCCGCCTTGTCTTTCAAATCTAACTATTGGAGGTAACTCAATATCTATAACTTGAGTCCAATAATCTCTTGGAACATTTATTTGAGCAGGCGCAGAACCTCTAAAAGCTTTTTCAATTACTCTGTTTAAAACTTCTGCCATCCTTGAAGGGTCTCTAACCTCCTCTTGATAACAAACCATATCTTTAAATAAATTCATCTGCTCTACTTCCTGGAAACCTCCTTGCCCCATGGTTTTGTTGGCTGCTTGTGGGGTTACTAATAGTAAAGGAGTGTGATTCCAATAAGCTGTTTTAATAGGTGTAACTAGACCAGTAATACCTGGCCCATTTTGAGCAATAACCATCGACATCTTACCTGTAGCTCTTGTATAGCCATCTGCAATTAAACCACCATTTGTTTCATGAGCTACATCCCAAAAAGTAATACCTGCTTTGGGAAATAAATCAGAAATTGCCATAAAGGCTGATCCTATAATTCCAAATGAATGTTCAATTCCGTGCATTTGAAGAACTTTTATAAACGCCTCTTCAGTTGTCATTTTGGTCATAGTTGAGCCTTTCTAATTCTTTTTTTTATTTGTTAAAGTGATCGATTAATATATAAGATTGGCAAAATTTCAAATAAAGAAATCGTCACAATGTCTAACACAGATATAATTATACACGATGAAAAAGACAATGTAGGTGTTGTTGTTATTGAAAAAATAACAATAAATCAGGATTGTAATTGCTGGATAATGGAAAATGACAAATCCATATCCATTCAATCAAAAGATGAAATTCCTCTAGGCCACAAAATTGCTATGGTAGATCTTAATGAAGGAGATACAATAATGAAATATGGTCATGATATTGGAAAGGTAGTGAAAAGTATTAAAAAAGGTGAACATGTTCACGTTCACAATGTTAAAACGAAAAAATGGTAAAATATGGAAATTCCAAAAAGTTTTTTAGGATATAAGAGAGAAAATGGGCGAGCAGGAACTCGTAATCATGTAATAATCCTTCCTGTTGATGATATTTCAAACGCATGTGCAGAGGCTGTAGCAAATAATATTAAAGGTACAATTGCTTTACCTCACTCATATGGAAGATTACAATTCGGTGCAGATCTAGAACTTCACTTTAGAACTATGATTGGTACAGGAAAAAATCCAAATGTGGCTGCTGTAATTGTAGTTGGTATTGAACCTAAATGGACAAAAAGAATTGTAGATGCAATTGCTACCACAGGTAAACCTGTAGAAGGTTTTAGTATCGAAGGTGTCGGAGACATAGATACTATCGCCAAAGTTTCAAAAAAAGCTCAAGAATTTTCTATGTGGGCATCTGAAAAACAAAGAGAAGAATGTCCAATGAGTGATTTATGGATTTCAGTCAAATGTGGAGAGTCTGATACAACATCTGGTTTAGCGTCTAATCCAACAGTAGGAAATTTAATGGATAAATTAGAACCGCTAGGTGTACATTTGTGTTTTGGAGAAACTTCTGAATTAACAGGAGCTGAAACTGTATGTGAAAAGAGAGGTAAAACTCCTGAAGCGCAGGCAAAATTTAAAAAAACATGGAACGATTACAATGATTTTATTCTTAGAGAAGCAACAGACGATCTTTCAGAAAGTCAACCAACAGCCGGAAACATAGCTGGTGGACTTACTACAATAGAAGAAAAAGCTTTTGGAAACTTTCAAAAAATTGGTGGATGTCAATTTATTGATGTTTTAGAGCCAGCTGAGGAACCAACAAAAGGTGCTGGTTTATACTTCATGGATACTTCATCAGCAGCAGCAGAATGTGTTACTTTGCAAGCTGCAGGCGGTTTTAATATTCACTTATTTCCAACAGGACAAGGAAACATTATTGGGAATCCAATTGAACCAGTAATCAAATTGACTGCTAATCCACTTACAGCAAAAACTATGAGTGAACATATCGATGTTGATGTATCGAAAATTTTGTCTAGGGAGATGAATTTAAGTCAAGCTGGTGATGAATTAATTCAATCAACTTTGAGAGTTGCAAATGGAAGATTAACTTGCGCAGAAGCCTTAGGTCATAAAGAATTTGTAATGACTAAACTATATAGAAGTGCGTAATTATTTTTTCAATTTTGCTAAACGTGCATCATTCCAATTAGAATAAATTCTTCTAATCATTGCAGCACCAACTCCGAGCACTATAGCTAACAATACTGATGTAAGACCATAAAATATTGGCATATCTTCAGAAAAATTTAATATAAATTGACTTAAGGATCCTAAATTATCACTTGTATTAATTACAGTGTTAATTGTGTTTTCATCTTTAATAAAAGTATCATAAGCAATAGCAATGCCTACTAAAAGCAAAAGAATCGCTAAAATAGTTTTGAATTCTGAACTGTCAATTTTTTCACCTATTTTTTGTCCGAACTGTACACCAATTATTGATCCTAAGATTAAAACAAAAACTAAAATCAAGTCTATAGTTCCATAGTTTAATGCATGGAGAATTGTTACAATAGCGCTTACAAAAATTGTTACAAATAGAGATGTGCCAGGTATCAACCTTGTAGGCATCCCAATAATATAAATCATTGCAGGAACAAGTATAAAAGCACCACCAATTCCCATAATTGCAGCTATGAAACCAACAATTAAACCAATTATAATTGGAGTGAATGCACTTTCATAAAGTTGAGATTTTTTAAAACGCATTCTTAAAGGCAATCCGTGTATCCAATAGTGTTTATGTAATTTTTTTCTTTCAGTAATTTTTTTTCTAGCTTTATCAATTTCTGAAACACCTTGAATTAACATAAAAGTTCCTAAAATTGCTAGGATGTACATATAGGCAAGAGAAATAACTACATTTATTTTTCCGATATCTTTAAAATATGAAAAAGTAATAATACCCAGAACTGTTCCTACTATCCCACCAATTACAATCATGAACCCCATTTTATAATCAAGTGTACCTTTAAGATAATGTGTTGTAGAACCTGAAACAGAAGTTCCAAGAATGTTGCTTGCTTCATTTGGAACAGCGTATATCGGTGGTACACCCATAAAAATTAAAAATGGTGTCATTAAAAAACCTCCACCTACTCCGAATAATCCTGATAAAATTCCTACAACTAAACTTAAACCAAATATGTATAAAATATTAATTTCAACTTGTGCAATTGGAAGAAAATACTCCATAAGCAGTAACTATTCCTCTAATAGTTCAAAGTCAATAATTATGAATGTTTTATATAAAATTTTGAGCAGTGCTTAAGATTATAATGCCCCAAGCAAAGAATATAAAAAGATATAAAAATGATTTAATTATTTTACTTAATTGATTTTCAAAGAATAAAGGTAATTTTTTTAAATTTTGATTTATTAATTGAAACATACTCGCGGGATACCATAAGTTGTGTTAAATGCAAAGAATAATTTAGTTATTTAAAAGATTGTTGCTCCAAAAACCTTAACTTCATCCCCCTCATCACCAAGGACAAGTCTTCCTAAAAAGTCTCCTGGTATTTCAGTACTGGTCTGTTTGTAAAGTATCGTAATATAAAGACCTCTTCTTAAACAGCCAATAGCTTGACATCCTTCTGCTAGACTTGAAATAAGTTTATTGCTTGCCCATTGTTTGCCTAACTCAACCTCATTTGCTCCGTACATCATTTGTGATGATAAATCTCTTGTAAATCCACCGTAATCTTTAATGTTTGATGATTTAACTAAATTTGCCCAAATAGGTTCGGCTATTTTAATAATTTCCTCATCGGATTTATCTAATAAAGCCATTTTATGATCAAGTGAGTTCTAAGAAGCTTCTTTTTTCTCTTTTTCATCAACTATATGATAAACAGGTGCCTTTTCCATAGTAAACTTACCTGTCTTTGGATCTCTCCTAGATAAAGTAAGGCAATGCCAATTTTCATCATCTAGTTTCATATAATCACCTCTATAATAATATCCTGGCCAACGAGTTTCTTGTCTAAACAAAGTATGCTCTGTAACACACTGAGATGTAATAGTTCTATGTTTAAGCTCCCAAGCTCTCATAAGTTGGTGATAGTCCTCAGCTCCTACATTTTCTAAATCCTCTTCGAGCCATGCAAGAAGTTCTAAACCTTTTTTAAGAGTATTCTCGTTTGTCATATAATTGTAACTAATCCCACCCACATACTCATCCATAATTTTTTGTAATCTTTGTAACCCCTGGATTGGTGAAATATAACTCGGAGATACGGTCCCTCCAGTTATTTCATTTCTACCAACAGTATAATTTTCTAGTGGTTTATAAATAGTTTCCTTGAAATCATCACATTGCTTATCGCTTACCTTAATATCATTAGCTTTTTGATCTTCTATGTATTTTACAGCAGCTTTTGCAGCTAATCTTCCTTCAGTAAATGATCCAGAAGAGAATTTATGAGCACTTCCGCCAACTGTATCCCCAGCTCCAAATAAACCTTGAATCGTTGTCATTCTGTTATACCCCCAGAAATATTCAGGTGGAGATAAATCTTCTGGTCCGCTTACCCAAGCTCCTGAACATGTAGCGTGAGAACCCATAACATAAGGTTCTGATGTTGTTAATTCAGGGTTTGTATATTTTGGATCGATATTTTGTGAAGCCCATACAACTGCTTGTCCAACAGTCATACCTAAGAAATTTTCCCACCCAACTGTTTCTAAGTGTGGATCTTGGAATGCTTCTTTTGTGACCATATGAATTGGTCCACCACCAGCCATGGTTTCTTGGATAAAAGCATGATTACGCAAGCATGTAGGAGTAGGATGATGGTCAATATATTCTCCAACTAATTCTTTAGTTTTTTCGTACCATTTCTTCTCATAATTTTCACCGTTTGCATTTTGTGTATATGTTTTCAAATGTAAGAAATATGCTCCAACTGGACCATAACCATCCTTAAATCTACAAAGCACAATTCTATTTTCCATTTGTGTCATTTTAGCTCCTGCAGCAATAGGTAATGCATATGCTGATCCATTACTCCAAGGAGCATACCAAGTTCTTCCCATTCCTTCACCAACAGCTCTAGGTTTGAAAATATGTGAAGCTCCTCCAGCAGCAACAATAACTGTTTTTGATTTAAAGACGTGATAGTCACCTGTTCTCATATTAAATCCAACTGCCCCACCAACTCTATTTTCATTATTTTCGTCCATTAATAAATGGGTTATCATTATTCTGTTGTAAATTTTATCTGCTGATTTTTTTGCTGCTTCTGCAACGATTGGTTTATAACTTTCACCATGTATCATTATTTGCCATTTACCTTCTCTTTGGTATCTACCTGTCTCTTTATTTTTCATCATTGGCAAACCCCATTCGTCAAACATGTGAACAGTTGAGTCTACGTGACGAGCCATGTCATATCCTAAATCTTCTCTGACCAATCCCATTAAATCATTTCTTGCATATCTTACATGGTCCTCAGGTTGGTTTTCACCCCATTGCATTCCCATGTAGCAGTTGATTGCATATAAACCTTGAGCAACTGCACCGCTTCTATCTATATTTGCTTTTTCAACACAAACTATTTTTAAATCTCTACCCCAATGTCTAGCTTCGAAAGTTGCACCGGTTCCAGCCATTCCTCCACCAACAACTAAAACATCACAATTTTCTACTATAGTTTTTCTAGCCATTAATAATAAACTCCTTTTTTAAAAGCACTCTTATCCACTTTTGGTAATTCTTTATTTGTATTTAATCCCTCTGGTTCTGAGTATAATATTTGAGAATTAATTTCTCCTTGATTAGGTTTATCTCCTTCAGCTAATTTTGGAATAAATTTACCCCAAGGCTTAGTAGTTATCGGCGACACAAAATTCTTTTCTGTTCCATTTCTAAATTTTATTCTCCAAGAAATAGTTCCTTTTTCCTCTTCTCTTCTAACTCTTACACTATGACCCATTGGAGCAAAATCTGCATATCCTCTTACATCAATTGCATGGTTCGGGCATGCTTTAACACATGAGTAACATTCCCAACAAAAGTTTGGTTCAATATTTTTTGCTCTTCTTATAGTTTCATCGATATGCATAATATCTGATGGACAAATATCCACACAGTGACCACAGCCATCACATCTAGTCATATACACAAAAGTTGACATAATTTATATTTTCTCCTTTAAGTTCTCTACCATATTAATAATGTTTTGGCTCTTCTCTTTTTATACCTAGGCCAAATTGCTCAGGAGCATCAGCTTCAGGTGGAAGATTATCTCTAGATCCATCAGCTTCAGCTAAATTTTTTTGTAAAGCGGCACCAGGTTTGTAAAACATGTGAGCAAATTTAGACCAATATACACCGCCAAATAAAACTAAGTTTGATATTATAAATAATCCTAAAAACACAAAATCATCCCATCTGCCTTGTAAGTTTAAAGATTGAAGATAAGACCAAATTAAACCAAATAATGATGATGCAATCAATGCAAGTACAAATAAGTCTGCCTGGATTATTCTGTACCATGGTTGAGCTTCGGAGTAGACATCTACTCTTAAGAAAAACCAAAACCAACCTCCACCTAAAACTGTAAGTCCAGCACCCAAGTGCCAAATGATTGGCCAAAATGAGGGTGTTACTGAATTTGGAGAAGTATAAAAAAATATCATAACAACAGATCCAACCCAAAATAAAATTGTTCCATACATTCCCATTACATGTGCCAATCTTCTTTTACCTGCTCCTAACTCAGAAGTAGTTGCTATATCGCTTGCAATAGTTTTTGATATTACTGAGAGTCTTTCAGAAGTTGTTAATTCTTTTTTAGCTGACAATTTTGCCTTTTTTGCATTTTGGAAAAAATATTTAACATTTTTTTTATGGATAATATCCATAACAGTCCCCACTAATATCAAAATACCCATGAGTATAACGAACGATTGCATTAAAATAGCCGGTACACTCTGAGATAAAATAAAAAATGGGTTTGTTGAAATCATTATGATGTTCCTTCCGCTAATGGATTCTTAGTATACTTATTAAAATAGATCAACTACGATAAAGTGACATTTTAGCACTGGTATTTTGTTAAAAATTTATTTTTTTCGTTGATAATGCTGTTTTGAAGGTATAACTCCCCTAATACCTCCTTGTGGGTTATCCACATCATTTTTTCTTCTAGGAATTAAATGTATATGGCAATGCATTATTGATTGCCCTGCTATTTTACCTGAATTTGTGCCAATATTAAAACCATCTACAGCCGGATCAAGCTCTTGAATTTTATTTCTCATTTTCTTTATTAATTTATTACAAGATACAACTTCTTCCTCTGACATATCAAAATAGTTTTCAACGTGTCTCTTTGGAATAATTAGCGTATGATGTTTTGAAACTGGATAAGAATCAAAAGTAGAAAAGGCTAAATTATTTTCAAATATGTAATTACTTGATGGAACATTACAAAAGAGACATGGATTATTTGGATCTTTCATTAGTTATATTTATATATATTTTTGCTGGACTCGCTTTTAAAAATTTGAAAAATTTTATTAAATGTTTCTTTGCCTTTTCTTCTCCAATTATAACCGTCAATAGAATTTACAGATACAACACCTTTTCCTGATCCAACTAATATAATTTCTTCGAACTGCTTAATATCTTTTAGATAAATATCCTTTTTGATAATGCGAAATTTTTTTTCATAAAACTTAATATTCGTTCCTTTATAATAATTTGATTTTGGCGAATAAATCTTTTTTTTATAAACAAACAAAAGATTTGAAGTTCCAGTTTCAAGAATTTTATTATTTACGCATAGAGCGATATCCTGTTTTGATGTATTCATTTTTGACAAAAATTTTAATATTTTTTTATATTTCAGATTTTTATATTCAGGTTTTACTCTCTCATAATTTACTAATTTTAAACTAAATTTACTTTTTGGTATTACTCTCTCCCTAATAGAGACAGATATAATTTTTTTATTCAAAGCAACTCTGAGTAAATGATTGTAAGAAATTTTTCTATTAACATTTTTTTTAATTAAATTTAAAATAATGTTTTTAATATTATCCTCGCTTATTTTATAAGCTTTTAAAGATTTGATTAAATTTTGAATATGTGATTTAAAAAAAAGAATTTTAGGTGGCCTGCTGTATATCCACATAGTAGTAAAGACACCATTTTTATTCCAAAGATCATTAAATTTAATCTCTTTAAGTGTGTTACGCTGATAAGATTTTTTTAATAAGTAGTTTACCATTTTTTGTTAAAAAAGACTCTGGATGAAATTGAAATCCATATACATCATCTTTAATGTTTTCAAAACCCATTGCAATACCAGTTTTTGAACATCTGATTGTTATTTCAAAATTTTTAGCTGAAAATGGCTCTTTTAGTTTTAATGAGTGGTATCTGCCAACTTTAAATTTTGAATTTTTTTGAAAGATTGACTTGTTACTTGTTACTTTTACTTCTGACTGGTATCCGTGGAAGATATTTTTTTGTTGAATAATTTTTGCTTTTTCAGAAAATAAAATTTGTTGATATCCTAAGCATATTCCTATTATTTTTTTTCTTCCCTTTAATTTTTTATAAAGCTTTGATGTATTTGGATAATCTTTAGGAGATCCTGGTCCTGGTGATAGCACTATTGTTTCAGATTTTTCAAGTAGGTTATTGTTTAATTCAAAATAATTTGTGCAGATAACTTCATCAAATTGGGAAAATTGATGAACAACGTTCCAAGTAAAAGAGTCTTGATGATCAATTATATATATCATTTAAATAATTGTAATAGTGACTTTGCTTTTATAAAATTCTCATTAAATTCTTTTTTTGCTGCACTGTCTAAAACTACACCTGAAGCAGCAGAAATCTCTGATTGTTTTTTAAAGTTTAGAATAGATCTTATTATTA
Organism: uncultured Pelagibacteraceae bacterium; assembly: GCA_902600205.1. Taxonomy (GTDB): domain Bacteria; phylum Pseudomonadota; class Alphaproteobacteria; order Pelagibacterales; family Pelagibacteraceae; genus Pelagibacter. The sequence goes on along the minus strand of CACKIN010000002.1, from coordinate 48,793 downwards.
TATTAAACCTCATATCTTCGTTGAATTTGATAAAACCAAAACTTCCAGTAAAAATATTTCTGTCTTCTTTTTCCTGAGAGTTTAATAATTGTAATGTCTTAATTTTTGGACATCCAATAACAGATCCACCCGGCATCATAGCAGTTATTATGTCTTTTACTGAAATGTTTTTTTTTATCCTTCCCACAATACTTGTTACGTAATGATAAAGATGTTTATATTCTTCAACATATTTTTCCTTTTTAATCTCTACGGTTCCAGGTTTGCAAATTCTTGATAAATCACTTCTTTCAAGATCAACTATCATATTATGTTCTTTAGTTTCCTTATTATTATTTCTAAAATATTTTAGAGCCTTAATTTTATTATAAAATTTACTCTTTTTTAGCGTTCCAGCTATTGGTTTGGTAATGATAGTGTTACCTTTTCTGTCAATCAATGTTTCTGGAGAACAACTAACTATTGAATAATCTTTATCTCTAATCATAAATGACTCTGGAGAAGAATTAATTTTCATAAGTTTCCAAAAGAAATTAACAGGGTTTATTTCAGATTTATTTTTATATTTAGTGCATATTTTGATTTGATAAGTTTGTCCTTCACGTATTTTCTTTGAAAAAATATCAAATATTTTTTTATACTTTTTGTAGCTAATATTTAACCTAAAAGGGCTCGAAATATTAGTTTTTTGGAACTGATAAATAAAATTATGATTTTTTTTTGTTGAATATATTTTAATTTTATCTCTAATTTTTATAATCGTTTCTGGTTTATAAAACACACCTTTATAGAATTTTATATTTTTTTGATTTTTTATTTTTATTTTTAGTAAATTACAAAGTATTTCATAACCAAAAAAGCCAATAAAAATATCTGTTTCTTTTCTATATTTTTTTGTTGAAAATGAATTTAAGAAATTTTCTATATTTCTGTTGTTTATTATTATTCTTTTTGAAAAATCAGTATATAAATTGTAGCCACCTTCAACTTTATATATTATCAACGGCTTATTAGACTGATAAAGATTTTCTAAAAATGGACTAAATTTAAATTTATGCTGTTTGAACTCTTTCAATTGATTTCTCTTTAATTGGTAAGTGTATCAAACCTGCAAAGATTGATAATGCGATAGAAACGTACCATGCGTAATCAAAATTTCCATGCATTTCATAAAAAACTCCTCCTAAATATGCCCCAAGAAAAGACCCAATCTGGTGACTTACAAAAACTATTCCATAAAGAAGCCCAATATGTTTAGTTCCAAATATATGACCTACTAAACCATTTGTTGGCGGTACAGTTGAAAGCCATAGAAGTCCAAAAGTAACTCCAAATACAACCGAGTTAAATATACTTGGTGGTAAATATAAAAAATATATTAACGAAGCACCTCTTAACAAATATATTGCACTTAGTACTTTCTTTTTACTAAACTTAGTTGCAAGATAACCACTTCCCATAGTTCCTATCATATTGAACACGCCTACTAATGCTAAAATCATAGCTGCTGTCCAGTCTGGCATACCTCTATCCATCATGTATGTTGGTATATGTGTAGCAACTAAAGCTATATGCCAACCGCAAACAAAAAATCCTAAAGTTAAAAAAATAAAACTTTTATTATTAAATGCTTCTATTAAGGCTTCCTTAGCTGTTTGGTGATTATTTTCATTATTTCCAACTGGAGTTTTAGGTGTACTTATAAATAAAGCTGTTATTAAACCAATTCCTAAAAGAAAACAAAAATATAAAATCGTTATTTCCCATCCAATTTCAATTAGTGAATATCTTACAAGTAAAGGCGACACAAAAAAACCAAATGATCCTGCGCAAGTTACAATGCCAGTAGCAATTGTTCTATTAGATGATGGAAAATGCTTTGCAACTACTGAAACTGGAATGCTTATAGCAGTTCCACCTAATCCAATTCCAATCAGAAGTCCTATGGTCAAAGTAAAAAGATAACCTGTATTTAGACCTGAATAAAACAGGAAAAGTCCTGCTAAGTAAAATAAAAATCCTATAAATATTGCTGTTGCACCCCCGTACCTATCAGTTATGAAACCAAATATTGGACTAAAGACTCCCCACATCAACAATTGCAATCCAATAACAAAACCAAAATGAGAAATTGAAATATTTAGATCAGCATTAAAATCAAAAAAAAATAATCCGAATGTCTGTCTAATACCAAGAGATACAATAACAACTAATGAAGCTGCTATTAGTGTAATTAATGCTTTTTTTGTAGTAAAAAATTTTTCAGAACTCATTTAATGAATTTAAGCGATTTTCGCAAATCTTCAATTAAATCTTTTGGGTCTTCAAGACCTATGTGCAATCTAACAATTTTTTCGTCCTCTTTTATGTCTGAATGAATTCTATTTCCTCTCTCAGCCTTACTTTGATGAAGTGCTAAACTTTCAAAACCTCCCCAACTATATCCATAACCAAATAATTTAAGAGAGTTAACAAATTTAATTACAGATTTTCTATCCTTAGTTTTTATTTTTAGACCCATTAAACCAGATGCTCCTGAATAATATTTTTTCCATAAGTTGTAATTAAGAGATCCTTTTTTATAAGGATACAGAAGTTTAACTTTTTTATTTTTTGATAAAAATTCTGCAACCTTTCTAGCATTTTCTTGATGTTTATCTAATCTAACATCTAATGTTCTCAATCCTCGAGTTATCAAGTAAGCATCATCAGGACCTAATCTTAAACCAATAATTTTTTGTGCTTTCTCAACGTGTTTAAAAACTTTTCTATTCACTGCTAGACTTCCGCCCATTACATCCGAGTGTCCCGAGTAATATTTGGTTGCTGAAACTATTGACATATCAAATCCTAGTTTCATCGGTTTAAAAAAATATGGTGTTGCCCAAGTATTATCAATTGCAGTGAATACTTTCCTTTTTTTAGCAATAGATATTATTTTTGACAGATCTTGAAATTCAAATGAATTGCTACCAGGGTTTTCTACGAAAATTAATTTTGTTTTTTTGTTAATTATTTTATTGAGAGATTTTAAATCATGAGGATTATAAAAAGTTGTTTTAATATTAAATTCTTTTAAAAAGTCTTCGGTTAAAACTCTTGTTGGATTGTAAACAGGGTCAGCAACAACTATTTCATCTCCGGGTCTTACAACACTAAAAATTGCTAAGAAAACAGATCCAAAACCTGTTGGTGTTAAAAAAACATGATAAGAGTCCTCAAGCTTAGTTAAAATTTTTTGCAAAATATGCGTTGTTGATGTTCCTTGTCTACCATAATCAAAATAGCCACCTCTTGGATCTTTCTTATATTTAGACTGAGTTCGTCTTATGTCGTTCATTGATTTAAATATTATGGTGGATGCTCGTACCACTGGCGGATTAACTGAATGATTATGGAAATCTTTGGCAGTATGTTTCAAAAAAGTCTTAAACGATTTGCTCATAAAAAAATTGCTATGTTCATTGGACAATGCTATATCCACCAAATAAGTCAATAAAATAGTAAAACTAAGGAGATTATGGGATACCCAAAAAAACACAGAGGCCGTAGAAAAATGGGCTCTAAAAAGAGAAGAGCTAGAAAAAAAAATAAAAAGAAATAAAATTTTTAATCTTTAATCCAACCACCACCTAATACTTTATGACCATATTGGTCTTTCTTGTAAAATACGCAAGCTTGGCCTGGTGAAATTCCATATTCAGGACTTAAAAGATTAACTTTTGCATCATTATTGTTCTGAAAATCTACATTTGCCTCTAAAAGTTTACCAGTGGATCTTACTTTTACTAAAATTTTTTGATTAAATTCTTGATTGTCTGCCAAAAGATTTAAATTTTTTAAATTAATTTCTTTCTTTGCTAATTTTTCTTTAGGTCCTATAAATATTTCATTTTTTTCCGCATCAATTTTAATTACATAAAATGGTTCTTCGTTGGAAACTTTAATTCCTTTTCTTTGACCAATTGTGAAATTGACTATTCCATTATGTACTCCAACAACTGTTCCATCTAGATTTTTAATATTTCCTTTTTTATAGGACTCTGGTTTAAATTTTTTTATTACTGAAGCATAGTCTCCATTAGGAACAAAGCATATGTCTTGGCTATCTGGTTTATCTGCAACGTTTAAATTTAACTCTTTGGCAATTTCTCTTGTTTTATCTTTTAATAATCCTCCTAATGGAAATCTAATATAGTTTAATTGTTCTCTTGTGGTATTGAATAAAAAATAGCTTTGATCTCTATTCTCATCTATTGCTCTATACATGTTTGTTTTATTATTTTGCGTCAAACTCTTAACATAGTGACCTGTAATTAAAGCATCTGCATTTAAATCTTTTGAAAATTCAAATAAATCTTTAAATTTGACTGTTTGATTGCATTGCACACAAGGTATTGGCGTTTCCCCTTTTAAATAACTCTCAACAAAATTATCAACAACACCTTGTTTAAATTTACTTTGGTAATAAAGTATCTTGTGTTCTATATCTAATTTATGTGCTACCCTCTTAGCATCCATTATATCCTGACCTGAACAACATTGTTTTGAAGCAGCAACCTCTTTACCGTCATCGTATAATTTCAAAGTTATACCAATTACTTTATAACCTTCTTTTTTCATCATTCCTGCAACAGTCGAGGAGTCCACACCTCCAGACATTGCAACAACAACTGTTGTTTCTGATGGTTTTTTATTAAATCCTAAAGAGTTAGTTTCTAAATTCATTTGATGGTATTTATACTTATTTCTATTATAAGTTAAATTAAATGATTTTAGATTTTGAGCCAGGTGACAAAGTTATTAATCCTGCCAACAAAAGTTGGGGTATTGGTCAAGTTCAGTCGATAATTAAAGACAAAGTAACTGTGAACTTTGAAAATGTTGGTAAAAAAGTGATAAATGCAAATAATATTGAGCTAGAGAGAATTGAAAGTAATGGATGAAACTAAATTAAAAAAAATTATCGAAAATTTAATTGACACTTTCTTAATTGCAGGAGATCTCTCTATTAAACTTAGAAATCAAGGTTTAATAAAAGAAATTAAATCTGATAATACGCCAGTTAGTAATGGTGATATTGAAGTAAATAAGCTTCTTACAAAAAAAATATTAGAATTAACACCTGAAATTCCAATTGTCTCTGAAGAAACTTCGCACAACAAATCTAAAACTGATCTAAAAGACTTTTGGCTTATCGATCCTATTGATGGAACATATGATTATATTAACAACAAAGAGGAATTTACTTTAAATGCTGGTTTGATATTAAATCGAAAAGCTGTTGCAGGATTAATCAATGCACCAGCGAAAAAAAGGATGTTTTATTCTTATGGAAAAGATAAATCATTTGAATTATCTAATAATAAAAAAACTAAATTAGATTGTAAAAAATTAACTTCATTAAATTCGGTAAAAGTTGTTTCATACTCAAATATATTAAAACCTGAAATTGAGATAATTCATAAAAAAATCGGCGTAACAGAATACGTTAAAATGAAGAGCTCACTCAAATTTTGCGTTATCGCAACTGGAGAATTTGATGGTTATGTTGCTGAACCTAGAGCGTGTGAATGGGATATTGCTGCAGGACATGCCATATTAGAAAACGCAGGTGGTATAATTAGAGATTTTGATGGTAATGAAATTAGATATGGAAAAAAAGATTTTAAAAATCCAAGTTTAATTATTAAAAGAAGCGATAAATTAAAATGAGCGAGCAATTAAGAATAATTTTAATAATCATTGTATCCGTTTCAATATTTGGCTTAATAGTTTTTGTAATGGTCAAAAATTATATAAAAAACAAAATTCAATATTATTTAGAAGAAAAAAATAAAAAAACTAAAGGAGATTTATAATCTTTAAATATTCATCTTTATCTAAATCCATTACTCTTCTTGAAACTTCAAAATCAAAACCTGAGCGTGCTAATACTCCTATGTCTTTTTTATAAAATAAGGGTCTATTATCTTCCTGTCTTGATGGTCCAATTCTTTTTTTTTTACAAATTTTTATAGCCGAAAAAAAATCTTGGTCTTCATTTTTATCTTTGATTTGTTCGATAGTATTTTTTATATATTTTTCACCTACGCCTTTGTTGATTAAATAATTTCTTATCTTATTTATTGAAGATCCTCTTTGTATTAAACTTTTTGCTTTAGATTCTGAATAAAATTTGTCATTAATAAATTTTGATTTTTCAAGATCTTCAAGAACAATATCAATTAAATTTGATACATCATTTTTTTTTATGTTTGGAGTTCTTGAAGTAAGATATTTTTTTAACAAATACGTTCTCAATTGTTGTTTTGATGGAGCAAATTTTTCTACATAATTAAGTGCGAAATTAGTCATTTCAGTTACCGTGACTTCTAATGTCTTTTTTTTATTTTTTATAGGAATCATTTGCTTATTTAATATAATATAAAAATATTATGATTGAACAAATAGCAGCTTTTTTTACCATAGAAATGATCTATTTATGGTTAAATATTGGTGTAATACCTTTTTGGCTGATTTTGATTGTTTTTCCACAATCTAAAGTTTGTGGTTTGCTAGTAACATCTGTTGTTCCTTTTTTAATATTGTCTGCTGTATATTGCTATTTGGGTTACTACTTTTTTGTTTCTGGATACGATTTTGATTATAATTTTACACTGTATCTTGGTTTATACGATTTAAGAAACCTCTTTGAGGCAGAAGCTTTTTTAATAATGTTTTGGACACACTTTTTGGCTGTAAATTTATTTTGTGGCGCCTGGATTATGAAAGATAGTCAAAAATTGTTCATATCAAAATATTTAGTTTTTATTCCATTAACTATAACTTACTTTATTGGTCCAATTGGTTTGGTAATTTATTGGATTGCTAGAATGTTTTACGCCAAGAGAATAAATTTATTAGACTAACTTCAGGATTATTTTACAATTTTAAATCCAGAATTTTGCATTGAGCCAAATCCACCATCCACATGAGAAATGTTAGTAAAACCCATATTTTGTAAAGTTTTAGTAGCTAAAGCTGATCTAAGTCCTCCTGCACAGAATAAAACTATTTCTTTATTCATATCAATTTTTCCTTCCTTAAAATATTGACTATCTGGATCCATCCAAAATTCCAACATTCCTCTTGGTATATGAGAAGAGTTTTCTATTCTACCTAATCTTTCTAATTCTCTTACATCTCTTATATCAATAAGATTACAGGTATTATTATTAACTTTTTCTAAAGCTTCACTGGGTGATATGGTTTTTATTTCTTTTAGAGCTTCTGCGACTAATGTTGATGCTGATTTTATTGTCATAAATGTTTATTACACTAAATAAAATATATTACTATAAAAAATAAAGGTGTCTATATGAAAGCTCCAAACTTTAAATTATCATCTACATCTGGAAAAACAGTAGAATTAAATAAAGTAAAATCTAAATATATTATCATCTATTTTTATCCAAAGGACAATACAAGTGGATGTACAATTGAAACAAATGATTTTAATAAACTTCTAAGTAAATTTGAAAAACTTGGATGCACAATTTATGGAATTTCAAAAGATAGTTTAGAGAGTCATCAAAAATGGAGCAAAAAACTAAATCTAAAGTTTGAGTTACTAGCTGATGAAGATAAGACCTCTCTTAAAGCATACAAAACATGGGCTAAAAAGAAATTTATGGGCAGGGAATTTATGGGCACTGTTAGAAGTACTTTTGTAATTAAAAAAAATAAAATTATAAAAGAGTGGAAAAACATTAGAGCAGTAGGCCATGCTCAAGAGGTTTTAGATTTTATTAATAGTATTAAATAAAAAAGGCCCCAAATAGGGGCCTTTTCTAACTATAGAGAGAGAGATAGTTATTCTTTAGTCTCTTATTGCGTATGCAATTACACCAGACTCTGAAACGTCAGTTCCAAGTCTTTCTGCTTCCTTACTCAATCTTATACCCATTGTACCTTTCATAATTCCCCAAACTATTAGTGAAACTATAAATACAAATGCATTGATTGATATTACTCCAAGAAGCTGCGCACCAAATGATGCATCACCATTTGTAAGTGGAACAGCTAATGTTCCCCATACTCCAGCGAATAAGTGAGCTGGAATTGCTCCAACTACATCATCGATTTTAAGTGAAAATAATAATTTAGTTCCGAACACAACTATTAGTCCACCAATTGCACCTATAAGAATTGCTGCTAGCGGTGAAGGCATTAATGGTTCAGCTGTAATTGCTACTAGACCACCAATTGCTCCATTAAGCATTTGTATAACGTCAGTTTTACCTGCCATTAATCTAGTTACTGCTCCAGCTGCTAATACACCACCACAGGCTGCTAAATTTGTATTAATGAAAATATTTGATACAGCAACTGCATCATCAAATGTTCCCATTGCTAATTGTGATCCACCATTAAATCCGAACCAACCTAGCCATAAAATAAATACTCCAACTGTTACCAATGGTACAGATGACGCCGCAAACGGCTTCATAGGTTTAGCTGCTCCAGATTTATCAAATCTACCTGTTCTAGCTCCTAATAGAATTGCTCCAGCTAATGCTGCTGCACCTCCAGTTGAGTGAACGAGAGTAGAGCCAGCAAAGTCTGAGAAACCAGCAGCTGCTAACCAGCCACCTCCCCACTGCCAACCCATAACTATTGGATAGATAATTCCTGATAGAATAGCCGCGAATAGAAAGAACGGCCATAATTTAATTCTTTCAGCTAATGTTCCAGATACAATTGAAACTGTTGTTGCACAGAAAACCATTTGGAAATACCAATCAGATCCATCTGCATATCCAGTATCAACTGCACTTGCATCAGACCATGGAGTAAAGCTTCCAATGTATCCACCTTCTGGAATTCCGTATGCTAAATTATATCCAACCATCCAGAACATAATTCCAGCTATTGAAAATAATCCTATATTTTTGGCACATATTACTGATACACTTTTTGATGTTACCATTCCTGACTCAAGCATGGCGAATCCAGCTGCCATAAACATTACTAGAAAACCACAGACCAAGAAAAGAAATGTATTGAATATGAAACCTACTTCAGCTGAAACTGTAGTTTCAGCATAACCGGCACTAGTCATATTTAGTAAGAAAAATAAACTTACTAATGGACCAACCAGTTTTTTTAAAAGTTTAACCATTTCACCTCCGTTTAATTAAAGGTGCAGTTATAGAATTAATAAAACTAAAAACTATTGATTGTTATTTAAAAGAGATATGCAGTATTTGCATGTAGTACACCATATGCTTGTATAAAAAAACAGCCTTTATTAAATTCTAATTTTTAATAAAGGCTGTTTTAAAAGTTTATTTATTAAAAACTTCTTTAAGCGCTTTTGCAGGCAAAAACTTTACCTTTTGAGAAGCAGCGATTTGGATTTGTTCTCCAGTTCTTGGATTTCGACCAATTCGAGCTTTTCTTTTAGCCACTTTATATGTTCCAAAACCAGCAATTTTCACATTATCGTCGCCTTTTAATGCGTCCAAAATAGTGTTGGTAATCGTATCAAATGTACGCTCAGCATCAGCTTTACTTTGATTTAATGACCCTGCTAATTTTGCAATAAGTTGTTTTTTGTTCATTTTAGCTCCGGTTTAAAAGGTTATATTTATATACTTAACAAAATCGTTGATAATTCAAGCTTTTTTTTTGTGTCTCTAATTAAATTTACCACAATATATAGTTGTAAATAAGTATTGATTTATAAAGCTTTTTTAACGTTAGAAAATCCCTTTAAAATAAGCCTAAATCTTTAAGGTCATTGAACGTTGCAAAAAACATTAAAGTTAACAATAAAAACATTCCGATTCGAAAAAAACCTTCCTGTGTTTTTTGACTTAATGGCTTTCCTAAAACCTTTTCAAATGCATAAAACATTAAATGACCCCCATCTAAAAGTGGGATTGGAAAAAGGTTAATTAAGCCTAAACTTATCGAAATGTAAGCCATCATGCTAATAAATGGCAATATTCCAAATTCAGCCACTTGGCCTGAAATCTTTGCTATTCTAATTGGTCCACCTAATTGTGAACTATCTCCAGATCCAGTAAGCATTGAACCCATATATTTAAGAGATGAGGTAGTTACAAAATAGACTTCTTTAACAGACTCTATTAATGCATTTGCTGGCCCTAATCGTTTATGATTTATTTCGTTATTGTATGGACTTAGTTTAATACCAACTATTCTTTTGTTAATTTTATTTCCTAAATTATCAAGACCTGCAACAATTTTTGGTTTAACCTTTAATAATATCTCTTGATCATATCTAAAAATTTTGAAATCAACTATCTCAGATGTTGACATTAAAATTAATTTAGAAACATCAAGAATGCTCTCAACTTTATTCTTATCAATTTCAAGAATTATGTCATTTTTTTTCATCCCCGCTACTTCTGCTGGACTATCTTTTTGGACTTCGTCAATAACTGCTGGTGTAAAGTCTTTTCCAGCAAACATATATATGAATAAAAAAATAAATATTGCTAAAACGAAATTTGCTATAGGTCCACCTGCAACGATTAAAGACCTTTGGTAAAGAGGTTTCGTTACAAATAGCTTTTCTTGGTCCTCTTTGCTATATTTTTTTAATAGTTTCTCTTGATCAGCTTGAGAAAAAACATTTCTATCTCCAAAAAATTTTACATAGCCTCCTAAGGGAATCCAACAAATCTTCCATCTTGTTCCAGATTTATCATTCCAACCAAACAATTCTTTACCAAAACCAATTGAAAAATCTGTTACCCCAACACCATATTTTTTTGCAAAATAGTAATGTCCATATTCATGAATAAATACTACTACAATAATTAATATTATAAATGGCAAAATAAAACTCATAATGGATTTATAATATATTTATATTAACAAGATGTAAATAATGGTTTACCTTAGTTTCCAAGTTAAAATGGGCAAAAATGTTGCAACTATAAAAGAACAAAACAGTAAGGATTGAGAGACAAATACCGGTAAAAAATCTATTGGCAATATTATTCCAACTAGAATTGATTTTGAAAAGTCAGGACTGGGAAATAAAAGAATTCCACCGATCAATCCAACTATAATTGATACATATGCATTTTTTTCATTAAACTTTTTTGAGTAAAAACCAAAAAATATACTTAGTACTGCTGCGCAACAAAATAAATCAGCCAATAAAAATAAATATAAAATACTCAACCCTTTTGATGCTACAAAAAATGAAATTATAGAGATTAATATTATTATTTGCTTTGAAAGTTTTAAGTAATCACCCTTAAATTTTAAGACTTTATTCCCATCGACAATAATTAGGCTTGAAATAGCATTTACTAAAGTATCTATACTGCTTACTGTTAAAGAAATTGCTAAAACAATTATTATAACTGATAGAGAAATTGCATTATCTTTCAGCAATAAAGAAAAAAATGCAAGATCAGGAATAACGTTTGAATTTTGAGAAGTTGCAATTAACCCTGAAAAACCCATCATAAATACTATTGGTATGATTATTAAAAATGAGACAATTAAACTATTCTTTAAAACTCTATTATCTTTAGCAGCATAAACTCTTTGCCAATTACCTTGATGAAAAAGATTAGTTGCTGCTACAGCTATAAAAAAAGTTAAGCCAGCAGTGAAATTTGGCAAGTAACCTGGGCTTAGTAAATTTGGTTTGTTTTGTTTTATAAATTCGAAACTAAACTCATTTGAGTTAAAGGAGATTAAATATGAAAATGATATCAACAATAACAGACCAAATACTATGAATTGAATATTATCTGTAAAAATTGAAGCTCTTAACCCTCCGTATAAAGTATATATCAGTGAGCTTATGATCACGATTGAAGCTGTAATCCATAAGTCTGTTCCTGAAATATAATTTATTAAAATTGAAACTGCAGTAATCTCTGCTATTAAAAAAATCGACATATAAAAAATAGATAAAAACAAAATCAGTTTAAATAATTGTGAGCCAAATCTAGATCTTACAACTTCAATTAATGACTTCCCTCTTGGATAATTATCTCTAAATTTTTTTCCCAAATAAGTTAAGATAAAAAGAGGGAATGCAGTACCTAGAGAGTATCCAATAACAGCCCCTATTCCTCCCCATGTTGCTGCTGATGCAGGACCAAATAATATCCATGCTCCTAATGCAGATGCAACTAAACTGGTTGTTAAAGAAAAAGTACCTACTGATCTACTTGCTACTAAATAATTGTTAAGTCCTTGATATTTTTTTGAATAGAGAAGTCCGATTACGACAAAAATTATACTTATAGTTAAGGTTAATAATATTGCAGATAATTGATTTAATATATTTATGTTATCCATTCTTCCCTTTCTGAATTACCGGACAGGTTCAAAGGGTATATCTCAGCCTATATGGCACCCCATTATTCAATTTAAGTCATAGTTTAAATAAGTAAAGTGCCATTTTTGAACATATATACAGATTATACATAGCTAATATTCATAAGTAACGCTGTTTCAAATCAATACAATAATTATAAATATCCATTTCTCTCTTATTATAAGTTAATTATAATACTAGGCTTCGCTAAATAGAAGCCTAGAAAAACAAAATTTTTCATTACTAAATAAATTTAAGCTTACATGTGTCACTATAATGTATGTTCATCTATTGATTTCATCGTATAAACTAAAAATTATGAAAAAAGTAATTATCTTTATACTTTGTTTATTTGCATTTGGTGCAAATGCATTGGAAAAGAAAACTACATTTGATAAAGCACTATTTGAGAAAGCTCAATCTGAAGGCAAGGTTATAGTTATTAGTTCTTGGATAGAGTACTGTGGATCATGTGCAAATCAGATGAAAGTTTTGCAAACAGCAAAAAAAGAAGGTGAGTTATCTGATATTAAATTTGATAACATTGAATATTTTTCGTTCGATGTAACAAATAGAGATATAGCTGACTCATTTAATGTACTCTATCAAACCACTCTATTGATTTTTAAGGGTGATAAAGAAGTTTATAGAAGTATAGGAGAAACTACAGAAGATTTAATTTACGAAGCTTTGAAAACCTCGATAAAAAGTTAATAAAATAATTTAAACTTACTCGTTTCTTACAAGTGGATATACTTTTGGACTTAAATACCTAAAGTTTGTAATTATAATTAGAGCTAGTGTTACTACACCTACTCCAATAGTAACATAGAAAAATATATTTATTTCAAATAACCATTTAAGTTGAAAAATATTTTCTATGATAAACTTTGATGCTAATACTGCAAAAATAGTTGAAAAAAATATTATAGATAAAAAAGAAATTATAAATTCAATAATTGAAGACATTATAATTTCCTTCTTAGAAAAACCTAAAATTTTAAAAACCAGATTTTGAAAAATTTTAATTTTTCCTTGAACAATTATCGCGCTTGAGATTACAACTAAGCCAATAATAACCGTTACAGCTGATAATATGCTGACTGCTATAAAAACTTTATTTAGAACATCGGTAACTTTTGACAAATAATCTGAAATTTTTATTATCGATACACTTGGAAATTTATCTAAGAAATTAACTTCATTAAAACTTTTAATATTTTTAAATTTTATTGTAGAGAGATATTCGTGTGGAATATTTTCTGCGAATTGTGGATTGAGTAGCATTGCAAAATTGATACTTAAATCTTGATAGTTAACCAATCTAAAATTTACTACTTCTCCCTCAATTTCTCTTCCATAAATTCTAAGTGTAAATTTGTCACCTATATTTACTCCAAAATCTTTTGCAACTTTACTATCCAGTGATATTTGCAACTTATTTGGTTTTGAAGTATCCCACCAACTGCCTTCTAAAATAGGATTGTCTTTTGGAATTGTATTAACCCATGAAACTCTTCTATCATTCATGATTACCCAATAACTATCATTAGAATCTGAAATATATGTATTTGGATCTATTCCATTTATTTTTACAAGACCTGCTGATACCATAGGAACAATTTCCATGACTGCCTCTTTGTCAGAATCAATAATTATTTTTTTAAACAAATTTTTTTGATTATTTTGGATCCCTAAAAAAAAATAGTCAGGAGCAATTTCTGGAATTGATTTTGCTATTTCTCTTTTAAAATTAGAGCCTACAAATGCAAGTGTTAGTAACAATGTCATACCTAGTCCAAGTGACATCACAGTTATAGGTGTAATACTTTTTGATTGTGTAATATTTTTAATTGCTATTTTTGATGAAATACCAAGATTAAGTAGATTTTTTCTCAACAATAATATTATAAAACGGGAAACATAAAAAAAGACGGCTAGACATATAAAGAATGAGGCAAAATATATCAAACTATAAGTAGGAATCGAAGACCTGGAAGCAAACAAGCTGACTAAAATGGTAAGAAGTAACAAACTTAAGCTAATTGATAATTTTGAATATTTAAATTGCAAACTTTGAAAAACATTTCTAAATAAACTAGAGGCTTTAATTTGGTCAATTGAATTAACAGTTGGGATTGAAAAAATTATTATAACTAACAATCCAACCACAAAAACAATAAATAAATTTGTTAAAGAAAATGATGCCTCAATATTTAATCCAAGCCCATCTGATATATATTTATCTACAACTGGAACCAAGAAAAAACTTAACCCATAAGCAACTAAAGAAATAAAGATTAAACTAAAAAGCAACTGCAAATAATAAATAGTTTTAATATTTCCTGAATTTATTCCAATTGCTTTTTGAACAGCAATTGATGAGTTCTTTTGATTAATAAATGAGAGAAGAGTATTGGCAATTCCTATTCCAGCAATTAACATGGCACTTATTGAAACAAGTGATAAAAATTGTGAAAAATTATCAATAATTCTTTTTATGCCCCCTGCAGAATTTTCTGGATATTGTATTTTTACCTTATCATTATTTTTAAAAATTTTTTTAATTTCATTTATTTTTTTATCTTTGTTTTTATAATCATCAAATTTAATTTTGTATTCATAATTCAAGAAACTTCCTAATGTATTTAATTCTAATTTATCTAATGTTTTTTTTCCTGTTAATGCAAAATCACCAAATACGAATGCTCCACCAATATCGGGAAGAACTTTTACAACACCAATAACTTTAAATTTTTTATTTTGAACTTTTACAATATCATTAATTTTAAGATTCAAATTCTTAAAAATGTTTTCATTTACTAGAATAGTATTATCGATTTCGTTTAATTTTTTTAATGACCCAACTGGTTCAAAAATTACATCTCCATATAAAGGATAATTTTGATCTATAGCTTTTATTCTTGTAAATGATGTTTTATTAGGTTTTTTTTCAATAGTTGAAATCATCGTGCTAAATTCAACTACTTGAGATACTGTTGAAATATTTTCAATCTGTTTTATTAAATTACTATCTCCTTCTCTGTTATTATAATCAATTTCTAAATCTCCTCCTAAAAGAACTTTTGAATTTTCATTAAGTTCATTCTCTAAACTGTCTTCGATGGTTAAGATAGCGCTAAGTATAAATAGGCTAATTAATAATGTAATTATTATACTTAAAATTTTCGAATAACTTCTGATTAAATCACGAAATGCAAATTTAGAATAAAGACTTAAATCATTGATTTTCACTAATCACTCCATCTTTAATAGTTATTTTTCTTTTAGTTAAATTAGCTAAATTATTGTCGTGAGTGACCATAATTAAGCTAGCGTTTTCATCTTTTATATAATTAAAAAGTAAATTAGAAATATTCTCTGTATTTTCACTATCTAAATTACCAGTTGGCTCATCAGCCAAAATAAGCTCTGGTTTCATTACAACAGATCTTGCAATAGCTACTCTCTGTTGTTCACCTCCTGATAGCTGACTAGGAAGATTGTTAAATCTATTGCTTAATCCAAATCTATCTAAAATTTCTTTTGCTTTTTGTGTTGCATTATCAAGTTTATTTATTTCTAGAGATAGGCTTACATTTTCCAGTGCGGTGTAATTTGGTATCAAATAAAATGATTGAAATACTATTCCAATATTTTTTCTTCTGATTTCAGAAATTTCATCCTCAGTCATATTGGATATTTCTGAGTCCTTAAAAAAAATATTTCCTGCTGAAATCTTTTCGAGACCTCCAATTAACATAATTAAACTTGTTTTACCTGAACCGCTTTCTCCAACTATTGAAATAGTCTCTTTATAGTCTACTTCAAAGCTAATATTTTTTAAAATATTTATAGAGTTGTTATCTATGGTATAATTCAAACTAACATTAGATAATTTTAAAAGTTTATTCATGATTAAAAAATTAATAATTAAAATAATTATTTTATTAATACCAGGATTTGTAGCTAAAGCCGATTACAAAGTTGTCTTATTCGGTGATAGTCTAATGGCAGGATATGGTTTAGATAAAAAATATCATCTATCTTCAGTGCTTGAGAACAATTTAAATAAAAATGGTTTAAAAGTTAAGGTAATCAATGCAAGTGTATCAGGTGATACATCTGCAGGTGGTTTAAACAGAATAGAATGGACAATTGCAGAAAAGAATATCGATTTAATCTTAATTGGTCTTGGTGCAAATGATATGTTGCGTGGTATTAGTCCAAATGAAACTGAAAAAAATTTGGAGAAAACAATAAAAAAGATATTAAACAAAAAAATTCAAATAATTTTAGCAGGAATGGTGGCACCAGATAGTCACGGAAAAGATTATAAAAATAAATTTGATAAAATTTATAAAAAACTATCTGATAAATATGACTTAAATTTAATTCCTTTTTTGCTTGATGGAGTTGCTTTAAATCCTGAATTAAATTTAGACGATGGAATGCACCCTAATGAAAAAGGAATTATAATTATAAGTGGTAATATTGAAAAAAAACTACTAAAAATTCTTAATTAATTTAATGCATCTTTTGCAGTTAAATAATCATATCCAAAGACATCTGCAACTGCCTTATATGTAATTTGACCTTTATGAACATTCAAACCTGCTAAAAAATTTGGATCATCTCCTAAAGCTTTTAAATATCCATCTGTTGCTAATTTAGATAAGAAAGGGAGGGTTGCTTTATTTAAAGCAATTGTTGATGTTCTTGGAACACCTCCTGGCATATTGGCTACACAATAATGAACAATATCATCTACAATGTATGTTGGTTCAGCGAATGTGGTCGGTTTACTTGTTTCAACACATCCACCTTGATCAATTGCTACATCTACAATTACAGATCCTCTTTTCATATTTTTTAACATTTTTTTTGTGACAAGTTTTGGTGCTTCTGCACCTGGGATCAAAACACCTCCAACCAACAAATCACATTCTGAAATTAATTTTTCTAAATCGATTTCATCGCTTAATTTTGGTATTATAAGATCACCAAATTTTTTTGATAATTCGTCTAGTCTTTTTTCGGATTTGTCTACTATGTGAACTTTAGCTTTCATACCTGTAGCAATAATTGCTGCATTTTCACCTACAACGCCTCCACCCAAAATAACAACATTTCCAGGATCAACACCAGGCGCACCACCTAATAAAAGTCCTCTTCCCTTTTGGTTTTTTTCAAGGCAATGTGCACCTGCTTGAACTGACATTCTCCCAGCAACTGCACTCATTGGGGCTAACAAAGGTAATCTACCATTGTTGTCCGTTACAGTTTCATAAGCAATACAAACTGATTTAGAGTCTACCAAACCTTTCGTGAGTTCCTTTGCGGCCGCTAAGTGTAAATATGTAAAAACAATTTGGTTTTCTTTAATCATTTTTACTTCGCTTGGTTGAGGTTCTTTTACTTTTACAATTATTTCAGAATCATTAAAAATGTCTTCTGCTTTGTTCACAATTTTTGCACCAGCAGATTTATATTGTTCATTATAAAATCCCGCTTCAAAACCACCATTATTTTCTACCATTACCTCATTACCGTTTGAGGTTAATATTTTAACACTTTCAGGAGTGAGGCCAATTCTATTTTCTTGAGACTTTATTTCTTTTGGAACACCTATTTTCATATAAGTGAATTAGTTTTTTTTGCTTTTTGAGTAGTTTGTAATCCCTGTTCTTAATTTATCTATTATTTCATCGATGTGTTTCTTCTCACAAATAAACATTGGCGCAATAATTAAACAATCTCCTGTCGCTTTAAAATTCACTCCAGCATCATAACAATGTTTAAAGCATGTAAATCCTGCAGCTCCTGGTTTTTTATCCATTTTAATATCAATTCCGCCCATCATTCCATAGCCTCTTATATTATTCACAACATCTATATCTTTTAACGACATCAAACCTTCTTGGAAATATGGTGCTAAATTTTTAGCTCTATTAAATATATCCTCTTTTTCAAATATATCTTGAACAGCTAATCCTGCTGCAACAGAAACAGGTATTCCTGAATATGTGTAACCATGAAATAATTCTATAGAACCTTTTGGTGACCCATCCATTACAGTATCATAGATTTCTTCTTTGCATGCAACTGCACCTAAAGGACTTATTCCATTTGTTGTTGCTTTTGCCATAGTTATAATATCTGGTGTAACACCATATTCTTGTGATGCAAATGGAGAGCCTGTTCTTCCCCATCCAGTTATAACTTCATCAAAAATTAATAATATGCCGTGCTTATCACAAATTTCTCTTAGTCTTTGTAAATATCCTTTTGGTGGGACTAGAGTTCCTGTAGATCCTGCAATTGGTTCTACAATACATGCCGCAATATTTTCTGATCCAAAGTTTGTACAAATTCTTTCAAGATCTTCTGCAATTTCAGCCCCTGTTTCTGGTTGACCTGATACAAACTTATGTTCTGGCAAATGCGTATGTCTCATGTGAACAACTCCTGGCATTAGTACACTTGCAAAAGTTTTGACGTTATTAATCATTCCACCAACTGAGGTAGCTCCAATATTCATACCATGGTAAGCTCTTTCTCTTCCCACAAATCTAAATCTTTGCCCTTCGCCTCTAGCCTTATGATAAGCAACTGAAATTTTTATTGCTGTCTCAACAGCGGTTGATCCACATATAGTATAAAAAATTCTATTTAAATTTCCTGGTGTATGTTTTGAAATTCTTGTAGCAAGTTCAAATGAACCACCGAAGCCCTGTTGAAAGGGTTGAGCGTAATCAACAGTTCTTAATTGTTTTGTTATAGCCTCAATAATTTCCTCTCTACCGTGACCTAGTGGGTTACAAAATAAACCCGAGCTTGCATCTATTTGAGTCTGTCCTTGATGATTTTTTAAATAAACTCCTTTTGCCTCTACAATTAATCTTGGATTTGCTTTAAAGTCTCTATTTGAAGAGAATGGCATCCAATGTTCATTTAATGAATTTGGTATTTGTGGTTTTTCAGAACTCATAAATATTTTAAAATTGTTAATTATACTCTCTCATAGACTAATTTAAAAAAATAGAAAATAATTAATGCGCACATTTAATATGTAATAAGGTGATATGAGATACAACCTAAAATTGAACCCATTTTAGACATCTTTATTTACCTGTAGCTATGATGACTACAAATTTCATTTACTTATATTCAAAATTGAACTTAAATGACGCTAATTAAATTTAATTAAGGAGATAAAATGAAGAAAATAATTAGTTTTATTTTAGGAAGTTTATTTGCTCTCAATCTATCAATTTCAGCTGCTAATGCTGCTGCAAATGAAGTTAGGGTTGCATACTTTCTAGAATGGCCTAGTCCGAATCTAGAGGACATGCAAAAAAAGAATTTTGCTAAAGCTCTTGGAGTTCCAGTAAAATGGACAAACTTCACAAATGGTGGAGCAATGACAGATGCAATGCTAGCAGGAGACATTGATATATCTTATTCACAAGGTCTAGTGCCTTTTATTAATGCTGTAAAATCTAATGCACCTATCAAGTTAGTTGATATTGCTATGGAATACGGAATGGGCGGAACTACTTGTGTTACATCTAACGCTTCTGGAATTACAAAGGCTAATGCAACTGAATTGGAAGGTAAAAAAGTTGCAGTTCCATTAGGAACAATGGCTGAATATGTATTTGATGAAAGTATGAAAGTAGTTGGAGCTGACAGAAGTAAAATGGATATAATTCAAATGGATCCTGAAGAAGGTGCTGCTGCATTAGTAAGTGGTGATGTTGTAATGGCATGTTTATTTGGTGGTAACTCTATTAAAGCAGCAGTAGCTGTAGGTTCAAGACTACTAACAGTAGATGAAGCAAGAGCAGCTGGAATTCTAGGAATAGATATTACTTCAGTAACTGATAAATTTATGAAGGAAAATCCTGGAATGTTAAGAACTTTTATAGAAGTAACTCATGAAGCAAATGACAGATACAGAGCAGGTAAGAGTGACATGAATGCTATGTCTAAAGCTTCTGAAATGAAAGTTGCAGATATGAAAGAAACTTTAAGTGGATTTAAATTCTTAACTCCAGAAGAAACTAAACAATCTATGGAAAGTGGAAACCTTGATGCATTCTTAAAAGGAATGGGAACTCCAGGTGGAAATGTAGATACAAGTTTCTTACCTTTATAATTTAAAGAGTAAAAATATTTAATAGGCGCTAACCAAAATTAGCGCCTATTTTTTTTAATAAAATTTTTATATAAAGTTATCTTATGAGTGATTTAGTTTCTCAAGATCTAAATATGATCTTTAAAACACCTAAGGGAGAAACTGTTCATGCATTAAAAGATGTAAGTTTCACTCTTAAAAAAGGTGAACTACTTACAGTCCTAGGACCTTCAGGATGTGGGAAAACTACACTTTTAAATATAGCAGCAGGATTTTTAAGACCAACATCTGGCTCTATTGTTCTTGGTGGAAATGAAATTAATGGTCCTGGTGTAGAACGAGGAATGGTATTTCAACAGGGAGCTTTATTTGAATGGTTAACTGTTGCTGAAAATGTTGATTTTGGACTTAGAATGAAAAAAGAAGATCCTATTAAAACAGCTAAAAAAGTTGATGAATGGCTAGAAATTGTTGGATTAAAAGGTTTTGGTAACACTCCTACGTACCAATTATCAGGAGGAATGCAGCAGAGAGTTGCACTTGCAAGATGTCTGATAAATAATCCAGATTTAATATTAATGGACGAGCCATTAGGTGCTCTTGATGCTTTAACAAGAGAAAAAATGCAATCTTTAGTTCTTAAGATTTGGAAAGAAACAGGCAAAACAATTATTTTAATTACTCACTCAGTAGAGGAGGCATTGCTGCTTGGTGAAAGATTATATGTAATGGCGCCAAGACCAGGCAGGATACATAAAGAGTACAATCTTCCTTTTGCAGAAATGGGTTTAAAAGAGGACTTAAGAGAAATTAAAAAGAATAAAGAATTTTCATCTAAACGTGAGGAAATATTATCCATGATTTGGAACATGGAGGAAGAAATAATGGGGAAAGAAAATTAAATGTTAACTCAAATATTAACAATACTAATTTTTGTATCTATTATTGGATGTATACTTTACGGAAGAAGACTTATTCAAACTGAAAAAGTTGATGCAGTATTTGGTAATCCAGAAAGAGCTAAGGGAGGGACCCATTGGGTTATTGTTGGTAGTGCTGCAATATTATTAGTTTGGCTTTATTATTCATGGGATATTGCAAAAGGATTTTATCCAAAATCTGCAAATGAATTATGTCAAGTTGCAAAAATTAATGAATCGTTATTAGGATTAAAATATCAATTTCCTATCGAAGAAAGAGAATTTAAAAGTACATCAATTATTAAAATCGAGAACAAAAATCTAAAAAAAATTACATCTGAAATACAGAATTCTAAAGATCTAAGTAGTCAACAAAAAACAATTTTAGTTAGATTTATAAACAAGACTAAACAATTAATACCTCTTTTAACAAATGAAGATTTAATTGAAATAGATACAAAAATAAAAATTGATGAGATGACTAAAGAAATCAGACTTTTAAGTTCTAATTTTAAAAAGCAAGATTATCCATTTGAAACTAATGATCAAAAAAATGATAGATTTAAAGCAATTTCAGAACAAGGTGAATGGGGTATAATTACAGTAAAATCTGGAACAGGATCAATAGAAAATACTATAGAGGTCCCATTTGTTGCTGAAACAGCCAAAGGATTGAAATTTCAAGCTGCAGCTGAAGAACTTAAAATCATAAATGATAAATTTTTTAAATTAAGAAATCACAATCCACAATTCAAAAAATCTATAAAACAATTAAAAGATGAGGTCAAAGTTTATAGAAAAAATTTAAATGACTCTGAAGAAATTGCGTCCGACTATGCTAAAAATATTGTCAAAATTGCAAGAAGAATAGAGTTTGCAAGTATTTATCCACCTAATGCTCTAAATGAAATGCAAAATGCAATTATTGAATTTGATAATCTCCAAGAAAGTGAGCAAGCTGGTCTAAGATTAATTGATATTCTTTTATTTCCAGCTGGGACAATTGTTGCTAGTGGACCAAGTTGTTCTGAACAAGGATCAGGAAGATGGTTACCCAAACCTTCAGATACATTTAATAAATTTATATTAATGTCTAAACCAAGCGTAGGTTACAAAAATATCCCTCTTCTTTGGATAGAAATGATAGATGTAAGCTCAATTATTGGATTTATTTTACCAGATTGGATTGCTGATATTTTACCTGGTGAATATCCTGTTCACACAAGTGAAGGTATTGTTAAAGAAAACTTTAAAGGAAAAGTATTAAAAATTGTAACAGGTGATTTTAAATTATTTAAGATACCTGTTCCTTATGGTCATATCTGGGACTCTTTCTTAAGAGTATTTTTAGGATTAGTGTTTGGAATAATCATTGGAGTGCCATTGGGTTTATTCATGGGACTAAATAGATTTGCCAAAGGTTTCTTTGATCCTTTAATCGAACTATACAGACCTGTACCACCATTAGCTTGGGCACCTTTAATCATTTCTGTTCTTGGAATTGATAATACAGGTAAAGTATTTTTATTATTTATGGTTTCATTATCAATTATGATTATATCAGCTAGAGCTGGAGCATCTGGAACACAACTTTCTAAAATTCATGCCGCACATTCACTTGGGGCATCAAAAAGACAAATACTTAGACATGTTATATTTCCAAATTCTTTACCTGAAATTCTTACTGGAATAAGAGTCGCTGTTGGAATGTGTTGGGGAACTTTAGTTGCAGCAGAATTTTTAGCTGGAACAACGGGTATTGGTTTTGTTGAAAATGTTGCAAAAAAATATTTTCAATATGAAGTAATTTGGATAACAATATTTATAATGGGTATGCTTGGTCTATTGTTTGATGTAACTTTAAGAAAAATAATAGATAGAACAATACCTTGGAGAGGCAAAGGCTAAAATTAAAACTTTTTGAACTAGACCTTTTTGAAAAAACCAATAGCAGCACCAATGGTCGTCAAAAAACCAGCTAATGGTAGGATAGCAACTGCATATTTTTTAGGCATGTAATTTGGTTTGAACTCAATACCTTGCATACTAATTTCAAAATACCACATTTCCCAGTACTTCCCTCGCATACCCTCTACAAGTTCAATTCCATAAATAATTAAGACAACACCAATTATCATAATCATAATTTTCCAGAACTGGCGGATGTATAAAGAAACTCTTTCTGGTAATTTTTCATAAATTAAGTTTAAAGCTACATGTTCATTGTCTCGTGCTGTTAAAGAAAGTGCTATAAACATTAACCAAATATTACTTAACACTGTTAGCAAATCCCCCCAAACAGGAGGGTTGTTAAAAACATATCGCATTGTTACATTATAAAGAGTGAAAGCAACCATAGCAGCTAACAAGAGTGAGCACATAGCTTCCAACATCCGGTGGATAAAACGATCTATGCTGTTCAAAAATTTTAACATTTCATTAATTACTCAATAGGTTTGGAAGAAACATAGTTAATTCTGGTACAATAAGAATAAAAAATAAAAGTAAAAACAATCCAATCAGATAAGGAATTAAAGCGATAGCAACCTTTTCAAGACGGACTTGTGCTATTGTTGCAGATGTAAAGTAAGCAACACCAACTGGTGGTGTTACTGACCCTATTAAGAATCCAACTATTACAACCATAGCTGCTTGCACCTCCGGAAAGCCGGCTTGAGACATAACATTCACTAATACTGGACCAACAATGATAATGTTAACCGCAGAGTCCATTACCGTTCCAAGAAGAAAAATGAATAATATCAAAGCCAAAATAAATAATATAGGAGAGTCTGCTAATCCTAAAAGCCACGTTTCGAGGTCACCAATTGCACCAAGAGAAGTAAGTAACCAACTAAAAGGTCCTGAAGCAGCTATGATAATAAAAACCATTGCTGAATTACGAAACGCTCTACGGAAAGCACCTGTGCAATCTTTCCATTTAATAGTTCGATAAACAAATACACCCGTAAATAAAGCAACCAAAGCAGTGATAGCTCCAGCCTCAACAACCGATGCAACACCTCCCATTACTGAACCTACCAATACTAAAGGTATTAAAAGAGCAAATGAAGAGCGATATAATTCTTTACCAGCTCTACGAACTGAGAATGGTTCATCGCTACGCTCAAAGTTATATTTAATTGCAAAGTAATGATTGATTACCATTATCACAACACCAATCAAAATGCCTGGAACAATCCCAGCTGCAAATAAAGATGCAATTGAAATCTCAGTTGCGTTTGCGAGCACAATCATCATGATACTAGGTGGAATAATCCCACCTATAGTGGAACTTACACCTGTAACCGCAGCTGAAAATGCAGCAGGATAACCTGCTTTCTTCATTGCAGGTAAAACTAATGCTCCCACTGTAGCTGTATCTGCTACGACAGAACCATTCATGCCAGCAAAAAACATACTAACAAGGACATTTACTTGAGCTAACCCTCCTCTTATTCGCCCAATTAACGCCCTGCTCAAAGCAACTAAACGGTCTGTAATAGTTGCACTTGTCATTAATTCTCCCGTCAACATAAAGAATGCAATCGCGGTCAATGGAACAGAGTCTATAGCGGTAAACATTTGACTAGGAATTAAAACAAGAGGAACTGCATCTGTGAGAAGAATATAAACAAATGGTATCAGTATTAAAATAAAGCCAATAGGAGCTCCTAATAAAATTAGAAAAAGGAGTACTACGAGTAAAATAATACTTTCCATAGATATTTATAAGTTATGATTTTTTTTAGGTAAAGACCATCTAATTCTAAAATGGAACTAAATGGTCTTCACATAGTTTTCTTTGAAGATTTATAGAGCTCCAGCTGCTTCTAACTGAGCTACAAATCCATCCATACCTTGTTCTAGAAGTACTCTTTTAGCTACTTCTGGTTCAAAAGTACCCTTAGCGTCTAACCAAGCACCGATTGCACCTGCTCTCCACTTAGTCATTTCCGCTTCCGTTGGTACATACCACTCTTTAGCAGATGCTTTGATTGCATCTTCACCATTTTTAATCCAAGCGTTATCCAACTCGTTTACTTTTTCTCCATAAGCATCAGCTGCTTCGTGTAACCATTTTCTTTGTTGGTCAGACAATGCATTATACTGTTTAGCATCCATTGCTAAAATATTTCCAGACCACATTCCTCCGATCTCAGTGAAATATTTTGCAACTTCATGAAGTTTTGCAACATGCTGCCATGGACTTGCAACATACTGTCCTTCAACTACACCTGATTGAAGACCTTGATATAATTGACTCCAGTCATAAGGTGTTGGTGTTGCGCCCCAATTTTTAACCAGCATGAACTCAACAGGACTTTTAGTAGTTCTCCATTTAAGTCCTTTCATATCATCTGGTTCATGAACAGGTTTAGTTGCATTTCCAAGCTGTCTAAATCCACCACTTGAATATACAGAAAGACAAATATGACCAGCATTTTCAAGAGCGAGTTTACACTGTCTTTCAGCTAACCATTCGTCTGATATTCTTTTCGCATCTTCAAGTGATTTAAAAATAAATGGTAAATCGAAAATTGCTAACTCTGGTCCAAAATTACCATAGTTTGCGGTAGAACTAGTCCACAAAGCAATAAGTCCTTGGTTGGCTTGTTCACCACATTTTTGCTCTGCACATAAGCTTCTTTGATAATGAGGTTCAATTTTCATTTTACCTCCAGATGCTTTCTCCATTGCTGGTATTAACGCCTGATCTATTGCGTCACCAATTGGCATACCCAATCTACCAGTAGTACCGAGCTTTAGAGTTATCTCTGCATAAGCAGCTTGGGCAAAAAATGCAATCGCAAAACCTGTGAGTAATGTCTTACAAATTTTTTTAATAAACATATGATTTATCTCCTATAATTTAATTAAATTATTGATATTTAAATTCAAATCGAGAGCGAAGTAAAACAAAAAAGATAATTTTATTATCAAAATGGGTTTGCAATCAAAAGTTGTATTAATTATTATTAGTTAATCTATTTATTTTAGTCTAAAGGTGCCTTAAATTTAAAATTAAGAAATAAAATAAAATTAAATTTATAGAAAGAAATTTATGAGCTCAGGTAATAAATATAAATCAATAGCCAATAAACTCAAATTTGAAGGAAGAGCATTCATTAATGGTAAATATGTAAATGCTATTGATGGTAAAAAATTTGAAACAATCAACCCAGCAACAGGTAAAAAGCTTTGTGCTGTTGCAAAATGTAATCATAAAGATGTTGATTTGGCAGTGAAAGTTTCAAGAAAAGCTTTTAATAGTGGAGTTTGGTCTAAAAGTTCACCTGAACATAGAAAAGAGGTTTTATTAAAATTTGCTGAATTACTCAGAAAACATGGTGATGAAAATTCAGTTTTAGAATGTATAGATACTGGTAAACTTATCGCAGACTGCATTAATGAAGTTGCAAATGACGCACCAATGCATTTTCAATGGTATGGAGAATTAATTGATAAAGTATTTGGGAAAGTTGGTCCAACTGAACCCTCCATTACAAGTTTAATTGTTAAAGAGCCAATAGGAGTTGTTGCTGGAATTGTTCCTTGGAACTTTCCATTAATGATGGCAGTATGGAAAATGGCACCAGCTCTTGCAGCTGGTTGTTCAGTAATTATTAAACCAGCAGAAGATACGCCTCTAACAGCTATTAGAGTTGCTCAAATTGGAAAAGAGGCTGGAATACCAGATGGAGTTTTGAATGTTCTCCCTGGTTATGGTGATGTTGGTGAGGCTTTAGGTCGAAATAAAGATGTTGATGCAGTTTCATTTACAGGTTCAACTGAAGTCGGTGGTTATTTTTTAAAATATTCAAGTGAAAGTAATTTAAAACCTGTTGCATTAGAGATGGGAGGAAAAAGTCCGTTTATAGTTTTAGAAGATGCTAAAATTACAGATGATTTAATTGATAATGCTATGAATTCTGCATTTTGGAATGGTGGACAAAACTGTTCAGCAAATATGAGACAGATAGTACATAAAAAAGTTAAAGACGAATTTTTAGATAAAGTTATAAAAAAAGTTAAAAAACTTAAAGTAGGAGATCCGTTAGATTTAAAATCAAATATGGGGTCTATGATTTCAAAAGGACATTTACAAACTGTTGATGGATATATCCAAAAAGGTATAGATGAAGGAGCAAAACTTTTGTCTGGAGGGGTTTCAAGTAAAAAGCAAAAAGGGTTTTATGCAAAACCAACACTATTTGATGGATTAAAAGAAAATATGACCATCGCTCAAGAGGAAATTTTTGGACCAGTGCTTGGTGTTTTAACAGTTAAAAATGATGAAGAGGCATTGAAAATTGCAAGTAATTCGAAGTATGGATTACACGCTAGTGTTTTTACTCAAGATATTAATAGAGCATTTCATTTAGCAAAAAGTTTGCCTTGTGGAACTGTATCAGTAAACACTTTTTCTGAGGGAGATATTAAAACTCCATTTGGAGGTTACAAGCAATCAGGTTCTCTTAGTAGAGATCAAGGTACTGAGGCTCTAAATTCGTTTCTTCAAACAAAAACAATCTGGATAAGTCATAACTAGTTAATGATCAAAAAATATAAAATAAGTGTGCCTAAAAGCACACTTAATGAAATTTATAAAAAAGTAAGTAAGTTTCCTTGGAGTGCTGCTCAAAATATGAATGGTTGGGAGTATGGAACCAATTTGAACTATCTTAAGAGCATATCTAAATATTGGATTACAAAGTATAATTGGAAAAAATTTGAAAATAAAATTAATTCATTTAATAATTATAAAACAAAGGTTGAAGATATAAACTTACATTTTATTTTTGAAAAAAGTAAAAATCCTAATTCTAGACCATTGTTACTTTTACATGGATGGCCAGGAAGCATAACTGAATTTTTAGATATCATTCCAAGACTAGCTCACCCAGAAAAATACGGAGGAAAAATTGAAGATGGATTTGATGTAATTGTTCCGTCTTTACCAGGATTTGGATTTTCATCTCAAATCAAAAAAGCCTTAGGCCCAAGAAAAATTGGAAAAATATTAAATAAATTTATGGTTAAAAACTTAGGCTATAAAAATTATTTTGTACAAGGTGGTGATTGGGGAGCAACTATTGCCGGATGGATTGGTCTTGATAGCTCAAAGAATTGTAAAGGAATACATATTAATTGCTTACCACTTAGACATCCAAAAGGACCAAAAAATACTAAGGAAAAAAAATGGGAAAAAAAATTTAATCATGATCAAATAACACAAGAGGGATATAGAACTCAACAAGCTACTAAACCTCAAACCTTATCTTATGCCATGATAGATAGTCCTGTAGGAACAGCAGCATGGATTTTGGAAAAATTTCATGGTTGGTCAGATTTAAAAATGGGTAGGATTGAAAAAACATTTTCAAAAGATGAACTATTATCAAATATAATGATTTATATAATAACTAAAAGTTTTAATACTGCTTCTTGGATATATTTTGGAAGAAGAAAAGAAGGTGGAAGATCTTTTCCAAAAAATTTTAAAAAAATACAAGTTCCTACCGCAATAGCAATTTTTCCAAAAGAAATGTTAGAATGGCCTCCAAAATCATATGTAAGTAGAATTTTTAATATAAAAAGATGGAGTAGATTTGCAAACGGTGGACATTTTGCTGCTTTAGAGGAACCAGATATTTTAATCAATGATATAAGTTCATTTTTCAATAAAGATATAAAAAAACTTTAAATGGAAAAAAATAAACTTAAAAAAATTATTATTGAAATATTTGAAAAATTCAAACTTTCAAAAAAACATTCTGTAATATGTGCTGAAGCTATAATTAATGCAGAATTAGTGGGTGCTCCAACCCATGGATTATCAAGATTAAAAATGTATTGTGATCGTATTCAAAAAAAACTGATTAACCCAAAACCTAAGATCAAACTAAAAAATATTTCCCAATCTGTTACTCATATAAATGCCGATGATAGCATTGGCTTTGTAGCAGCTGATACAGCAATTAAAAAAGCTATAAGTAATGCAAAAAAAACAGGCATAGGATTGGTAGCAGTTAAAAACAGTGGCCATTATGGAATGTCAGGATACTACGCTGAACAGGCTGTGAAAAAAAATATGATCGCTTTAGTTTTTACTAATGCACCACCTGCTATTGCACCACACGGAGCTATAAAATCTTTATTTGGCACAAACCCTATTTGCTTTGGATCACCGACTGGTTCTAAAGTTCCATTTATATTTGATTCATCTGTCTCAATGATCAATAGAGGAAAAATTAGAGTTGCATCAAGATCAAATTTAGAAATTCCTGAAGGTGTTGCTTTGGATAAATTTGGCAATCCGACAACTGATGCAAAAAAAGCACTTAAGGGTGTTCAACTTCCTATAGCAGGATTTAGAGGATCAGGACTTGCGTGGATGGTTGATATATTAAGTGGTGTTTATACTGGAGGTAATCATGGAGGGAAAGTAAAAGATCCTTTTGATGATTTTTCAGGACCACAAAATATTGGTCACTTATTTATTGTAATGAAAGCAAACTTATTTCAGTCAAATTATAAAAAAAGGGTGAAGGAAAATATCAAAAGAATAAAAAAGCTTCCTAAAATAAAAGGACTAAATAAAATACTATATCCAGGCGAGAATAAGTTTAGTAGATATAAAAAAAACTATAAGTCGAAAATTAATATCCCAGAAAATATAATGGAAGATATTCAAAATTTACTGAGGTAGATATTTTAACCTGCACGTCCTAGATAATTTACCATAATAACCCCTATCACAATTAAGCAAATACCGATAAACCCATAAAAATTGGGAACTTGATTATATTTTAGTATCCCAAATAGTACTACACCCGCAACTGTTAACCCACTATAGGTTGAATAACTAAACGCAACAGGAATTACAGTCATTGATTTAGCCAGAGAAATCATTGTCACGGTCATTAGGAGGAGGCAAGCTATAGTTGGTGTTAGTTTTGTGAAACCATCTGAAATTTTAGCAAAACTGTTTGCAGCTATGCCTGTTGTTATCCCTAATGCTAAAATCAGATATCCTATAAAAGGTTTCATATTAATATTATTAACTAATTATTAAATTTTACAATAAATGATTAGTGTTAATTAGATCTTCTTAAAACAAAAATTAAAATAAAACCAGTTATATACATTATTAATGCATAAGCAGCTGTAGGTATAATATAACTAATTTCACTGAATATTTGAGTAGCAACGAATATAGCTAAGGTTCCATTTTGTAAACCACATTCAATTGCAATGCACTTTCTTTGCTTAATGCCTGTTGCAGTAAATTTTGCTATAAAATATGCAATTAACATCATTATTATGTTTAGTAACAAAACTGCAATTCCAGCTTGTTTGAGGTAATTAAATATATTTTCTCTTTCTTCAATCCAAATTGATGCAAAAACTATTACAAATAATAATGTTGTAATCCTTTCAATAGTAGTAATGTTTGAGGAAATAAAATTTTCGGCAAATTTTCTTATCATCATTCCCAAAATAACCGGAACAGTCACAACTAATGCCATTTTAAAAGCAATTCCAGTCATTGTTATATTTGTTGATATATTTGAAATACCTATTAGGTCGGCAGATTTAAATATTATAAATGGTACAGAAATTATGCTAATCAAACTTATTATTGCAGTTAAAGATATAGATAAAGCCACATCACCGTTTGCAAATTTAGTCATCACATTCGATGTAACTCCACCTGGCGCGGCGGCAATAATCATTACACCTAAAGCTATCTCAATAGGTAAATCTAATATTAATACAATAATAAATGCAACTACTGGTAATAGTATTAACTGGCAAATAAAACCAATTATAAAATCTTTTGGATAGTTGATTACTCTTAAAAAATCGCGTCCTGTCAATCCTAATCCAAGACCTAACATTATAAGAGCTAGAGCGATCGGAGCTATTTTAGTAACTACTTCCACTATTTATCCTTATATCAATAATAGTATATTAGTTTTTTTATTAATTTAGTATATATAAATTCAATGCTTTCAGATAAATCAACAGTTTGTCCAATTAATTTACTAGATATTGCTAATCAAAAAAGAGGGGCTAAAGCAGCAATTGTAAACGCAGGGAAAAAACTTCCAATGCTTTCTATAATGGACTGTGTAAAAGAAAAATTGATTGTTCCTATTTTTATAGGTGATGAAATAGAAATTAAAAAAACTGCGGAAGATTTAAAATTCGATATCTCTGAATATGAAATAATAAATGAGACAGTTGAAAATAACACTGCTAAAATTGCAGCAAAGCTTGCTGGAGATGGAGAAGTAAAAATAATTGTTAAAGGTCATATACATACTGATATTTTAATGAAAGAAGTTTTGTTACGAAAATATGATTTGATTGGTAAAAAAAGATTAAGTCATATTTGGCATATGACTTTGGAAAAAGAAGATAACCCATTAATAATAACTGATGGTGCTCTAAATGTTAATCCAAATGTTAAAACAAAAATGCATATTCTTAGAAATGTAGTTGATTTTTGTCATAGAATTAAAATTGCAAAACCTAAAGTCTCTATATTGTCTGCAACTGAGGAGGTTTTGGATAGTATGCAAAGTTCTATAGACGCAAAAGAAATATGCAAATTAGCAGAAAAAGAAAGTCTAAATGCAGATATTTTTGGTCCTCTTGCTTTTGATAATAGTGTTTCAAAGAAATCAGCGGAGATAAAGGGTATAAAAAATACAGTCGCAGGAGACGCTGATGTATTGCTAGTCCCAAATGTTGAAACAGGTAATGCCTTAGTGAAAATGATGATATATTTTATGGGAGCATGTGCGGCAGGTGTGGTTATAGGAGGAAAGGTCCCCGTGGTAATTACAAGTAGATCTGACGATGCGACAGCAAGACTAGCTTCAATTGCTGCAGCTGTGGTAGCCTTAGACTAATTGAATATTGAAAAAAAATAATAATTAAATTAGGATTTAAAGATGGCAATAACATATTTGAAAAAATCACCAAAAACTTCATCTACAGACGACACAAAAACTAGAGAGATTGTAGAGAACATTTTAAAGGACATAGAGAAAACAAAAGAAAAAGGATGCATCGAATTATCAAAAAAATTTGACAAATATGAAGGTGAGGTAATAGTTACAAGAGAAAAAATTGAACAAATTAAAAAGAATTTAGATCCTAAAACTAAAGATGATATTCAATTTTCTCATGAAAGAGTAAGAAAGTTTGCTGAAGCACAATTAAAAAATTATGGCCAAGATTTTGAGGTAGAGCTATCTGATGGTTTATTTGCTGGACAAAAATTGATTCCTGTTAATACAGCTGGATGTTACGTGCCAGCAGGAAGATATGCTCATATTGCTTCTGCAGTAATGAGTGTTACTACTGCTAAAGTTGCTGGTGTTAAAAATATTATTGTTTGTAGTTCGCCTAAACCTGATGTTGGAGTTCATCCTGCAATTATTTACACCGCAGATTTATGTGGAGCAGATGTAATAATGAATTTGGGTGGGGTTCAAGCTATTGCTGCAATGACTTATGGTCTATTTGGTAATGCTCCAGCAGATATGCTTGTTGGTCCCGGAAACCAATTTGTTGCAGAGTCAAAAAGAATTTTATTTGGCAAAGTAGGAATTGATCTATTTGCAGGTCCAACAGAAATTGCGGTTATAGCAGATGAAACAGCGGACCCAGAACTAGTTGCATTTGATTTAGTTGGACAAGCAGAGCATGGTTACAACTCTCCTGCATGGTTATTTACTACTAGTAAATCATTAGCTGAATATGTAATGAAAAGAGTACCAGAATTAATTGCTGATTTACCAGACTTACCAAGAGAAAACTCTGGTGCAGCTTGGAGAGACTATGGAGAAGTTATTTTATGCGATACAGACGAAGAAATGGCTAAAATCAGTGATGAATATGCTCCTGAACATTTAGAGATACAAACTAAAAACCTTCAATGGTTTCATGATAGATTAAAAAACTACGGATCATTATTTATTGGTGAAGAAACTACAGTTGCTTATGGAGATAAATGTTCTGGAACAAACCATATTTTACCAACAAAAGGTGCAGGAAAATATACAGGTGGTTTATTTGTAGGAAAATTTATTAAAACTTTAAGCTTTCAAAGAATGACAAAGGAATCAACCAAAGAAGTAGGTGCAGCGTGTGCTAGAATTTCAAGATATGAAGGTATGGAAGCGCATGCTCGAACTGGAGATGTAAGACTTAGAAAATACGGATTTTCTAACTAGTTTTAAACTCTAGAAAATAATAAAATTGTAACTCCAATTACAAAAACAACTATACCTAAGACTTCTGTTAACTTTACTTTTTCCTTGAATAAATATTTTGAGGAAAAATAACTAAATAATAACTCAATTTGACCAACTGCTCTTACAAAGGATGCTTGGATTAAGGTGAATGCATAAAACCATGAAAGAGATGCAAAAAAACCTCCGACGCCAATTAATATACAGTCGTATTTATCATTATATAATTTTTTAAACTCTTTTTTTTCAAAGACTAAAAGGTATATCGTTAAAATAATCGTAGGAATTAATAACCCAAAAAGTAAAGTTGATAATACTTTTTCAAAGTTTGAATTAAAATTTTCTAAAGATAAAGCAGCAGATCTAAAGTAAACAATACTAAGAGCCAAGAATAAACCAGATATTAGTCCAATTAATGTTGTTTTTGAAAATATGTTTTGTAGAAATAATTTTAAATCTTTAATTGATAAAATTATCACTCCTAAAGTTGATATTACAATTCCACTAATTCCTAATTTACTCAATTTTTCGTTTAATATTAAATATTCAAATATAGCAACTTGAATAACCTCAGTTTTGCTTAAAGAAGTCCCAACAACAAAGTTTGAAAACTTAAAAAGATATAATAAGACAAATGTAAAGATTACTTGAAAAATTGATGCCATAGTTACATCAATCAAAAACCCAGGTTGTTTTATCACCTCCATGAAAACAGAAAAGTCTTTAAAATATACAAAAAATAATATTATAGCTAAAGGTAACGCAAAAGAGAATCTTACGTAAGTCGATGCAATAGTAGATACCTCTTTATTAATTTTTTTTTGAAATGAAGATCTTAGATTCTGAAAAAATGCAGCTATAATTGTAACAACTATCCAATTCATCTTAATTTAATAATGGTCAATCAAAAAAGGAAATTTAAATTCTACTTCCGTTTTCATCAAATATAAAAATATCTTTTAAGTCAAAATTAAGTTCGTTTTGAAAGTCAACTTGGCTGGATATTTTTGCGCTGAGTTCTAAATTATCATTACTCATGTAAACAATTTTCTCATTTCCTAAATTTTCAACAAGATCAACTTTAGGTTTAAATTTAAATTCTGAGTCATTTGAGACACTAAAATGTTCTGGTCTTATCCCTAAGAAATAATTTTTTTTCTCAAATTTGGTTTTTTGAAATATAATTTCATTACCTAAAAAATTTATTTTATTATCTGAAACTATATTATCTGAGTTTAATGGTAAAATATTCATTTTTGGTGTTCCAATAAATTGTGCTACAAAAATATTTGATGGATTGTTATAAATATCATCAGGAGTTCCTACCTGTTCTATATTTCCAAGATTTAATATTACGATCCTATCTGCAAGAGTCATAGCTTCAACTTGATCATGAGTTACGTAAATCATATTAGTTTTAATTTGAGTGTGTAATTTTGAAATTTCTACTCTCATTTCAGCTCTTAATGCTGCATCTAAATTTGACAAAGGTTCATCAAATAAGAATATTTTTGGATTTCTTGTAATTGCTCGACCAATTGCAACCCTTTGTCTCTGTCCTCCTGACAGTTGTTTGGGTTTTCTCTCTAAAAGCTCCTCGATTTTTAAAATTTTTGCAGCTTGCATAACTTTTGACTCAATTTCCTCTTTAGGTTTTTTTTCAATCTTTAAACCAAATGACATATTTTCATATACATTCATATGAGGGTACAAAGCATAAGACTGAAATACCATTGCAGTTTGTCTTTTCGAAGGGTGAAGATCGTTTATCTTCTGGTCATTAATAAAAATTTCTCCTTCGTCAATTTTCTCTAAACCTGCGATCATTCTTAATAAGGTAGATTTTCCACAACCAGATGGTCCAACTAATACAAGAAATTCGTCATCCTTACCCATTAAATTAAAGTCTGTAATTATTTTATTAGATCCAAATGACTTATGTACTCCAGTAAATTTTATATTAGCCATACTAACTCTTAATTTTCTCTAAAACTTCAATACCTATTTGTTTCAATATATGAAGTATATCAATTGGTACCCAATTTTCACGGATTTTCCCTTCATCGTGATGGTAAAAGTCCATAACTCTCATGGTAATTTTCTGTTTTCTTGCATTAAATCCCAACCAATCATTGGAGCCATAAACTGCTTCTATACTATGCCAACCTGCACATAAAGAGAATTTTCCATCTCCAATTTCGCAATAATGTCCAATCTTATAATAATCTCTGTCAGTGAATGATCTTCTAAATGGTAATTGATGTATATCAATAAAACCTTCTAAAGATCTAGAGGTACCTATTCCACATGGTCCATACCAATTCATTTTATCATGCCAGAATTCTTTCTGTGGATGGTCTAACAATCTTTGTTTTAGTTCATCATTTGAAATTTTTTCTTTTTCTGGTTTTAAGTTCAAGCTTCTATTCATTGATAAAGATTGTTTTAAATTCGAGCTTGAAACTTCAATATCTTTTTCAAAAAAATTTACACCATCTGCATTAATTGGTGGCATCCAAGCACCCTCTGGTCCTCTAGATGGATTAATTATGAAATTACTACATTGTCTTAGCAAATCTAATACATCTATCAATATATGACTTTCGGTTATTTTATCTTTTTTTAGTTCATGAATTTCACAACATCTTAGACTTATCATTTTAAAATTTGGTTTTATCCCTAACCACGAATTCTTAAAATGTCCTGATAATACAGAGTATGATCCTACTAATATTTTATCTCTAAAAGCTCCACCCAGCACAATATGTTCTCTTCTCTCTAAATCTGGAAAAGCTTCTAGTAGAGGTATCCAAAGTTTATCCTTTAAATTTTTTAATCCAGTAAACTCATTTAATGGATAAAAGCAATTAACTTTTACTTCATTTACAAAAGCCTTCTCTAAACTTTTGTCAATTTCTTTTATTCCTAAATTTATAATTTGATTTAAATAACTTCTAATTAAATTTTTATTTTGTAAATTTTGCTCTGGTGAAATAACAATATCTTTAACATTTGTTTTAGTTTTAAGACCTGTATCAAATTGCTCTATTTGCATGTGTATTTATTTATTGGAAATAATCGTGTAACACAATATTATAATTAAATATATGAACATTAGACTTGCTAGATTTCAGGATTTAACTCCTAGTAGTTTGCCCTTTGTCGAAGGGAAATTAGAAGGTCACAAAGAGAGAAAAAATTATTCAATATTGGGACCAGGTGTTGCAGAAGATGTAAATCAATCTATAAAAATATCAGAACCTCATGGATTTAACCTGGGTGCTGTTTCGGCAAAACCCTTAAATGGTTCTGGTCTTCATAGCCATTTAACTGCTGAAGTATTTATAATTTATTCAGGCAAATGGAGGTTTTATTGGGGTTCTACGGGCCAGGATGAAACAATATTAAATGCTGGAGATATAATATCTATGCCAACAAATATGTTTAGAGGATTTGAAAATGCAGGAGATGGAGAAGGTTTTATTTTTGTTGTTCTTGGGGGCAATGATCCTGGGATTGTAACATGGATGCCTGATGTTCTTGAAAGAGCGAAACAAACTGGTATGGCACTTCTAGATGACAATTCTTTAATTGATTTAAATAGTGAAGAAATTCCAAGTGGTAGAAAGTTAATAGATCCTATTTCAAAAGACGAAGTTAAAAAATATGATAATTATAAGCTAGAACAATTACAAAAAAATATATGTCTGGTCAGTAAAAGACTTAATAATGAAAATAAAATTGGGCATAATATAAAAATTTCACATATTTTAGGAAACAAATTTCAAAGCAAATCAATAA
Organism: uncultured Pelagibacteraceae bacterium; assembly: GCA_902600205.1. GTDB lineage: Bacteria > Pseudomonadota > Alphaproteobacteria > Pelagibacterales > Pelagibacteraceae > Pelagibacter. Next base: position 11,302 of record CACKIN010000002.1, on the reverse strand, counting down.
AACCAATAATTCAACAAGATACGGGGTTTAGCCTAACCACTTTTAGATCTAAAAATGGGAAAGTAAATAATTTAAAATTTGATAAGCCTACAATTCTTTTCTCTCAAAAAGGAAAATGGAAAATTGATACAGAAAATTCTGCTTATGAAATAAATTATAAAGATACATTTTCAGTTCCAGTTGGATCACATGTTAGTATTCAGACAGATGGAAAACATGAGTCTCTTCTCAATTGTGTATCAAAAATAAAATGAAAAGTTTTGATAAGAAATTTAAAGATTTCCCTGACTTTATTTTAAAAATTACTGAGCAGATATGGGAAGATAAGGATGTAGAGTCCATTGGTGAGTTTTATACAAAAGATATACCCGTAAGATCTCCATTTGGAGTTACTTATGGAAATAAACCAGTGATTGATGCAACTTATGCAACTTTGAGGGAATTTCCAAACAGGCAGTTGTTAGGTGAAGATGTTATTTGGAATGGCAATGATGAAATCGGATATCACTCCTCTCATAGGATATTAAGTAAAGGTACTCACCTAGGTGAGGGTTTTTATGGCAAACCCAGCGGAAAAGATATTTATTATAGAGTGATTGCTGATTGTGCATGTAAAGATAATCAAGTTTATGACGAGTGGATTGTCAGAGATCAAGGTGCAATGGTAAGACAAATTGGATACTCACCGAAAGAATTCGCAAAGATAATTATTGAAAGTGAGGGAGGACTTTCAAATGCATCCAAGCTATTTAACTCTGAAACTGATAAACAATCAAATTATGAAGCTGAGAAATATAAAAATGGATCAAAAGCTGAAAAATATTCGGAGATACTAAAAAATATATTTAATAATAACTACACATTTGAGGGATATAATAGAGCAGCCAATATTTTCTGGCCTGGCAATAAAATTGGCCATGGAAGAGAAGATATTATGGAAAAATGGAACTCTCTAAAAAAAATATTTTCCAATATAAAGTTTAGTGTGGAACATGTAGGTTTTTTAGAGGAAAAAGGACAAAATTCAAGAATATCAGTTAGATGGTTTTTAGAAGGTATACACAGTAATGAAAGTAAAGATTATGGTAAAGCTTCAAATAAAAAAGTATTTATATTGGGAATTAATCATGCAGAATTTTATTCTAACTCGATTATAAGAGAGTGGGTATTGTTTGATGAAATTGCTATTTGGAAACAGATTTTACTAAATCATGGTTAAAATAAGAACCACACATGTCGGGAGTTTACCTAGATCAAATGAACTCTCAAGCCTTTTATCTTTAAAAGATAATAAAGAAAAAATAAGCATAAAAAAATTTGACGAGGTTGTAAGAAATAATGTTTTAGAAGTTGTAAAAAAACAAATTAACACAGGCATAGATATTGTAAGTGACGGAGAAATGTCAAAAATTAGTTATGCTACATATATTAAAGATAGAGTTGATGGTTTTTCTGGTGAAAGTGAAAGAAGAGCTCCAAAAGATTTAGATGATTTTCCATCTTTTAAAAAAAAACTTATTCTATCTGGTGGAACTCCAACTTATCAAAGACCTTGTTGCACAAGTGAATTAAAAATAAAAGATAATGTCTCAATTAATAAAGATATAATTAATTTTAAAGAAGCATTAAAAAAAAATTCACATAGTGAGGGATTTATGAATTCTCCATCACCAGGGGTAATTTGTAATTTTCTGCCTAATAAATTTTATAAAAATGATGATGAATATTTAGAAAAGCTCTCAGATATTATGAAATTTGAATATGAAAAAATCATTGATAGTGGACTGTCCCTACAAATTGATTGTCCCGATCTCGCTCTATCTAGGCATATGATTTACAAAAATATTTCAGAACAAGATTTTTTAAAGAGAGCAAATAAACATGTTGAGGTTTTAAATAAATCATTAGAAAATATTGATCCATCTCAAGTAAGAATGCACATTTGTTGGGGAAATTATGAAGGACCTCATACTCACGATATTGGATTGAATAAAATTGTCGATATAGCTTTTAAGGCCAATGTTAGCAAATATTTGATAGAGTCTGCTAACCCTAGGCATGCTCATGAATGGGAGGTATTTGAGAACATAAAACTACCAAAAGATAAGATCATTATTCCTGGAGTCATAGAGTCTACAAGCAATTTTATTGAACATCCAGACGTTGTAAAGCATAGAATTCTGGCCTTTTCTAGAGTAGTAGACCCTAACCAATTAATGGCTGGAACTGATTGTGGATTTAGCACATTTGCTGGTTTTGGAAATGTTGATGAAAACATAGTTTACAAAAAACTAGAGTCACTTGTAGTCGGATCAGGACTTGCGTCAAAAGTGATTTAAAAATCACTTTTATAAAATAAACCTTAAAGATATAATTTTGTTTAGAATAATTATAAACAACCTAAAAAGAGAGATAATATGAAAAAAATACTATTAACTTTATTGTTCATACTTTTTGGAACAACCGCATATGCTGATGGGCATTGCAGTAAACCAAGTGGTTCAATAAATATTTTAGCAAATGATTTTCCAGCATTAAGAACTTTTGTTGAAACAGCTAAAGGATGTAAAGGGAGTGCAGATTTTAAGGTTACTCACTCATCTGAGCATAACAAAATAGCTGTTCCTGCTTTAACTGCAAACCCTTCTGAGTTTTCAGCAAGAATTGCAGCTAATAGTTCTATCGTGCCTTTGATGAACCAAGATCTGATTAGACCTATGGATGATCTAGTTAAAAAATATGGAAAAGGAATTCAAGACTCACAATTAATTACAATAGATGGAAAAGTAATGGCTGTTGCTTTTATGGCAAATACTCAACATCTATATTATAGAGAAGATGTTTTAAAAGAATTAGGTATACCTGTCCCTAAAACTTACGAAGAAGTTGTTGCCGCATCTGAAAAAATAAGAGCATCAGGTAAAATGCAACATCCTTATGCAGCTGCGTATAAAGCCGGATGGAATTTAGCTGAGGAATTTGTAAATATGTTCATTGGTCATGGTGGTGAATTTTTTAAAGCTGGTACTGCTGAGCCAAATATAAATAATGCAAAAGGTGTAGCTACATTAAACATGCTAAAAAAATTAGCTAGTTTGAGCAACCCTGATTATCTTACTCATGACAGTGAAGCTATTAAAGTTGAATGGGAATCTGGAAAAGTTGCCCTTATGACATTATGGGCATCAAGATCAGGAACTTTATTAGATGATGAAGGAGATGCAAAAATTACTGCAGCTACCAAATTAACTGGACCAGCAACTGTTGGTGGAGGAAATATTCCAGCTGCAACATTATGGTGGGACGGATTTACTTTAGCAAAAAATAGATCTGACAGTGATGCAGAAGCATCTTTTATAGCTCTAGCTCATGCTGCTTCAAACAAGAAAATGGTTGCAGATGCAGCCGACCAAGCTGTATGGTTGGTTGAAGGCTTTGTGCCAGGACCAAAATCTATTGGTGTAATTGAAGCTGTAAAAATGGGAGCAAAACCTTACCCAATGTTACCTCAAATGGGTTTAATGCATGGTGCATTAGGAAGTGAAATAGTTGAATTCTTGCAAGGAAAAGAGTCAGCGGAACAAGCACTAAAAGATGTCGAGGCTGCTTATATAAGTAAAGCTAAAGAACAAGGCTTTCTATAAAATAAATATTTAAGTGGGGATTTTATCCCCACTTAATCGTAAATGCCAAATAAAACTTTTTTCTGGTTTTTTTTGCCGACTGGTCTGGCAATGATTCTATTTATTGGTCTTCCGATAATATCAACTGGTATTCAATCCTTTTATGCTCAACATGATCAAGTAGTAAAAGAAGTAAAAAAATGTGATCCTTTTGGTTGTACTGTTTCAATTGTTGTTGACCAAGAAGCAACATCCGTACTAAGGGATGAGAGGCCATTGGGAAAATTTAATGGATTTGGAACATATTTTGATAGAAATCATTTAGCAATTGAGCAAATAACTGAATTTTGGGATGAGACTGACACCCTTGGAGATTTTATTGACCAAGTTACAAATTTACCTTTTTACAAAGCACTTTTGTTTACTTTAACATATTGTTTGTTTGTAACTCCAAATGTTTTATTATTAGGCTTCATCATAGCATTAAGTTTAAATGCAATATCTAGAAAAATAAGAGGCCCACTAATATTTGGCACAATATTACCAATGATAGTTACCCCATTAGTTGGATCACTTGTTCTATTCTGGATGATTGATGCAGAGGGTATTATTGGTGCAAATTTACAATTAATGATGGAAGATCCATACCTATCATTGAAATCTTCTAGAACACTCACTTGGATAACAATAATAATTTATGGAATTTGGCATCATTCTCCTTTTGCTTTTGTGGTTTTTTATGCAGCTTTACAAACAGTGCCTCAAGAACCAGTTGAAGCAGCAATTATTGATGGAGCATCAAGATACCAACGAATTAGACACATTGTTCTACCACATATTTATCCAGTTGTTACTTTTGTAGCTTTAATATCATTAATGGATAATTTTAGAGTCTTTGAACCAATAATTGGTTTTAGTGCTGAAGGAAGTGCACAGTCTTTATCTTGGTTAATTTACGATAATTTAGTTAACGAGGAAGTAATTTTATTTGGATCAGCAGCAGCAACTTCAATGATGACTATAATTGGAATTGCTATTTTGCTGGCACCAGTATTAATAAGAACATGGAAAGAATTTAGGACCGCTAGATAATGGAATATGAATTAGATAAAAGATCAAATGCTTTAAAAACATTTAATACAACATTTATAATCATTTGGTTGTTAATTGCATGCTTCCCATTTATTTGGACTTTTTGGGGATCTTTTAAGGTAAGAGCAGATTTTTTTTCAAGAGCAGATTGGTGGTACGCAATTTCTGCATTTAATACTCTAATTGAAACTGGCGGACAATTTACATCAAATGCATACTCTGAGGCTTGGACCGAGGGTGAGTTTTGGAAAGCTTCAAGAAATACAATAATAGTAACAGTCTTTGTAGTTACAATATCACTTTTCTTAGGAACATTAGGAGCTTACGCTTTATCTAGATCCACAGAGAGGTATGCTTTTTGGATACTAATTGCAGCATTAATTTTTAGAGCAATGCCACACATAACATTGGTCTCGGGTTACCTTTTTCCCTTTTTTGAATTACAGATTTGGGGAATTTTACCAACAACAATTGTAGTTTTAGTTGCAATTAATCAACCTTTTACTTTGTGGTTGCTCTATTCTTTTTTTAAAACAGTACCAAAAGAATTAGATGAGAGTGCATTAATTGATGGTTGTTCATACTTTCAAGCATTTAGATATATAATTATGCCAGTAATGTGGCCTGGCGTTATTACTGCTGGTTTGTTTAGTCTAATGTTAGCATATAATGATTTTACTGTAACAGCACTACTTTTAAACCAAGAAAATCATACAATGGTACCCAAAATTCAAAGTTATCTTGGAACAAATCAACATGAAGGTAATTTGATGTGGGCAGTATCTGCAGTTGTTTCTGCCACTGCCCCTCTTTTTATGTTAGTTATGTTTTTCCAAAGACAAGTAATAAGTGGATTAACAACTGGTGCCGTCAAAGGCTAATGAAGATTAAAGCAGTTCTATTCGGTTCAATTGGCACAATTGTTGAAACTTCAAATATTCAAAGACAATCATTTAACAAAGCTTTTAAAAAAAACGGTCTTGATTGGTATTGGACGAAAAAAATGTATCAATCAATGTTACAAAAACCAGGTGGTGAAATTAGAGTTAAAAAATTCGGTATATCAAAAAAAACTTCAGTGAACGCAAAACAAATAAGAAACTTAAAAACATTTATATTTAATCAATATTTAAAAAAGAATAAATTAAAACCACGTGCTGGAGTAAAAAATATTATTAAATTCTGTAAAAAAAATAAAATAAAAATTGGCTTTGTTACTTCTACAACTAAAAATAACGTTGATGGAGTATTTCAATCTTTAAAACACCATATCAAAAAAAACGATTTTGACTACATAGGTCATGATAAAATTATTAAAACCTTTAAAGATAAATCAGACATTTATAAACATTGCCTGAAAAAATTAAATCTTAGATCAAGTAAATGTGTAGCTGTAGAAGATACAGAAATAAGTCTAAGTTATGCAAGAAAAGCAAAAATAAAGTGTATTGCCTTCCCGGGAGACTTTCATCTTTCCGGGAAGTACAAAGATTCACTTATAAAAGTCAGAAGACTTAATACAAAAATATTTTCTGATTTATAGTTGGTCTATTAAACCTGGTGCAATTTTCTTAGATTTTGAAGAAAATCTAAGTTTTTTAATAGCATCTAAGTTAGATTTGTCATCTCCAACCACCACAAAACCAATCATTCCCATATTTTTGTGTGGTGTACACCAGTAAGCATATATCCCCGGGACTTCGAACTTATATTCAACATCCTTGTTATATTTTGATTTGAATTTGCCTACTCCATCTGGCACACCCTTTTTTATGAATTCAACGTTATGTCCTTTGTCATTTGCTTTCCAAAGAACTGTGTCTCCAGTGTTTACTCTAACAATTTTAGGCTCAAATACATTTGACTCTTTATCAAGCCTATTCAACATTTCCACTGTAACATCCGCACCTAATGCTATATTCGTAAAAAATGTACTGATTAAAATTATAAATGAAATTATAAGTTTATTATTTTTTATCATGATTGTCATATATTATCTAAAATTAGATAAACAATGTCTAATTGGTGCAACAAGTTGACACGTCTTTAACTTAAATTTTTTTATATGATCTATCAGCTCTTAGGATTGTAAAAATTATTACAATCAAAATGGGTATGCACAACATGTTCATAGTTTTCCAGCTCGTATAACTTAGTACTACGCCTGCTGTTAAACTTGCAGTAGCTTGGACTGAAAAAACTATAAAATCGTTAAAACCTTGTGCTTTGAATCTCTCTTCTTCTTTATAATTTAAAACAAGCAAGCTAGTTCCTGATATGAATAAAAAATTCCATCCAAGTCCTAAAAAAACTAAGGCCAAAAGATAATTTATAAAAGTTTGATTTTGAAAACTAAGAAGAATTGTTATGAAAAAAAATAATACGCCAGTGTACATAATCTTACTGTGTCCATACTTTTTAATTAAATTTCCTGTAATTAATGCTGGCAGAAACATGCTTATGATATGAAATTGAATTACAAAACTAGTACTATTTAAAGACATCTTGTCTTGTATATGCATACTTATTGGAGTGGCTGTCATTAAAAAAGACATCACTGCATATGCAAAAGATGAAGATACCAATGCCTGTAAAAACCTTGGTTGAGATATTAGCGCTAAAATAGTTCTTCCTCTTGATATTTTTTTTTTATCAATAAATTTATTTTCTTTATAAAAAATTAAAAAAATTATTGATGAAAGAGTTAATAATGATAGACATAGATAAGACCCTACATATAAGCTCTCTGAAATTATATTTTTTCCAAAATTTGCTAAATTAGGACCCAGTAAAGCTGACAAAATTCCAGCAAAAAGTAATAAAGATATAGCTTTTGGGGCTTGTTTTTTGTTAACACTCTCAGCAGCCGCAAAACGATATTGATGGGCAAATGCCATTCCAAATCCAAGCGAGAAGCACGAAAATGAATATAAAATAAAGTTTTGTTTCATTACAGCGTAAGCTGCTAATAGTGCAAATATTGAAGTTGTAATTGATGATAATATAAAACCTTTTTTTCTACCGGTAATACTCATTATTTTAGAGGCTGCTATTATAAAAAGAGCAGTACCAACAATCGATAATGACATTGGTAAAGTCGACAAAGATTTAATCGGAGTTATACTAGATCCAATTATTCCACTTAAAAAAACTGTTACAGGTGCAACTGAAAATGCACATGCGTTGCTAGCAAATAGCAACCATACATTTTTGTTCATTAAGGAATTATACTCTTTTCTTACCTTGAACTACTCTGTCCAATATTAAGGCAACAAATAATATTGCAACACCGGCTAAAATTCCTTGTCCAACATTTGCATATTGAAGTGCCTCAAGTACGTCTTGTCCTAAACCTTTTGCTCCGATAAGTGAAGCTACAACAACCATTGCTAAACTTAACATCACAGTTTGATTTACACCAGCAAGTATTGATGGAGTTGCAAGTGGTAAATCTACTTTTCTAAGAAGATACCATTTAGATGCTCCATAAGCTATTGCTGCCTCTCTGATAGTCTCAGGAACTCCTCTTAACCCTAATACTGTAAGTCTTACAACTGGTGTTCCGCCAAAAATCATTGTAATAATTACAGCTGCAACCTTCCCTGTTCCAAAAAATGCAATGACAGGAATCATAAATACAAATGCAGGCATTGTTTGCATAAAGTCCATTATTGGTCTTATCATTGAATAAAATCTTTGACGTCTTGCACAATAAATTCCTAAAGGTATTCCTATAACAATACTTAAAATTGCTGCTGTTCCTAATAAAGCAAGTGTTGTCATAGCCTTAACCCAAAATCCCAAAAAACCCATGTAAGCTAAAAATCCTGCAGAGTATATCGCAGTTCTTATTCCTGCTGATAAAGCAGTTAAAACTACAATGGTAGTTATAATCACAATCCAAGGTGTTTTTACAAATAAAAGTTCTAAAAAATCAAGAACTGATCTAATTCCAATTGTAATTGCAGTAAATACTGCATCTCCTTTGATAACAGCATAATCAAAAATTGTTTCTACCCATTTAATAGATGTAAGTCTTATTTCTGGATGAGTAGGAAAATCATTCATTATCGAGAAGAAACCTGGGAAGCTATAATGTATTACTGAAAAAAACATTATAATTATAGTAAAACCAACGCTCAATAAATAATTTTTTGTTTTCATTCCAGGGTTAATCGTTTTATTTGATAACCATTCGGAGTATCTTTTTTCTAAAACTGTATTCGCTAATATTCCTTGAATAAATTTTACGAAAATCAATAATAAAATTCCTGAAATAGTAATCCATATTGCTGAAGCCTCGATTTGCTGAACATCAACTACATATTCCTTCATTGCGCCTTCAAGTGATTTAATTGCCCTCTCGTAGACTTCGACTTTATCTGGGTTGTTTTCTTTTGCAGCCTCTAATTGTTTGTATCTAAAATCGATAGTTGATTGAATTTTATCAATTTTTTCAACTGCATCTTTAGTGATGTTGCCAAATAATCCTCTAACAATTTGAACAACAGCAAATGTTTCCACAATTAGAAATGCAAGAGCATAATTCCATACATTTCTCATTCCAAACCATACTGGTCCAAACAGTGCTGCAAATAAGTTAAAAGAGTAAGAGTATGATGGTTTGCTACCAATTTTTTTAAACTCTTTGATATAGTAATCTGGATTTGAAATTACAAAATTTTTAATAAGTTCAGATCTTGGTAAATTTTTAATTTCTTTACTCATTATCATTTCCTTCAACAACTGCCTTTAATAGGTCTGATTGAGTAATAATTCCAACTTCAGTATTATGGTCGTTTACAACTACAATTGGTTTATCTTTTGAAACAGAAGTTTCAATAAGTTTGCTTAATATATCGTTTTCACTCACTTTTTCATTATTACTTAAATTTTCCCCAAAATTTTTTTTATATTGTTCTATAGGTTGCATAATAGTTTTAGCCTGAACAACTTTTAATCTTGAAATTCCTTTTACAAAGTCTGCAACATATTCGTCAGATGGATTTACAACTATTTCTTCAGGGGTTCCGATTTGAACAACTCTTCCATCTCGCATTATTGCTATTCTATGTCCAACTCTTACAGCTTCATCTAAATCATGAGTAATAAATACAGTAGTTTTTTTCATCTGTTTTGAAAGTTTAATAAACTCTGTTTGAAGTTGACGTCTTATAAGTGGATCAAGTGCACTAAATGGCTCATCCATGAGTAAAAATTCAGGATCAGCAGCAAGTGCTCTTGCTAGTCCTACTCTTTGTTGCATTCCTCCAGATAATTCATGCGCGTATTTATTGCCCCACCCTTGTAATTCAACAATATTTAAGATTTTATTTGCTGCATCTAACCTATCGTTTTTACTTACACCTCTTATTTCTAATGGCATTGCAATATTATCTAAGACAGATCTGTGAGGCATCAATGCAAAATTTTGAAAAACCATACCAATTTTTTTATTTCTAAGATCTTGTAAATTTTCTTTATCAAACTGCATTACATCCTGATTGTTTATTAAAATTTTTCCAGATGTTGGTTCTAATAATCTATTAATATGCCTTACAAGTGTTGATTTACCGCTTCCAGATAAACCCATAACACAGAAAATTTCACCTTTATTAACATCAAACGAGACATCAGAAACACCAATTACAGAATTGTATTTTTCTAATGCCTCTTGTTTTGAAATTTTCTTATTTTGGATTGCATCCAATGCATCATTGGATGTATTTCCAAATATTTTCCAAACATTTTGGATTTGTATGGCAGCTTCCATAAAAGGATTTTAGCTTAAAATTATTGAAAATGATACCTGGCAACTATAAATCGCCAGGTATATAAAATTTAGTTTATCTAAATTAAAGACCTAACCAACCATCTACCGTTGATTTATTTTTAGACATCCAATCTCTTGCAACTTCACCTGGGTCTCTTTTTTGAACTGAAACCTCGAATGCCATCCAAGAAACATCATCTGCTGTAATCTGAAAATTTTTGAAAAATTCAACAATTGCTGGTGATTTACTTTCTAAAGAAGTTCCCCATCCAATTTGAATTTGTTTCAAAGCATCCTTTGAAGCAACATATGACTTTTGATACCAATCTGCGTCTGCTTTTGGTTGTATCATTTTATATTTAGCTGGATCATATTTTGGTTCCTCCAACATAACTACATCTGCCATTCCCCAAATAGCATGAGGTTTGTAACAATAAAATGCATAGCCCTCATTCTTTTTGATAGAGTCTAAAACTCTCGCATTTTTAACTGCCTCAGCAGCTCTTATTGGCTCTATACCAGCATCGTAGAGTTTATAATCTCTAAGTTTTACCTGGTTTACATTTGCAGAAGCCCATCCGTCTGCACCAATCCAAAACTCACCTTTTCCATTTCCGTCGCTATCCATTGCTTTAACAACTTCTGGTCTTCCTAAATCTTCTATTGCAGTAATATTCATTTTTTTTGCAAATTGTTGTGAAACACAATAGCCTTGATTTCCCTCGTAAGGGTTTTTGCTTAATTGTAATGTTCCTTTTGGCACTAAATCTTTTGTATAAGCTTCTTGATTTGGTAGCCAAATGTCAGGATGAAC
>CACKIN010000001.1 GCA_902600205.1 uncultured Pelagibacteraceae bacterium | reverse complement strand
TAGATAATCTCTTACAAATCAATGAAAAAAACAATAAGAAAAATATGCTTTGTAATCAATAGTAGAGCCAATTATGGTAGGGTTAAATTACTATTAAAAGAACTAAAAAAAAACAAAAAGATAAAACTTCAAATCGTCTTGGGCGCATCCAGTTTATTATATAAATTTGGCGATATATCAAAAACAATAACGCAAGATGGTTTTAAAATCAGTGAAAAATATTATTCAATAGTTGAAGGAGAAAACCTTTTAACAATGGCTAAGTCAACTGGACACACAATAAACGAACTTTCAAACATATTTTACAAAATAAAGCCAAACTTGGTTGTTGTTTTAGCCGATAGATACGAAAATCTACCTGTAGCAATATGTTCAAGTTATATGAATATTCCTTTAGCACATATACAAGGAGGAGAAATTACAGGCTCAATTGATGAGAAGGTAAGACATGCAATTACAAAACTTTCAGATTTACATTTTGTTTCAACAGACAGAGCGAAAAAATTTGTCATAAATATGGGGGAAAATCCAAAAAAAGTTTTCAATACTGGTTGCCCATCCATTGACCTAGCAAGATTGGTAAAAAAAAAAATTCAAAGGAATTTTTTTAAAAAATATGGAGTTGGATCAACCATAAAAATTAATGATAAATTTATAGTTATACTTCAGCATCCAGTTACTACTGAAATAGAGAGTACTGCAAATCAAATAAGTCAAACAATAAAATCTGTTAAAATTATTTATAAAAAATTTAATATTAAAGCAATTTGGTTTTGGCCAAACGTAGATGCGGGAACTGATATTATATCAAAAAAATTAAGACAGTTTAGAGAAAGGGAAAACCCTAACTACATTTGCTTTATAAAAAATTTACCACCTGAAAATTATATAAAGTTATTACTTAATTCGTTGTGTATTATAGGAAATTCCTCCTCTGGAATAAGAGAATGTTCATTTTTAGGTATACCCAGTGTTAATATTGGTAACAGACAAGCAAATCGGGAAAAAGGACCGAACGTTATTGATGTTACTTATGATTATAAAAAAATCATTAAGGCAATAATAAAACAAATTAATAATAAAAAATTTAAAAAAAATACACTTTACGGAAATGGCAATAGTGTCAAAAAAATCTCAAAGATAATGTCTAAATTGCCACTAACGTATGAAAAGGTAATAAATTATATTGATTAATAATAATGTTGAAGAGTATTTTTGAGAATGTTTTATGGGTACTAAAATCTAGAAAATTTATAGATCTAAATTATAAAAATTTAGGAGATTTAGAGCAATCAAATAATAAATCTGACAGTATAATTCTTTTTGAGTTCACACCCATGTGTAGCTCACACATAGTTTTTAGTTATTTAGTAAAAATAATGGAAAAAATATATTCTGCTTCGTCAGCTGCAATTACTGTAAATACTTATAATAAAAAAAGACGAATATTTTATAAAGTATTGTCTCATTTAAATTTTAGCTATTTTTCAGTTTATAGATCATTCGGAGTTAACAAATTTTTTGTTCTTGAAGGAAAAAATTTAGTAAAAAGAAATATAAAATTTCCAAAAAATAAATTAGAATTCTTAGAATATAATTATAAAAATATTCGTGTTGGAGATTTAATTTACGATAGTTATTTAAGATATAATTATACACATACAGCTGACCTCAAGTCAGCTGATTTTAAAAAATTTTTTTGTAATAGCTTAGATTATTTCGACAGTGTAAGAAAAGTTTTTAAGCAAAATAATGTAAAAGCAATAGTTTTAACTCACACTGTATACTTGCATGGCTACATAGGAAGATATGCTTTAAGCAAGAACATAGATTATTATTGTGCTGGAATTTCTCATCTAATAAAACTTTCCAAAAAAGATCATTTTGTACATAACCATAAATTATATAAGTTGGTTTTTGATAAACTACCTAAAAATTTGAAAGAGAAAGGAATAAGTTTAGCTAAAAAAGATATCAAAGAAAAATTATCTGGATCAGTTTCATTTAATATGGAAAATCTACAAGTAAGCCCTTTTAACAAAAAAATTGATGATTCAATTATAGATAAAAACTCAAAAATCAAAGTTTTAGTTGCAACACAATGTCTTGTGGATTCTCCACACGCATTTGGTAACTGGTTTTTCGGTGATTTTGGGGAGTGGCTTGAATATTTAGGAAAATTATCAGATAAAACTGATTATGATTGGTATATAAAACCACATCCAAATAATTACAGAAGAAATACTGATTTTATAAATGCTTTTTTAAAAAAATATAAAAAATTTAAATTAATTCCAACCACATTCTCTCATTACTCCCTTCAAAAAAAAATAGATTTTGTATTGACTAATTGGGGAAATATTGGAATTGATCTCGCATTATTAAATATAAAGGTTATCAATACACATACTAATGGAAGGTTTTGTTCTTTTAACTTTAATATTAACCCTTCATCATCAATCCATTACAAAAAAATACTAAATAACCTTGCAAAATATAAAAATTTTAAAATTAATAAAAAAGAAATATATGAAGCATACTTTATGCAAAATATTTTTTATGGGCCTGGCTGGATGATACCAGATTACACTAAAGAGATGAGAGAATTAAGTTGGAAAAATAAAGATAAAGTTTTAATTTATGAGTACTGGGTTAAAAAGTTTAACAAAAGAAAACATATCGATTTAACAAATAAAGTAGAAAGGTTCTTGATATCAAAAAAGAATAGTAATGTTTGGTCAAAATTTTCAATTTTAGATAACTAGCTTTTTTTTAATAAATCTGTCCTCTAATCTCTCTAAAATATAGTGTGCTAAAAAAATATGGGCTTCTTGAATGTGCGCCGTGTTAGATGATTTTACAATTATTTTTAAATTACAAAGTTTTTTAGCTGACCCACCATTTTTACCAAGAAAACCGATTGTTACTATCTTCCTCTTCTTTGCTGAATTCAAAACCTTTAAAATGTTTTTTGACATTCCTGAAGTAGAAATAACAAATAATATATCATTTTTATTCACTAAACCTTTAAAAGGTCTATCAAATATATCACTAAAATTGTAATCATTTCCACAAGCTGTGATTGTTGAAGTATCTGTAGCTAAAGATATTGCTGGTAATGGATTTCTATTAACATTTGGTCTTAACCTTACCAGCATTTCTGCAGCAATATGCTGGGCGTCAGCTGCAGATCCGCCATTACCACATATTAATAACTTTCCACCTTTTTTGATTTGTTGGTAAATTATTTCAATAAATTGATCTATATTTCTTTTTTGTGCGCTCAATTTTTTAATCGTCAAACAATGTGATAAAATTTTTTTTTTTAACATCTAATTTTTTATATGTGATCTTAATTTTTTTGCTATTTTGTGTTCTTCTTTAGTTATATAACCAATTTTTTCCTCTCCTATTGCCAAAAGCATTTTTTCAATAGACGATGTTAATTGCATCATTCCCTTTAATTCTAGTGAGGCAGATTGATCACTGCCATACATTGTTCTATCAAGCGTGATATGTCTTTCTAAAGATGATATTCCCATCATTAATGCTGATAAAGAAACAGCTACTCCATTTTCATGACCACTATAACCAACATTACAGTTATATTTTTTTTTTAAAGCATCTATTGTTGCAAGATTTGCTTCCTCAACTTTCATGGGGTAAGTAGAAACACAATGCATTAATTCAAATGAGCAGTTATTTTTTTTAAAAATTTCTACTGCATCATTAATATTTTTCTCAGTTGACATACCTGTGGAAATAAAAGTATGTTTTTTTTGCTTAGCTACAGCCTCCAAAAATTTAAGATCAACAATCATTGCGGATGCAATTTTGTTGTAAGTGTTGTTATATTTATTCAAGAAATTTAAACTTTTAATATCCCAAGCAGATGCAAACCATAAAATATTTTCGTTTTTACAAAAAGTGTTAATTTGGTCATATTCTTCTTCCATGAATTCTAATCCTATTTTTTGTTCTCTTTGAGTTGTTCCCCAAGGGCTTTCTCTTGGAGCATCAAGTTGTTCTTTTGAATATACTGAGTTAATGTCTCTTTTCTGAAATTTTACGCAATCAAAATTTGCTTGCTTAGCATTTTTTATTAACTTTTTAGCAATATTTATATCCCCATTGTGATTTATTCCAATTTCTGCAATTAAAAAAGGTTTTTTTAACATTATAATTTAATATTCATACATGGTTTGAAATTTATTTAAATAAGAATTTTGTTAGTTAAAATTTACAAATTCAAGTCAATTTAAATTTTATTTAATATAATTTATGTATTTTTGCATAATATGAATTCTTGTTTTTTTTATAGCATCAAAACTATATCCGCCAATATGTGGGGTAACAATAATTTTATTTTTATTTCTCTTTAAAAGTTCATAGGTATTTTTAGGAATTTTCTTTGACCATACACTGTCATTTTCAAGAACGTCTAATCCTAAACCAAAAATTCTATTTTTTTTAAGTAGTTTAAATAATTCTTTTTGATCAACAATTTCTCCTCTAGCTGTATTTATAAAGATTAAATTTTTTTTTGATAATCTCAATAAGTCAATATCAATAATTTTTTTGGTTTTTTCATTCAAACTTAAATTTAAACTAATGAAGTCAGATTTCTTAAAAATTATTTTCAAGCTTGATTGTTTAGCGCCTTTAATATTTATTTTTTTTTTGTCATAAATCAATATCTTCATGCCAAAAGCTCTTGCGTATTTATATATAATTTTACCAAGTCTTCCAAAACCAATAATACCTAGGGATTTATCTTTTACTTCATAATTCACACATTCTTTTCTTTCCCAACTTTTGTCACTTATTACTCTATCATTATACATGTAAAGATTTTTGTTAAGTGCTAACAACATTGCCCAAGCATGTTCAGCGGTAGAACTTACTTTGTTCAAAACTTTTTTATTTTCTAAATAAAGTATTTTAATTTTTTTTTCCTTTATTATAGAATCATCTATGTGTGAAAGGCCTGTAGTTGGTGTAACAAAAGTCTTAAGCTTAAAGTTTGAGGCTGACAAAACGTCATTGTCATAAAATATTCCTAATTTTAGGAAAATATCAACAATTTCATATTTTTTTGAGTATTTTTTTATTGATTTGAGTAAATCTATTTTATTTTTGGGTTTAAAAATTAAAATATGTCTTTTTTTTTTTAACTTTTTTATCTCACTTTTTGGATATTCTGATGCATTGAGTATTACCGTTGCCTTTTTCATTTTTTTATATCAAATGTTTTTTTTTGACCAATTCGGCAATTTTAAAGTCATTAATATCATCTATGTTATATGATCTATTTAATGGTGTAATATATCCATAAGAATTTTTACCTTGTATTGAATTCTCCTCTAATATGTTTTTTACTCTTGATAAATAAATTAATCCACTTCTAATATAAATTTTTCTTAATTTTTGCCTTATTAGATTTTCTGTTTTTTCAGCAAATTTTGGATTTATAATTAATTTTTGTTTACTTAAATATTTCATTCTATCTGGAAAAAAAGATTTTATTTCTTGAAGTGAAATGACTGAGGATAATTTTTTATTTTTTTTTAGGATACTAATACATTTATTAATATCATTTACCGTTCTGAAAGGGCAGGTAGGCTGAAGAATCATTACAGCATCAAAACTAATCTTTTTTTTAAAAAAAAATTTTAAAGCGTGTTTGACAACACTTATTGAACTTGAGTTATCTTTGGCAAATATTGCAGGTCTTAAAAAAGGAACTGAGACATCATATTTTTCAGAAATTTTTTTTATTTTTAAACTATCTGTTGAAACAATAACATTATCTAAGTTTGATTTTAGAGCAGTTTTTATAGTCCAATAAATTAGAGGTTTGCCACAAAATTTTTTAATATTTTTATTTTTAATACCTTTAGATCCACCTCTGGCTGGAATAATTCCCAAGATTTTCAATCTCATATTTTTTGAAAAAATCGAATTTTCATTTTATACATTTTTTTTGGGTCAAATAAATTATGAATTAAATTTAACATTATTGTAAGTCACTATACTTTAACAAATATTTTTTTGAGACATTTTTTGAAAGTCTTCTCCCAACTAAATGATTTAATTTATTCTCCGGTATACCTGATCCAGGTTTTTTCATTGTTAGATCACTTTTTTTTAATCTATGAAACTTCGGCAAATCTTTAACTAAAGCTAAACTTTTTCCGAAAATTTTTTTATATTTTTTAGCTTTTTTTGAAACTTTATCTTTGTGAACAGGATTATCCAGTAAATAAGAAATATTATGTGAAAAATTTTGTAGTTGACTAATTTGTCCGACATCTAATGACGAACTTGAGTCTGGGCCAAACATTTTTTTATCAAAAGTTACATGAAACTCTATTAGGTTAAATTTATTACAAATTGAGTAAATCGCAGGATAAATAGTACCAGTATGATCAGATAAGCCAACTTTACATTTATATTTTTCTTTAAATTCATGCATCACATTTAATCCAACATTTTGCATTTTCACAGGATAGTTAGAGGTGCATTGTAATAATATAAAATCTGCTTTTTTTCTTTTAAGATAACTTAATAGCTTTTCAATTTCTTTAAAAGTTGCTAACCCAGTACTTAAGATGATTGTTTTTTTTGTTTTAATCATTTTGTTTATCAAGTTGATATTTGATATTTCGCCAGATGCCACTTTCCAAGCGCAAACATCAAACTTGTTTAGTAAATCAAAAGCCTCTATAGAAAATGCAGTGCTTAAAAATAGTATTTTTCTTTTTTTTGCATGATTGAAAATTCCTTTCCATTCGTTTTGACTAAATTCCATTCTTTTCCAATAATCATAACGTGTTTTATCAGTATGAGAAAATTTGATTCTAAAGGGTTCATCTAAAGTTGACTCTTTGTCGGCTATATGTGTTTGAAATTTAATTGCATCAAGTCCTAAATCTGCACATAAGTCAATATATGAATGAGCTAAATTTAATGAACCTTCGTGCGCTTGTCCTATTTCACCAATTAACAAAGTTTTTTTTTTCAGTAAATTTTTAAATTTTTTTGAGTTAATTGACATTAAATTTATCTAAACTTATATGTTTATTACTATATTCTACAAATAGTTTTTGTTCAAAAGTATTTAAGAAATTATATCATCAATTATTATTATTTTTTCTATATTTTTGAATAACACAATTAATTTTAAATTCAAAATATTTATATTTTTATAAAAATTTCAAATTAAAATAATATCTAAGAAAAAAAAGTATTGTAAAGTAGGAATATAATATAAAATGATAAGATGAATTTAAAATCGATAATCAAAAACTGGATACCATTTATAGTGATAAATTCTTTTAGGAATTCAATACCAATAATACAAGAGAGATTGCGTTCGAAGACATTGAATAAAGATATAAAAACTTTAATACAACTATTTATTATAAGATCGATTTATGGTCTTACATATTTTAGAAATTTACTAAAATATAAAAAAAGTGAACATAATTATATTAACGAATATTCATTACAAAAAGAGAGTTCTAATAAAACATTAATTTCTTTAATTAATAATGGACATAGTGATAGTTTTAAATTTAATGAAAATGTTGTTGATAGCCTTGAAAATGAAATAATAAAAAATTTTTTGAATATACATTTATTATTTAAAGATGGTAAAGAGGAAATTGTAAAAAATAGTGCATTTAAATCTTTAAATGAGGCAAAAGAATTTGTAAGGGATAAGAAAATTCATTTACTCAGAGCTGAACTTGATCTTAAAAAAGAAACCAAACTAAAACAAATTATACTTTCAAAATATTTTAAAGATATTGCAAAATGTTACCTTGGTAATGATAAAATTTCAATAAATGCCTCAGTTTTTATCTCAGGTAGTTCAGGTGAAATTAATAAAAATTCTGAGTTATTATCAAAAGCAGCTCAAAAATATCATTTTGATATTGATTATAAAAAATTTTTTAAGTTATTTATTTATTTATCTGATGTAAATGAAACCTTAAATGGCTCACACATATTTATACCAAAAACTCACTTTAAAAAAAATAGAAGTCACCAGATTACAAAAAGATTTGAGGATTACGAGATCGAAAAAAGTTATGTATTAAAAAAAGAATTTTTAGGAAAAAAAGGAACCTTTTTTTTAGTCGATACTTTTGGAATACATAAAGGTTCTAAGGTTGAGAATGATCAAAGAATTATGGTAATTGTTGAATATGGTTACGATCACTTCAAAAATACAAATAATTCAATTTATTTAAAAGAGATTTTATATTAAAAAATATAAATTTTTTTGATAAAAAAAAAGTAATTTTTTAAATTTTCATTAAGCAAATATTTACTTAATATGAAGATACAAAATCGATTGATAACTTTAATTTATTAACGCTAGAAGTTTAATGTATATTTTATTATTGTAGAAATAAAATAACCATATAAAGTATTATTTATGGACACATTCAAGTTAGGATCAGCGAAAATCAACCAAGTATCAATCGACGAAAATATCAAACAAAAAGATTTAGAAGAATATTTAATCCAAAATATCTCAGTTTTTGAGGATTATTTAGAAAAAAATAAGATAAATGATGACATTACCAATAAATTTCTACATCATTTAAAAGAAAAAAAGGGATTGCTTTTTAAAATAAATAAGCACATTGAGATTTATACAAAATTCAACAAATCTGACATAATTAAAGTATTTGGTTATTTAATATTTAGATATAAATTTTTAATTGCAGGGAAAGAAAAGAAAAATTTAGGTTATCCCCCTTACTTACTAATCGAACTAGTTTCAACTTGTAATCTAAGATGTCCATTCTGTTTTCAAACAGATAAATCTTTTACAAAAAAACCTTTTATGGGAGTAATTGATTTTGATTTTTTTAAAAAGGTTGTAGATGAAGCAGATGATCTTGGTATTGGTGCAGTAACAATGGGTAGTAGGGGTGAGCCTACTTTGCACAAACAACTTGGTGAAATGTTGGAATATATATCAAATAAAAAAAATATATATGAGGTAAAATTAAATACAAATGCAACATTCTTAAATGAGAAAGTTTGTGAAATAATTTTAAAAAATAATATAAATCAAATGGTAATATCAGCAGATCATTATGAAAAAGAAACTTATGAGAAACTTAGAAAAAATAGTAATTTTGAAAAAATTTTAAAAAATATAGATACGCTTTATAAAATGCGATCAGAGCAATATCCAAACTCAATTACCGAAATAAGAGTCTCTGGAGTAGATTTTGAAAAAAAATTAGATAAAAAAAAATTTAAAGATTTTTGGATCAAAAGATCTGATCATGTAAGTGCTGGTGATCCTCTTGAAAGATGGGATACCTATCATAATGATGTACATTTAGACATAAATGATCCTTGTGAACAACTTTGGGACAGAATGTATGTGTGGTTTGATGGAAAAGTTAATCCTTGTGATGCTGATTATAAAAGTAAATTAAGTTTTGGGAATCTGAAAAATAGTAGTATCAAAGATGTTTGGAATAATAAACAAATAGAACTTTTGAGAGAAAGCCATATTTGTGGTTCAAGATCTAATTATGATCCATGTAATAAATGTGGAGCTACATTTGTATAAAATTGGAATTTTGGGTAATGGCAAACACTCAAAAAGAATCCAAAATATTTTAAAGAAAAAAAGTTACAATTTTTATGTATATAAAGGTAGGAGGCCTAGGTATAGAAATTCAAACTCATTTTTAAAATTATTAGAGTGTGATGTAATTTTCATTTTAACACCCAATAACACTCACCTAGAATATATAAAAAAATTTTCAAATAAAAATAAGTATATTTTTTGCGAAAAACCACCTGTATCTTCATTAAAAGATTTTAAACAATTGATGAAAATAAAAAATAAGAAAATTTATTATAACTTCAATTTTCGATTTTCAAATTTATCGAAAATTTTTCCAATTATAAAAAAAAACACTTTAGGTTCATTTTTGTATGGATCAATCATTGTTGGACACGGATTGGCTTTTAAAAAAGAATATATTAAAAGTTGGAGATCTAATAAAAAAAAAATTCCGAATGGAGTTTATGAATTAGTTGGAATACATTGGATAGACTTTATAAATTATTACTTTGGTATCAAAAAGCTGTATAAAGAAAATATAAGTAGAAAAAAAATAAATAATTCAATTGATAACTCTAATATAAAAATAACAACTATTAATAATGGAAAAATTAATATCTTTTGTACTTACACAAGTCCGCTTATAAATGAAAAACTATTTATTTTTGAAAATGGATATGTGGTTCAAAATTATAAAAAAATTGAAATAAGAGGACCAGCAAAAGTATTTGACAAAAATAATTTTTTTAAGAAACCGCCAATCATAAAAAAAATAAATTTTAGTGAAGAAAATGATTATAATTTTTCATTAGAAAAAAGTGTGGTTTATTTTATGAACCAAGTTAAAAAGAAGAAATTATTTAAAAATTTTGATATTAAAAAATCTTTAGAAAGTAATAAATACCTATTTTATTAAATATAATGAGTAAAATATATCATTCGATAATTTTAGCAAGAGGTGGCTCTAAAGGTATAAAAAATAAAAATTTAAAAAGAATAAATAATGAGCCTCTAATTTTTTGGTCGATTTTAAAATCTTTAAATTCAAAAAAAATTAGCCAAACTTGGGTAAGTAGTGACTCAAAAAAAATATTGGATTATTCTGTTAAGAATGGAGCATCAATAATAGTCAGGCCAAAAAAATTTGCTAAAGATAAATCGTCATCAGAATCGGCTTGGATACATGGTATAAATTTTATTTATAAAAAGGGGATAAAGCCAGATACAATTATTGGAATTCAACCAACCTCCCCGATTAGATCTAGTAAAGATTTTGATAATGCTATTAAATATTTTGAGAAAAACAGACTCGATAGTCTTTTCACATCTACAATAATAAATGATTTTTTTGTATGGAAAAGAGACAAAAACGGTAATTTAATATCAAATTATAATTATAAATTTAGAAAACCGAGACAAGATATAAAAGATAAATTTTTAGAAAATGGATCTTTTTTTCTTTTCAAAACTAAAAAATTTTTAAAATGTAAATGTAGATTGTTTGGGAAAATTGGAACCTATGTTATGCCAAAAAGCAAAAGTTTTCAAATAGATGATATGGAAGATGTGAATATCTTAAACTTATTATCAAAAAAATATTTAAAGAAAAGATAAAAATTAAAAATGAATTTAAGAAAAGAATTTGAAAAAATATTAATTAATGAAAGTTATTATCTTCCAATAAGAAGGAGTAAAAATATCTCATATAAGAATTATTATGTAAAACCCAAAGATCCAGATGGTAAAATTAGATTGTTAAAAAATGAAAAAAAAACAAAGATTAAACAGTATAAATTTATTTTAAACTTTTTAAAAAATGAACAAACAGGTGGAACTATTTTAGACATTGGTTGTGGATATGGGTGGATGTTATCTACATTAAATAAAAAAAAATGGGAAACTCACGGCGTCGAGATAAATAGAGAGTGTTTTGAAAATGCAAAAAAAAATACGTTTAAATTTTATGATAAATTATCAAAAGTGAAAAAAAAATTTGATTATATAACTATGATTCATGTGATAGAGCATCTTAAAAATCCAATTTATTATTTAAACAAAGTAAAAAAGTTATTAAAAAAAAATGGAGTTTTGATTATTGAAACTCCAGATTTTGATTCCGCGATGGCAAGAAGATATAATCTAAAATTTAGATTGTTGCATGACCCAACTCATATAAGTTTATTTAGTCTAGAGTCTATTATTCGTTTATTAAGAGATAAAAAATTCAAAATTCTTAAATTTGATTTTCCGTATTTTGATGGTCCGTTTTTTAATAAAAAAAATTTAGATAAAATTTTAAAGAAAAAAATAAAAGGCTATTCTCCACCTTTTTATGGATCAGTTATGACAATTATTTGTAAAAAAAAATAATTTACATATGTATTATATGAAATAGAATATAAATATCTAAGCATTAAGATATATGAAATTCAAATTCTTAATAGTGAATTTATTATTTTAGTAATGAGGTATTGATGAGAGAAACTATTAAAAAATTTTTACTAAGAAAAATTCCTTTTTACTCAAAATATTATGATATTGATTTAGATAAAAATTTTCATACTTTCAGAACGCAAAAAAAATCTTATTTTAGAAAAGATTTGTCAAAATTATCATTTAATGAGCTTTGTATACTTTTCAAAACTGACAAAGCTACACTTTACGAAGAAGTAATTTACGATACAAAACTAAAAAAATATGTAAGATCTCTTGTAACTGGCCACGGATACAGCCAGTATTATTCTAGAGTAGATAAAAAAAAAATAAAAAATTTAGTTGAAATTGGAAGTTTTGAGGGTGCTAGTGGGTTAGTTTTTTCTGCTTATTTTAGAAAAGCAAAGATTTATTGTTTAGATCTAACATTTAAGAATAATAAATTAAAATATAAAAATTCAATAAAAGTTCAAATAGATCAAAAAAATAAAGATGATTTAAAGAGATTTATAACTAAAAACAAACTAAAAAATAAAATTGATCTTGTTTCAGAAGATGGTGCTCATTTTAACGAGCATATAATAAATTCTTTTGAAGTACTATTTCCTAACTTAAGAAAAGGTGGCTACTATTTTATTGAGGATGTTATATTAACTAGAAACAAAAAAGTTTATGAATTATTTAAAGGTAAGAAATATAAAAATGTAGCAGATATAGAAATAGTAAAAAGTAACTTAAATAAAACTACACAATCAGGCGCACCACAAAATTATTTAATTATTGTTAAAAAAAGAATATGAAGCTTTAGTAATAAATTTTATTCAGTGATGATAGAAACGTTTTTAGGAATTTATTTTACCCAAAAGCAAATTTATTTGATTTGTGCTTAGTCAAAAAAGTTTAAACTAAAATATTAAAATACCATAAAATTTTTTTCAGTGCATAAATCAAGCCAATTGAGCTATTAGTACTGGTCAGCTACACGCATTACTGCGCTTCCACATCCAGCCTATCAACGTGGTGGTCTACCACGGCTCTATAGGAAGAACTAGTTTTGAGGTGAGTTTCCCGCTTAGATGCTTTCAGCAGTTATCTCGTCCGTACTTAGCTACCCGGCACTGCAGCTGGCGCTACAACCGGTCCACCAGTGGTACGTCCATCCCGGTCCTCTCGTACTAGGGACAGCTCCTCTCAATTCTTCTACACGCATAGCAGATAGGGACCGAACTGTCTCACGACGTTCTGAACCCAGCTCACGTACCACTTTAATTGGCGAACAGCCAAACCCTTGGGACCTGCTCCAGCCCCAGGATGTGATGAGCCGACATCGAGGTGCCAAACACTGCCGTCGATATGAGCTCTTGGGCAGTATCAGCCTGTTATCCCCGGCGTACCTTTTATCCGTTGAGCGATGGCCCTTCCACTCAGAACCACCGGATCACTATGACCGTCTTTCGACTCTGTTCGACTTGTCAGTCTCACAGTCAGGCAAGCTTTTGCCATTGCACTCTACGAACGATTTCTGACCGTTCTGAGCTTACCTTCGCACGCCTCCGTTACTATTTGGGAGGCGACCGCCCCAGTCAAACTACCCACCATACAATGTCTTGATGCCGGATAACGGCGATCAGTTAGATGTCAAGAAAAACAAAAGAGGTATTTCACTGTTGACTCCACGATAACTGACGCCATCGCTTCAATGTCTCCCTCCTATGCTAAATATGTTTTTCCTAACACCAATGTAAAGTTGCAGTAAAGGTGCACGGGGTCTTTCCGTCTAACTACGCGAACTCCGCATCTTCACGGAGAATTCAATTTCACTGAGTTGATGTTGGAGACAGCGGAGAAATCGTTACGCCATTCATGCAGGTCGGAACTTACCCGACAAGGAATTTCGCTACCTTAGGACCGTTATAGTTACGGCCGCCGTTTACTGGGGCTTCAGAAATGAGCTTGCACCCATCGCATTAACCTTCCAGCACCGGGCAGGCGTCAGACCCTATACATCCACTTACGTGTTAGCAGAGCCCTGTGTTTTTGATAAACAGTCGCTTCTCCCTGGCTTGTGCCACCATTAGATGGTTGCCCAAATAATGGTCTTCCTTATTCCGAAGTTACGGAAGCATTTTGCCGAGTTCCTTCAACATCATTCTCTCAAGCGCCTAAATATACTCTATTAATCCACCTGTGTCGGTTTAGGGTACGGTCTAATGATGGAGCTATTTCCTGGAACTTTTTCGCGGCATGTTCAATCCATTAAGAACACACAACTTATAAAATTCGTCACTACCATCTGGTTAAGGAATATTAACCTTATTTCCATCGACTACGGCTTTCGCCCTCGTCTTAGGGGCCGACTAACTCTGCGCGGATTAACCTTGCGCAGAAACCCTTGGATTTTCGGCGAAGAAGTTTTTCACTTCTTTTATCGTTACTCATGTCAGCATTCGCACTTCTGATACCTCCAGGATCCCTCACGGGTGTCCCTTTACAGGCTTACAGAACGTTCCGCTACCGCTTATAAAGTTCGAAAACTTCATAAACCCACAGATTCGGTATGTGATTTTAGCCCCGTTACATCTTCGGCGCAGAAACTCTATTAGACCGGTGAGCTGTTACGCTATCTTTAAAGGATGGCTGCTTCTAAGCCAACCTCCCGGCTGTTATGGAATTTCCACATCCTTTCACACTTAATCACAATTTTGGGACCTTATCTGGTGGTCTGGGCTCTTTCCCTCTCGACCATGGACCTTAGCACCCACAGTCTGTCTGTTGAAGAACTACGCTCAGCATTCGGAGTTTTATTAGGTTTGGTAAGAATCTCTTCCCCCTAGCCCATTTAGTGCTCTACCTCTAAACGCATATTTATTCAACGCACTACCTAAATAGTTTTCGCGGAAAACCAGCTATCTACGAATTTGGTTGGCCTTTCACCCCTTACCACAAGTCATCCAAAGACTTTTCAACGTCAACTGGTTCGGTCCTCCAGCAAGTGTTACCTTGCGTTCAACCTGCTCATGGTAAGCTCATTCGTTTTCGGGTCTAATTCATAAAACTAATCGCCCTATTAAGACTTGCTTTCGCTGCGCCTACACCTAGATGGCTTAAGCTTGCTTTATAAATTAAGTCACTGACCCATTATACAAAAGGTACGCCGTCACTCTAAAAAGAGCTTCGACTGATTGTAGGCATGCGGTTTCAGGTTCTATTTCACTCCCCTAATAGGGGTTCTTTTCACCTTTCCCTCACGGTACTAGTTCACTATCGGTCACTGAAGAGTATTTAGGCTTAGAGGGTGGTCCCCCTATATTCGAGCAGGATTTCACGTGTCCCGCTTTACTCAAGAAACTTGTTAAACATTACTCATACGGGACTATCACCCTCTGTGGTTAGCTTTTCCAAACTATTCAAATTTTTTTAACAAGTCTACTGGCCTGTTCCGCTTTCGCTCGCCACTACTAACGGAATCTCAATTGATTTCTTTTCCTCCGGTTACTTAGATGTTTCAGTTCTCCGGGTTATCTCTTTAAACCTATTTATTCAGTTTAAAGTACCACATAAAGTGGTGGGTTTTCCCATTCGGAAATTTACGGATCAAAACTTGCATACAGTTCCCCGCAACTTATCGCAGTATACCACGTCCTTCATCGGCTTTCAGTGCCAAGGCATCCGCCACACGCCCTTAAACGCTTGATTTATGCACAGAAAAAAATTCTGTGTTGAATCAAATTTTTTAAATATTCATCTATTCGAATATTTATTGATTGCTCAAATAAAATTTGAACAATCGGATATAGATATTGATAATATAAATTTATTTACGATTTGAATAACTATGTGTTTCATGGTGGAGGATAGCGGGATCGAACCGCTGACCTCCTGAATGCAAATCAGGCGCTCTCCCAGCTGAGCTAATCCCCCAGAAATTGGTGGGCCGAGAAAGACTCGAACTTTCGACCCCACCCTTATCAAGGGTGTGCTCTAACCAACTGAGCTACCGGCCCCTTTGTGCAAAGGAGAAACACAATTTTAAAAAGAGAAATGAGGACGGTCAACATTAACCTGTTATATTATTTAGATTAAGAAACAATCCTTAATCATCCTTAGAAAGGAGGTAATCCAGCCGCAGGTTCCCCTACGGCTACCTTGTTACGACTTCACCCCAGTCGCTGACTATACCGTGGTCAAGGGTTTTAAACCTTGCCTTAAGGTAGAACCAACTCCCATGGTGTGACGGGCGGTGTGTACAAGACCCGGGAACGTATTCACCGCGGCGCGCTGATCCGCGATTACTAGTAATTCCAGCTTCATGTACTCGAGTTGCAGAGTACAATCCGAACTGAGGCATCTTTTTAGGATTTGCTTGATGTCGCCATCTTGCTTCCTATTGTAAATGCCATTGTAGCACGTGTGTAGCCCAACACGTAAGGGCCATGAGGACTTGACGTCATCCCCACCTTCCTCCAGCTTATCACTGGCAGTTCTTTCAGAGTGCCCAACTAAATGATGGCAACTAAAAGTGAGGGTTGCGCTCGTTGCGGGACTTAACCCAACATCTCACGACACGAGCTGACGACAGCCATGCAGCACCTGTGTTTCGTCCGGCCGAACCGAAAACTCTAATCTCTTAGAGTCGCGACGAACATGTCAAGTGTTGGTAAGGTTCTGCGCGTATCTTCGAATTAAACCACATGCTCCACTACTTGTGCGGGTCCCCGTCAATTCATTTGAGTTTTAACCTTGCGGTCGTACTCCCCAGGCGGTGTGTTTAACGCTTTCGCTGCGACACTGAAAATAAATTTCCAACGTCTAACACACATCGTTTACGGCATGGACTACGAGGGTATCTAATCCTCTTCGCTACCCATGCTTTCGTTCCTCAGCGTCAGTAATGATCCAGAAAGCTGCCTTCGCAATTGGTATTCTTTCTAATATCTACGAATTTCACCTCTACACTAGAAATTCTGCTTTCCTCTATCATACTCTAGCTAAAAAGTTTTGATGGCAGTTCCAGAGTTAAGCTCTGGGATTTCACCACCAACTTTTTTAACCACCTACGAACTCTTTAAGCCCAGTAATTCCGAACTACGCTAGGTCCCTTCGTATTACCGCGGCTGCTGGCACGAAGTTAGCCGGACCTTCTTATTCGGGTACAGTCATTTTCTTCCCCGACGAAAGAGCTTTACAACCCAAGGGCCTTCTTCACTCACGCGGCATCGCTGCATCAGAGTTTCCTCCATTGTGCAATATTCCCTACTGCTGCCTCCCGTAGGAGTTTGGGCCGTGTCTCAGTCCCAATGTGGCTGATCATCCTCTCAGATCAGCTATAGATCAAAGTCTTGGTAGGCCATTACCCCACCAACAAACTAATCAAGTGCAGGCTCATCCTTCGGCGCATAAAGCTTTCTCCGTAAAGACTTATGAGGTATTAGCACAAGTTTCCTCGTGTTATTCCTCACCAAAGGGAAGATACCTACATGTTACTCACCCGTCTGCCACTAAGTATTGCTACTTCGTTCGACTTGCATGTATAAGGCGTGCCGCCAGCGTACGTTCTGAGCCATGATCAAACTCTCAAGTTTAAAAACGGCGCACACTAGCTTCTATACAAATACTAAGAATAATATTTGTATAATGTTGAAGTATGTACGACAAATTTTGGTAACCTTAACCGTCCACACTTCTCTTCTTAAAATATAAACAATTTAAATAGCTAATTGGACTATAAAGCCCAATAAATAACATTTTTTATATGTTGAGTGTGACGCTTATATTGGAAATAATTTATAAATCAAGTTATTAGATAAACAAAATTTATGATAAAAAGTCATATAATTCAACATTTTTAGCAGTTAGATGACACAATGATTAAGAAATTTAAAAGAAAAGTAAAATCGATCTCACATTTTTTATGGTTAATTTTACTAATATTTATCTGTTTTTTTGCGACACACTATTATGAAAAAAACAAAAAGTATCAACATGTTACTTTAAAAAAAACTTTAAATAACATTTACCTACAAAAAGTTTTAACAAATTTTACATCAAATCTAGAGAAGAGGTTTTTAGATCAAGAGTATATTGTTAAAGAAGGTGATACTTATGAGTCTATAATTAACAATATGAATATTTCAAAAACTGAAAAAAGAATTTTTATAGAAACTGTAAAAAAAAATAGTGAAATAAAAATTTTAAGACCAGATCAAAAAATCTATTTTAAAATTGATAAGAAAGATAAACCCTCAATAGTTAAATTTGTTGTTGAGCTAAACAAAAAAAAAGATATACAATTTGTCAGAGATTTTGAAAATAAAGTTTTCAAATCAAAAATAACACAAAAAAATTTTAGAAAAATTGTTACTTATAAAGAAAGTAAAATTTTTAATAGTCTATACCAGACAGCTACAGATTTAAAAATTAAGGCAAATATAATTATTGAATTTGCAAGATTATACGGTTTTCAAGTAGATTTTCAAAGAGATGTTTGGAAAAATGATAGCTTTCAAATTATTTACGAAGAATTTTTAAATGAAGATGGAGATGTTATTGATACAGGAAATATTATATTCGCAAATTTAAATTTGCAAAATAAAGATCTGAGACTTTATAGATATGAATATAAAAAAAATAAAATTGATTATTTTGATGAAAATGGAAAAAGTATGCGAAAAACTTTAATGAAAACACCAATCAATGGGGCTAGACTATCCTCATCATTTGGAAAAAGGAAACATCCTATATTAGGTTTTACAAAAATGCATACTGGAACAGATTTTGCTGCTCCAAAGGGTACTCCTATTTTAGCCTCGGGTGACGGATTAGTTGTTAGAGCTCAATGGTGTGGTGGTGGAGGAAATTGTGTAAAAATAAAACACAATAGAGTTTATCAAACAGTTTATGCACATATGTCTAGGTTTGGAAGAGGAATTAAAAAAGGTGCAAGAGTTAAGCAAGGTCAAATAATTGGTTATGTTGGTTCTACAGGTCTTTCTACTGGTCCACATTTACATTATGAGGTAATAGAAAATGGTAAAAAAATAAATTCTCAAAAATTAAAACTTCCATCTGGAAAGATATTAGAAGGAGATGAACGTAAAAAATTTGAAGTCAATAAAATTAAAATAAATGTTTTAAAGTCAGATCTTATATCTAAAATGTAAATTATTTTGTTGATTGTTCCTCTATTTCCTTAGTCTTTGTCTCAACTTTAATTTGGTTATTTACATCATGATCATTTAAATTTTCACTCTGATTTCTTAGATTTTCTTGAGATAAAAGAATTCTTGAAAAGTGTTCTGAGTGTTGTAGGTAATTTTCTGACAGAATTTTGTCACCGTTAGATAGAGCTTCTCTTGCAAGATCATTGTATTTTTCAACAAGTTTTGCAGCATTTTGATTATTTTTTCCTGGATGTCTTCTTTTGAATGAAGAGCTGTTATTAAAATCTCCATTTGTCTTATGTCCGTTCGCATTTCTTCTGAAGTTTCTATCTCCGTTTGTTTTAAATCTGTTTCTTCTATTATTATTTTTGAAATTATTCATTTTTATAATTTAGTACTTATTATACATCTATCAATTCCAGAAAAATCTTTTGATATTTTGTTAATATAGAAACCATTTTCAATTAGTATTTTTAAAGTTCGACTTTTTTGTTTATATCCAATCTCAAGTATTAACTTTCCTTTTATCTTTAATAATTTTTTACTTTTAGTAATTACTTTTTTTAAAACCCTAAAACCATCAAAACCTCCAGACAAAGCAACTTTGGGTTCGTGGAATTTTATATCATTATCTAATCTATTATAATCAATACTATTAATATATGGAGGATTAGATATAATTAAATCATAGTTATAAGATTTATATTTGTCAATATCGATATTAATAAAATTAATTTTATTTTCTAATTGATGTAATTTTGCATTATTTTTTGCAACATTTAATGCTTTTCTAGATATATCTATCGCTGTTGCAATACATTTTGGCCTCTCTTTTAGTATAGAAATCACAATACATCCTGACCCAGTCCCAATATCTAAAATTTTTATTGACTTGTTATTTGGTAATAATTTGAGGGTTTCTTCTATAACCAATTCTGTATCAGGTCTTGGAATCAAGACTGATTTATTTATGAAAAACTTATAATTCCAAAAATGTTTAAAGCCAAGGATATATGCTATTGGTTCTTTTTCTATTCTTCTCAATAAATATGTTCTAAATTTAATTAATTCTTTATTATTTATTTTTTTATTTATATTTAATAATATTTCTTCTCTTTTTCTATTGATTGCTTTTGATAAAATTAATTCTGTATCCAGGCGTGCATTTTTTACATTATTATTTTTTAAAAAATTTTCACCTTTTTTAAGAATTTCAATATAATTCATGTTCAAATATTATTTAGCTCACTTTCTTGAGCTTGAATAACTAAATTTTCTATCATTTCGTCGAAAATTTCGCCTTCCATAAATTCAGATAATTTATGTAAAGTTAGATTAATTCTATGATCTGTTACTCTGCCTTGAGGAAAATTATAAGTTCTAATTCTTTCTGATCTATCCCCAGAACCTATTTTACTTTTTCTATCTTTTGACCTTTCCTCATCTCTTTTTTGGCGCTCTAATTCATAAATTCTTGATCTTAGAATTTTTAAACCTTTCTCCTTATTTCTTATTTGCGATTTTTCATCTTGTTGACTCACAACTATTCCAGTTGGTATATGGGTAATTCTTACTGCCGAGTCAGTCGTGTTAACACTTTGTCCACCTGGGCCGCTACTTCTAAATACATCAATTCTTAAATCCTTATCCTCTATTTTAACATCTACCTCCTCAGCTTCGGGCATTACTGCAACCGTAGCAGCTGATGTATGAACCCGTCCTTGAGTTTCTGTGTCTGGAACTCTTTGAACTCTATGAACGCCACTTTCATATTTTAATGACGAATAAATATTTTTACCTTTAATTGATGCAATTACTTCTTTTAATCCACCTGCATCACTTTTAGATATAGATATGACCTCGAGTAACCATTTTTTTTTGTGACTTACTTTTTCATACATCTTAAATAAATCAGAGGCAAATAAACTTGCCTCGAGACCACCTGTTCCAGCTCTAATCTCTATCATTGCATTTTTTGTATCTGCTTCATCTTTAGGAAGTAAAAATAATTTTATTTTTTTTTCATTACTATCATTGTTTTTTTCAAGCTGATCTAATTCACTTTTAGCCAAATCCTTCATCTCTTTATCAGTATCATTATCATTAATTAAATTTTCCAATTCTTTTTTATTTTTTTGGTAATTAAAATAAGAAATTGCCTCTTTAATAATGTCATTTAAGTCAGAGTATTCTTTTGACTTTTCTGCAAAAGATTTTTTATCAATTTCTTGTGATGATAACTCTTTTTCTAATTTGGAATGTTTTGAAATTAAATCTTGAACTTTTGATAAAGGTAACATTATTTAGCTTTTTCAATCTCTTCTGCTTTTTCTTCAACTAATCTTACAACTTTAGAAATCATCTCATCACTTGATATTTTTTGACTTTCAACTCCATTTAAATAAAGCATGTTATTGCCTTTACCTCCTCCAGTGATACCTATATCAGTTTGCGCTGCCTCGCCTGGTCCATTAACTACACATCCAATTATAGATAAAGAAATGGGAGTTTTTATGTGGGATAGTTTATCTTCTAACTTTTTAACAGTTTCAATTACGTTAAAAGCTTGTCTAGCACAAGATGGACAAGAGATAATTTTTACTCCTCTATTTCTTAAATTAAGTGACTTGAGTATTTCATTTCCAACTTTGATCTCTTCTACTGGATCGTCAGACAAGGAAACTCTTATAGTGTCTCCTATACCACTCATAAGAAGTGACCCAAAACCAATTGAAGATTTTATACTACCAGGCAAAAAAGTTCCTGCCTCTGTGATACCTAAATGCAATGGATAATCAGTAACCTTAGAAAGTTGTCTATAAGCTTCAATAGACAAAAATACATCAGAGGATTTGACACTCACTTTAAATTCATAAAAGTCAAAGTCTTCAACAATGCTAATATTTCTTAATGCACTCTCTACTAAAGCTTCTGGACAAGGTTCTTTATACTTTTCTAATAAGTCTTTTTCTAGAGATCCAGCATTAACACCAATTCTAATTGAACAATTGTTATTTTTCGCAGCAGAAATTACTTCCTTAATTTTTTTTCTATCCCCAATATTACCAGGGTTAATTCTAAGACAAGCAGCACCACTCTCTGCTGCCTCTATTGCTCTTTTGTAGTGAAAATGTATATCAGCAACTATTGGTATAGAAGTATTTTTAATAATATCTTTAAGAGATTTCGTTGAATCTTCGTCTGGACATGATACCCTTACGATATCAGCTCCTGCTTCTTCAATTTGTTCTATTTGTTTAATAGTTTCTTTAACATCTTTAGTTAACGTATTAGTCATTGATTGAACAGAAATTGGATTATCTCCTCCAACTTTTACGTAACCAACATTAATTTCTTTTGTTTTTTTTCTTTTTATTTCCCTAAATGGTCTAATGTTCATAAATTATTTATTTAATTTAAATTCTTTGTGAAGAGAAGATATAGCCTTTTTTACGTTTTTTTTATCTATCAATACAGAAATTTTTATTTCCGAGGTAGATATTACTTGAATATTTATTTTTTGCTTAGCAAGCGACTGGAACATTCTATAAGTAACCCCAGGAGTGGTAACCATTCCAACTCCTATGATTGAGACTTTTGAAACATTTTTGTCAAATATTAAATCCCTAAATTTTATTTTTTTATTTTGCAAAACAATTTTTTTTGTTTTGCTTAAATCATCTGATTTAATTGTGAAAGTTAAGTCAGTTTCATTACCGTTAGCAGAAATATTTTGAACTACCATGTCTACATTTATAGAGTTTTCAGATAGTGGTTTAAAAATTGATGCTGCAATACCTGGCTTGTCTCTTACACCCAATAGAGAAACTTTGGCATCACTTGTTGTATTTGTAATACCAGTTATAATCTTATTATTAATTATATTTTTTCTTTTTGTTATTAAAGTGCCTTTATTGTCTGTAAATGAAGATTTCACCTCTATATCTACCCTATTCAATCTCGCATCTTGAATTGAGTGAGGTTGCATTACTTTGGCACCAAGAGAGGCCATTTCTAGCATTTCCTCATAAGAAATAACTTTTATTTTTTGGGCTGACTTTAGTTTATTTGGATCTGTAGAATAAACACCATCTACATCTGTATATATTATACATTTTTCAGCATTAAAAAACTTAGCAAACATAATTGCACTTGCATCTGTGCCACCCCTGCCAATAGTAGTTATTCTGTTTTTATTATTAATACCTTGAAATCCTGTGATTATGGGAATCCCTCCTTTCTTTAAATAACTCACAATTTTACTTTTGTTAATTTTATTAATTCTTGAAAATTTATATTTTCCCTCTGTGTTAATAGGTATTTGCCATGACATCCAAGATCTTGAATTGAAACCTTTATTAATCAATTCTCCTGAAATTAGCGCACAAGACATTTGTTCTCCTGATGAAACTAAAACATCGTATTCGGAATCTGAAAAATTTTTGCTAATTTTTTTGGATAAATTGATTAAATTATTTGTCACACCACTCATTGCAGAAGAAAGTACAATTACATTGTATTTTTTTTTATATTTAGCAATAATTTTTGCAACTTTTTTAATTCTATCAGTTGTGCCAACTGAAGTACCTCCAAATTTTAATACAATTATTTTCATGATAATTTTTTTTAATATAAATTAAAATATATTGATAAAATTCATCTTGATTGTAATGTCAATAAACAATGAAAAATAACACAATAAATAAAAAAGAAATAGAAAAATTTTCAAAAATAGCCGAGGAATGGTGGGATCCTAATGGAAAATTTAAGCCATTACATAAATTTAACCCCATCAGAATAAAATACATAAGAGATACAATTTTATCTGAGTTTAAAATTAAAAAAGAGCATCAGCCATTTAAAGGCATAAGTATTTTAGATATCGGATGTGGTGGTGGATTACTTTCAGAACCCATGGCTAGACTTGGAGCAGATGTTGTTGGTATAGACGCTTCTTTTAAAAATATACAAGTGGCTAAGTATCATTTAAAAAAAAGTAAACTTAAAATTAAATATTATAATTCCTCTCCAGAGAATTTAAAAATTAAGACAAGATTTGATATTATTTTGAATATGGAAATTGTTGAACATGTTGAAGATGTTGATTTTTTCATTAAAGAAAGTTCAAAGTTTTTAAAAAAATCAGGTGTGATGTTCATTGCCACCTTAAACAAAACACTTAAATCATATTTATTTGCGATTGTGGGAGCAGAATATATTTTAAAGTGGCTTCCAATAGGTACTCACGATTGGGAGAAATTTATTAAACCAGAGTATTTAACAGATATTTGTGAAAAAAATTCATTAAAATTAAAAAAAATTGATGGAATGACTTTTAATCCTATTTTGAATAAATGGTCTGTTAGTTCTGACAAATCTGTAAATTATATTTCAGAATTCAAAAAAGTTTAATTTTTGTCGTCGTCAATCCAAGGTATAATGTCTGTATCTATTCCTTCTTCTCTTAATTCTTTAACATCTTTAAGTGAAGCAGTACCATAAATACCTTTTTTTTGTTTATTTTTGTCATAATGAATTGATCTTGCTTTATAGGTAAAATTTTCTCCCACATACTCAAAATTATTTTTTACAAATTTTTTGTAATCTGAAAGTTTTTTTCGAACCTCTTTGTATTTTTTTGATTCTGTTAAATTTTCTTTTTTCTTAGTGTTCAATAAATTAGGAGACATCAAGGACTTTTCAACATTTATTGATTCGCAGGATTGACAATTTAAAAGTTTTAATTTTAGCAACCTATCGTATTCATTAGAGGTACTAAACCAGCTTTCAAATTCTTGCTTACAATCTTTACATTTTAATAAATACTTAATCATATATAATACTTAAATATTGATCTATGAAATTTCAATATATTAAGTCCTATAATCAGCATTAATTTCAATGTATTTTTTTGTTAAATCCATAGTGTAAGATTTAAATTTTTTAATTCCTTGACCAATATCAACTTCAATTTCAATTGATTTGCCTTTCATGTATTCCATAACTTTTTCTTGGTCATAAGATTTGTATAAAGATCCTTTGTGATAAATTTTATATGGTCCAAAAGATATAGATAATTTATGTTCAATAATTTTAGAGTCGCTGTTTCCAATTGCCATAGCTACTCTACCCCAGTTTGAGTCTTCTCCCGCAATTGCTGTCTTAACTAATAATGAGTTTGCGATTTTAAAAGATATATTTTTTGCATCTTTTTCAGTTCTGCAATTAATACAATTAATAGAAATAAATTTAGAGGCTCCTTCTCCATCAGAAACAACTTGCTTAGCTAAATTTAATAAAACGTCATGAACTGCCTTGTTAAAATTTTTAAGTCTACTATCACTATATTTTTTAATTTCTGAGTGATTAACTTTGCTAGTTGAAAATATAGTAACCATATCATTTGTACTTGTGTCACCATCACATGAAATTGCATTGAATGTTGTCTTTATATTATTTTTTAAAACATCATTTAAAACTGATGAGGATAATGTTGCATCAGTAAATATATAACCCAATGTAGTTGCCATATTTGGATAAATCATACCTGATCCTTTTGCGATTCCGTAAATTTTAATTGTTGATGAACCAATTTTTGTTTCAGCCATTGATAATTTGGGTTTTAAATCTGTTGTGATTATACCCATTGCAGCTTTCATCCAGATTAATTTATTTTGTGTATATTTTATTTTCTCGACTAGTTCTGGTAATGAATTTTTAATTTTTTCTAATGGAAATTTCTCTCCTATAGTACCTGTGCAACCAAAAAGTATTTCTTTTGAGGAAATTTGTTTTGGATCATATTCATCCCTTTTCTGTATCTCTGTTAATTTTGAGGATAAGTCTAAGGAAATGTTTTTTAAAGCTTCATAGCCTTCTGGACCTGTCAATGCATTGGCATTTCTGGTATTAACTAATAATGCAAATATTTTTTTTGCTTTGATTTTTTTATTCCATTTTAGATTTTCTGATATTAACTTTGATTGAGTATACACAGAGGCATAATTTGCACCATCTCTGAAATAAAACAAAACTAATTCATCTCTCTTAAATTTATATAAGCCAGCACTAACTGCGGAAATTGAAACTCCATCAATATGATCTAAATCCTGAAAATCAACAATTTTAGACCTTTGACTGCCAGTATTTATAAAATTGTTTATGTTAAATTTCATGATATTTAAAATAATTAATTAATTACTATATATTTCTAATATTTAATTTTATATCAAAATGTTTAACCCACTCAAAATATTTTCAAAGCTTATTAAAAGCGGAAATGAAAAGGAACTAGGCCGAATTCAACAATTAGTCAATAAAGTTAATCTTTTAGAAAAAGATTTAGAAAATTTATCAGACGAAATGTTCCCAAAAAAAACCGAGAAACTAATTGAAGAAATTAAAAATGGTAAAAGTTTAAACGACGTGTTGCCTGAAGCTTTCTCAATGGTTAGAGAAGCTTCTAAAAGAATTAGAAATGAAAGACACTTTGATGTTCAGCTAATTGGTGGTGTTGTAATCCATGAGAATAAAATTGCAGAAATGAAAACTGGAGAAGGTAAAACATTAACCATAGCTCTTGCAGCTTTCCTTAATGCTCTAGAAAAAAAAGGTGTCCATATAGTAACTGTAAATGATTATTTGGCTAAGAGAGATAGTGAGAATATGGGTAAGATTTATGAGTTTTTAGGTTTAACCTGTGGATATATTAATACGGGGCAAGATGATTTGGAGAGAAAAGAAAATTATTCAAAAGATATAACTTATTCTACTAATAGTGAATTGGGCTTCGATTATTTAAGAGATAATATGAAATTTTCAAAAGGATCCATGGTTCAAAGAGAACATAATTATGCGATTGTTGATGAAATTGACTCTTGTTTAATTGATGAGGCTAGAACACCTCTAATAATTTCAGGAGCAACAGAAGATAAAACAAATCAATATATAGCTGTTGATAAACTTGTAAAAAATTTAAAAAAAGAGGATTTTGAAATAGATGAAAAAGATAGAAATATTTTATTAACTAATAAAGGTGTGGATAATGTTGAAAGTATATTTTCAAATGCTGGAATACTTAAAAATAAAAATTTTTATGATCCAGAAAACCTACATATTGTTCATTTAGTTAATCAATCATTACGTGCAATCCATCTTTTTCAGAGTGGTAGAGATTACATTGTAAAAGATGGGCAAATAATAATAATTGATGAACAAACAGGTAGACAATTACCTGGAAGAAGGTTTGGTGATGGTCTTCATCAAAGTCTAGAGGCAAAAGAAAATTTAACAATTAATGCTGAAAATCAAACTTTAGCATCAATTACCTACCAAAATTTCTTCAAGCTTTATAAAAAAATAGCTGGATGTACTGGTACCGCATTAACAGAGTCAGAAGAATTTTTTGAAATTTATAATCTACCAGTAGTATCAATTCCTACTAATAAGCAGATGATCAGAAAAGATTCGAACGATCAAATATTTAGAACTAGTAAAGAAAAAGATGAAGCAATAATTAGTAAGATTGTTGAATGTAACGCAAAAGGACAACCATTATTAGTTTTCACTTCAAGTATAAATAAATCTGAACACTACTCGAGTCTATTAACTAAAAAAAATATAAAACACACAGTTTTAAATGCGAAGAATCACCAAAGAGAAGCTGAAATTATTGCAGATGCAGGAAAAAGAAGCTCGATAATTATTACGACAAGTATTTCAGGAAGAGGCGTTGACATCAAATTAGGAGGTCAGGATGAGAGTGATAAAGCTGAAATAAAACAATTGGGAGGATTGTTTGTTATTGGTACAGAAAGGATGGAAAGTAGAAGAGTAGATAATCAGGCAAGAGGGAGATCAGGTAGACAAGGTGATGAAGGTAGCTCTATATTCTATGTAAGCTTAGAAGACGATTTAATGAGAATATTTGGGTCTGAGTCAATGAATAATATACTTGAAAAACTTGGGCTTAAAGATGGAGAAAGTATAGACCATCCTTGGATAAATAAAGCATTAGAAAGAGCACAACAAAAAGTTGAAGCAAGAAATTTTGATATTAGAAAAACTCTTTTGAAGTTTGACAATGTTTTAAACGATCAAAGACAAGTAATATTTTCACAAAGAAATGAAGTAATAGAAAATAAAGATTCTAAGCAATATTCTGAAAATTTTCTAGATGAAATTATTGATGATTTGAAAATTAAGAAAACCAAAAAGTTAGCCAATGCAGGATCAAATGAAATCAATATGCAATTAAAATCTTTATTTGGAAAATCATTTGAAGAAAGTGAAATTAATGAATTAGTTAATCTTGAAAATAAGGCATTTGAAGAAAAAATAAAAAATAAATTTAAAAGTTCAAGAGAAGAGAGAATAAAAATGTTAAATGAAGAGCAATATAACGAGATAGAAAAAAGAATTTTTTTACAACTTATTGATCAAAATTGGAAATTACATATTCAATATTTAGAACAATTAAGACAAGTCATTGGTTTAAGATCTTATGGACAAAGAGATCCTTTGGTAGAATATAAGAAAGAGGCATTTACACTTTTTGAAAATTTATTAAGTAAACTTAAGTATGATTTAATTACAATTTTATTTAATTTAAAACTTATAGAAAAAAATGATGATCAAAATGACGTTCAAAATGAAAAAAGTATAAATACAAATAATAATCCAAAATGTTTACTTGTAACAAATAGAGAAGGAAAAATTTCTAGAAACGAAAGATGTGAGGCAACAGGGAAAAAGTTCAAGCATTGTTGTGGTACTTTATAAAAGAATGCTTAAGAATAATATTAATAAAACTGCAGCAGATACGCCATAATAAATTTTAGAATTCTTTTTAAAGTTTTGATAAATATTTTCTAATGAACTTGCCTTCATAGATAAATCATTTCTATCATCTGATTGTGTTGAAAATCCTTTATTTCTTCCAATTGATAAAAATTTATTTTTTCTATGAGCAAGAATTTCATCTTTATCCATTGTCTGAAAAAAATCTAAATTTTTCTTTAATGAATCTCTTACATTATCCAATATTAGATCTTTATCTCGATGAGCACCACCAACTGGTTCTGGAATTATTTCGTCAATTATATTTAACTTTAAAAGGTCGCTAGATGACATTTTCATTGCAGTTGCAGCCTCTAAAGTTTTTTTTGGGTCTCTCCATAAAATGGTGGCACATCCTTCTGGAGAAATGACAGAGTATATTGCATTTTGAAGCATAATTACTTTATTAGATGATGCTAAAGCTATTGCTCCGCCAGACCCACCTTCACCAATTATAATTGCTATTGTGGGTACCGTTAACTTCATAGAGCATTCAATAGATTTTGCTATTGCTTCGGCTTGACCTCTTTCCTCTGCGCCAACTCCTGGGTATGCTCCTGGAGTATCTACAATAGAAATTATTGGAATTTTAAACTTGTTAGCTAACTCCATAAGTCTAATTGTTTTTCTGTAACCCTCTGGTCTCATCATTCCAAAATTGTGATCTATTCTTTTATTAAGATCTGATCCCTTTTCTTGACCAATTACTAAAACAGATTTACCATCGAACTTTGCAAAACCAGCTATAACAGCTTTGTCCTCACCATAATATCTATCTCCAGAAAGTTGGATAAAGTCATCAAACAGATTTTCAACAAAAAATTTTGCTTTAGGTCTATCTTCATGACGGGCAACTAATGCTGTCTGCCATGGATCTAAGTTAGAATAAATTTTCTCTAACTTTTCATTTATTTCTTCTTCAACTTTGCTTATTCTTGAAGTGTCGACTTCAGATAAACCTTCCTGATTATAGGGGTCTTTTAGTTTATCTAATTCCTCTTCAAGATTTTTGATATCTGTCTCAAAATTTAGGTAATTTTTCATTTAAAGTATGTATTATAAACAAAAAAGGCGATAAATTGTTAAAATAAGTAATTTTGATTGCGCAAAAATGACAATTTATTATAAGATTTTCAATTTATGAGAGAGCAATACATCAAAATCCACAACTTATCTGTAGCAAAAGAACTAGCTGATTTTGTCAAAAATGAGCTTTTACTAGATACTAATGTTGATCCTGAAGAGTTTTGGAAAGGTTTTGACAAAGTGGTGCATGAATTAGCGCCTAAAAATAAAAAATTACTCGAAATCAGAGAGACATTACAACAAGAAATAGATCTGTGGCATAAAAAAAATAGAGACCACGAGATTGACTATAATAAATATAAAAATTTTTTGGAAGAAATAGGTTATTTAAAAAAAGAAGGTAAAGATTTTAAAATAACAACTAAAAATTTAGATGAAGAAATATCTAATATAGCAGGACCACAATTAGTTGTTCCAATAATGAACTCTAGATATAGCTTGAATGCTGCTAATGCAAGATGGGTAAGCTTATATGACAGTCTTTATGGATCAAATATAATAGAGTCTGAAGAGAGTGGAAGTGAAAAATATGATCCTTTAAGAGGACAAGAAGTGATCAAATACACTAGAAACTTTTTGAACAAATATTTTCCAATAAATGATCTTGACTGGAAAGATATTACTGGTTTAGCAGTAAATAATAAAAAACTTTCAATTTATAAGGAAAATAAAGAATATAATTTATCAGATTTAGAGAAGTTTATTGGTCACAGAGGGGATGCAGCCAAACCAAATGCTATAATCTTAAAAAATAATAATCTTCATCTTGAAATAATTATTAATCCTAGAGCATTTAGTGCTGCAAGAGATGCTGCCGGGATAAGCGATATTATAATTGAGTCTGCTGTATCAACAATTTGTGACCATGAAGATAGTGTAGCCGCAGTAGATGCTGAAGATAAAGTAACTTGTTATAGAAATTGGCTAGGATTGATGAAAGGAAATTTAAAATCAATATTTGAGAAAAATGGTAAAGAATTAGAAAGAAAACTTAATCCTGATAGGAGTTACACTTCATTGAATGGTGAAAAGTTAAAACTTCACGGAAGAAGTCTTTTACTTGTGAGAAACGTTGGACACTTAATGACAAACCCTGCAATTACTTTAAATGATGGATCAGAAGTTCCTGAAGGAATAATGGATGCTTTCATAACCTCAGCAGCTTGTATTCATGATTTAAAAAGAAAAGGTAATTCGAGAGAAGGATCAATTTATATCGTTAAACCAAAAATGCATGGTCCAGAAGAAACAGAATTTACTAGTTTAATTTTTACTAAAGTTGAAGAAGTTTTAAAATTAGAAAAAAATACAATTAAGTGTGGAATTATGGATGAAGAAAGAAGAACATCTGCAAACCTTAAAGAATGTATTAGAACACTTAAAGATAGAGTATTTTTTATAAACACTGGATTTTTAGATAGAACTGGTGATGAGATGCACACCTCAATGGAAGCTGGACCAATGATAAAAAAAGGAGATATGAAAGAGTCTAAGTGGATTAAAACCTATGAGGACAACAACGTAGATATAGGCTTAAAATGTGGTTTTTCAGGAGTTGCTCAAATAGGTAAAGGAATGTGGGCCATGCCTGACAAAATGAACGAAATGATGAAACAAAAAATTGGACATGTGAATGCTGGCGCAAATTGTGCTTGGGTTCCTTCCCCAACTGCTGCTGCATTGCATGTTATGCACTATCATGAAGTAAATGTTTTTGAAAAACAAAAAGCAATATTAAAAAGAGAGCCATCAAAATTATCTGATCTTCTTACTATTCCGATAGCAGATCGCCCTAATTGGTCTATCGATGAAATTAATACTGAAATTTCAAATTCTGCTCAAACTATTTTAGGTTATGTAGTCAGATGGATTGATCAAGGTATAGGTTGTTCCAAAGTTCCGGATATAAATGATATTGGATTAATGGAAGATAGAGCAACCTTAAGAATTTCATCTCAACATATTGCAAATTGGCTTCATCATGGCTTATGCTCGAATAGACAGGTTCTTGAAATTTTAAAAAAAATGGCAAAAGTTGTAGATAAACAGAATGAAGATGACTCTAACTACGAAAGTATGTCACCAGAGTATGATAAATCTATTGCTTTTAAAGCAGCATGTGAATTAATCTTTCATGGAAAATCTCAGCCTTCAGGCTATACAGAACCTCTCTTACATTTAAACAGATTAATTAAAAAAAGCTAATTAAGCCTAAAGTTTTTTTCTGTTTTTAAATGCAGATATTAGAGTTCCATCATCTAAATTTTCGATTTCTCCACCTACAGGTAAACCCTGGGCTAGTTTTGAAACTTTGACGTCAGTTTTTTTTAGACTATCTTGAATATAAAATGCTGTAGTTTGACCTTCTACAGTTGCACTAGTTGCTAAAATTACTTCTTCAATATCATCTTTATTTATTCTTTCTATAAGAGAGTTGATAAGCAAGTCCTCTCTATTACTATTATTATTATTTGAGAGGGTCCCCCCTAAAATATGGAAATAACCTTGAAAAATTGACGAACTTTCTATTGCCCACTGATCTGAAATATTTTCTACAACACAAATTTTATTATATTTTTTTTCTACTATTTCACAATTATTATAACTACAGTCAATTGTATTAGGCTTTAATGTTCCACAAATTTTACATCTAACAACATTTTTAAAAACTTCGCTCAAATTTTGAGCCATAGGCTTTAGTAATTCTTGTCGGTTATTAATCATTTTTAAAATTATTCTTTTTGCAGACTTAGGTCCTAACCCTGGTAACTTAGATATAAGTTTGATTAAATTTTCTATTTCAGGAATATTTTGCATTTAAATTATAAAGGCCACTTAAATCCAGGTATTCCAAAATTTCCTGAAGCCTTAGAAATTTCCTCTGCAGTTTTTGATTTAAGTTGTGATTTTGCGTTATTATGAGCAGCGGTAATAAGATCTTCTAATATTACTTTTTCCTCTTTCAAAACATTTTCACTAAGTTTAATTGAAATCATAGTGCCCTCTCCATTTAAAGTAACCTTTACATCATTAGCTCCTGAGACACCTTCAACCTCAATCTTTTTAATATTTTCTTGGCTTTCTTTCATTTTGCTCTCAATTTCTTTGGCTTTTTCCATTAATTTTGAAAAATCAGTCATTCTAATCCTCCTTCAACTCAACATTTATTAATTCTGCATCAGGAAATGCTTCGATCACTTTTTTATAGGCTTCAGACTTTTTAACATCATCAAATATTTTTTTCTCATCAATTTTATTTTTTTCTTTTTTTGAAATTTGTCCTTGGTTTTTTGACAAAGAGATAATCCATCTCTTAGATGTCCATTCGAACAGTTTGTTAGATAGATTTTTAATAAAGTCTTTGTCTAAGTTTTCATTAAAAGATATTTCTATTAAACCTTCAGAGAATGAAACTAAATTTGTATTAGTTTCAAGCTCATATTTAAGCTTAGCTTCTTTCCTTTCCGTACATAGATTTATCAAACTTTCAAATGAACCTATTTTAAGTTCATTTATTACTTCATCTTTATTTAAATTTGGTTCAA
This sequence comes from uncultured Pelagibacteraceae bacterium, assembly GCA_902600205.1. Classification (GTDB taxonomy): domain Bacteria; phylum Pseudomonadota; class Alphaproteobacteria; order Pelagibacterales; family Pelagibacteraceae; genus Pelagibacter. Next base: position 139,687 of record CACKIN010000001.1, on the reverse strand, counting down.
TTTTTTCTTGTTGTGAAATATTTTTGATTTGATCTATTGTTTTACTTGTAATTTTTTTTTTAGGTTCTTCAATTAAGGTATCAGGATTTTTTCCAGTAAAGCTTTCCTCAACATCTTTATCCTTAAAACCTTTTATTCTCATTAATCTGAAAAGGAACATTTCAACTGATAAATTTGGATTTGAAACAATGTTAATTTCCTCAATTGTATCAAGTGTAAATTGCCAAAAAAGGATTATGTCCTTTGAATCTAAATTTTCAGATATTGTGGAAAGATTACTAAAATCTTGATCATTTAAAGAAAAATTATTTCCATCTAATTTTATAAAATTGATATTTTTTAGGTAGTATAAAACCTCAAGAAAATCATTCAAAAAAATTTTTGGATCTACACCAGAATCATAAATTTTTCTATACAGCTCAAATACTTTTTTTTCGTCACCACTAAACAGATTTTTAATTAATTCTATCAGAGAACTTTTATCAAAATATCCATAAATACTTTGTGCTTTATCTAGATTTAATTCCTCATTATTTTGATTGGCTACAAGTCCACGATCTAACAAAGATAATGCATCTCTAACAGATCCTTCTGAAATTTTAACAATTAATTTTAAAGCTTCATCAGAAACTTTACCGCCTTCTTTGTCTTTAATCATTTTTATATAATCAAAAAGCTCTTCAGATTTCACTCTAGAGAGATCAAAACGTTGACATCTCGATATTACTGTTACAGGAATTTTTTTGATTTCAGTTGTTGCAAAAATAAATTTTAAATATTTTGGTGGTTCCTCTAATGTTTTTAAAAGTGCATTAAATGCTTGTTTGCTTAACATATGAACTTCATCAATAATAAATATTTTATATTTAGCAGTTGTTGGTCCATATCTTGAAAATTCAATAAGCTCTCTTACATCGTCAACACCTGTTTTGCTTGCTGCATCCATTTCCAAAACATCAATATGATTTGAGTTTGTAATTGCATCACAGTTACTACATTTTTTCTTACACATGTTTTCAATTCCATGCTCACAATTTAATGACTTTGCAACTATTCTTGCGAAAGTTGTTTTTCCTACTCCCCTGATGCCTGTAAACAAGAATGCGTTGGGTGACTTGTCTGAAATTATTGAATTTTTAATTGTTTCGGCGATTACCTCTTGACCTATTAAATCCTCAAATACTTGAGGTCTATATTTTAAAGCTAGCACTTTCGAATTTTCTGTCATTTCTAAGGAGACCAATCAACCTGGAAAATACTCACTACCCTTGCTATCTTTCGATCCTAGGGGATTTGTGGTAATACCACCTGACTAGCCTCCAACTTTATTATATCAATAAAAATTTCTATTCTACAAGAAAGTTATAAATTTATTTTTCTCTAAATTTATCAGATTTATAAACACCTAGAACGTGCATATCCTGACAATGCAGACCTAATTCCTCAAGTGAGTTTTTGATTTTAGGAGATTCTATATGTCCATCTATATCACATAGAAAAAAATATGAGGAAAATGAGTTCTTTTCGGGAAAACTTTGTAGTTTACTCATATTAACTCCATTTATTGCAAATCCTGACAGTGCAGAGTAAAGAGCAGCAGGTTTACTTTTCAACTTAAATAATATTGATGTCATATGATTATCATCAGAAAAATCTGGCTGAAAAATATCTTTACCAAGTAATAAAAATCTAGTCACATTATCTTTATCATCTTGAACATTTTCTTGTAGAATTTTTAGACCATATATTTCAGCGCTAAGGCTAGATGCTATTGCTGCCTTAGTTTTATCTTTAGCTTCAGATACAAATTTTGCTGAGCCAGCAGTATCGGCTCTGACATTTTCTGTTAATTTTTTTTTCTTTATAAATCTTGAAGATTGACTAAGAGCTTGTGCGTGGGAATATACATCTTTTATATCACTTAAATTTGACCCTTTTATTCCCAAAAGATTATGGTTAATTGGGAAGAAATGTTCTGCATAAATATTCAATCTATATTTAAAGATTAAATACTCAACGCCAATATTTCCTGTTGTTTTATTTGACTCTGGTATTAAAGATTTAATTAAACTATCTTCACTAGATCTTTCAAAGCATTCATCAAAAGTTTTGCAGGGTATTGTTTCACACCCTGGGTACATTTTTTTGGCACAGCTCTCGCTATAGCTACCTGCTACTCCTTGATAAGCTATTTTCATAATTTAATTTTTATATTCCATTATTTTTTTTAATTCCAGATAATCTTCATGTGTATCAACACCAATTGGCTTAGTTTTTGCCAAACCAACATCTATATTGATTTTATTCTCAATTAATCTTAATTGCTCTAGCTTTTGCGTTTTTTCATTATGTGTTTGCTTTAATTGAACAAATTTTTTTAAATAAAATACATCATAAACATAAATCCCAATATGATGATAAATATTTTGCTTAGCTTTACTAATCTCTCTATAGAATGAAATAGCAGTTGATAATTTACTTTCTTCAAGTTTCCTATTTGTAGTTACCTTAACAATATTTTTTTTTGATAAAATTTCCTCATTATTTATTTCACAGGCTAATGTCGAAACTTTTGATTTATTTTCTATCGTTTTCTTGAGAAGATTATCAACATCCTGGATATCAAGCATAGGCTCATCTCCTTGAAGATTTATTACATACTTAATATTATCATTTTCTAATTTTTGAAAAGCCTCAAAAATTCTATCAGTACCAGTTTTATGATCACTTTGAGTTAAAATACATCTTCCGCCGTTTTTAGTTACTTCTTCAAATATTTCCTTGTCGCCGGTCGCAACATAACTTTTACCAACCGTTGACGAGTTTGCAATTTTGTAAACATGATTAATAATTGATATATTGTTAATTTTTAATAAAGGTTTATTTGGAAGCCTTGTTGCTGATAATCTTGATGGAATTAAAATTAATGTATTGTTCATAAAAATTAAGCATTATGCGTCTTTCAGACGCAATAATTAAAATTAAATTTAGTATTTTTTTTGTTTAACATGTTATACGAATTTAATAATTAAAAATCATGGATTCATTTGAAATTAATAAAATTATAGCTGCAGTATTAGTTATTTTTATTGTTATATTTGGTATTACTAAAATTTCGGATTACATATATTATGTGGAAAAGCCAGCTCAATCTGCATATAAAGTTGAATTTGCTGAAACAGATACAACCAAATCTACTTCTACTCAAGAAGTAGACATAAGTTCATTATTGGCAATGGGAACTATTGAACATGGAAAAACAGTTTTTAAAAAATGTAGTGCATGTCATTCTATAAAAAAGGGTGGAAGAAATAATATAGGGCCAGCCCTTTATAATGTTTTAGGAAGAAACATGGGTGCGCTAGAAGATTATAAATATTCAAAAGCTCTAATTGCATTTGGAAAAGATTGGACTTTTGAAGAGATGAATAGTTTTTTAATTAAACCAGCTTCTTATATTAAAGGAACTAAAATGGCTTTTGCAGGATTAAAAAAAGAAAAAGATAGGGCGTCAGTAATATTATATATGAATGCAAATGCTGATAGTCCTTTGGAACTACCTTAATTTGTCAAAACAATATAATAAAATACTTTTTTGAACATAAACTCTATTAAGAGCTTGTTGCCATACTTTTGATTGCTTACTCAAAAAAACTTCATCTGTAACCTCTCCACCTCTTGGAAGACAATGTAAAAAAATTGCATCTTTCTTAGCTAAACTCATTGTTTTAAGATCAACTTTAAAATTTTTAAATGAGTTTAGTTTCTTTTTTTTATTTCCTTTATCATTTAATGAAATGATTTTATCTGTCATAACAACATCACAATTTTTAACCGCTAATTCTTTCTTGTGAAAAATATTTATTTTTCCATTTCTTTTTTTTATTAATGAAATAAGGGCTTTATTTGGTTGATAGTCTTTAGGACACGCGATATTTAAAGATATGGTGAATTTTAAAGAGGCTTCGATAAGACTATTCATCATATTATTACTAGCATCTCCAATCCAACATAACTTTAATTTAGAAACACTTTTGTTTTTGATTTCCTGAATTGTAAAAATATCTGATAAAACTTGTGTAGGATGTGATGAAGGACTTAATCCATTTATAATTGGTATTTTGGAATATTTTTTAAATTCATTTAACTTTTTATCAGAATCAGTTCTTAACATAAAAGCATTACCATAAGTTGACAAGATTTTTGATGTGTCTTCTATACTTTCTCCTCCAATTCCTAGATGTAATTCCTCTGGTCTTAAGGTCAATGATCCTCCTCCCAGTTGTTTAATTGCTAGATAAAAACTTAATCTTGTTCTTAAACTTGATTTTTCAAACATTTGAAGAAGAATTTTACCTTTTAAGGGGATATCTTTATCAATGTCTAGAGTATTTAACTTTTTTCTTTTTAACTTTCTTTTTTTTGCATCAGAAATAATTTTTTTTAAATCTTTAGTTGGAATGTCTTTTATATGAAGAAAATTTTTCATTATTTTTGATATGAGTTGCAAACTTTGGTTATAATTTTTAGAGCCATATTTATTTCATTTTTATTCACATTAAGTGGAGGTAAAACTCTAATTACATTTTCTGCGGCTTTTATTGTTAATAATTTATTTTTCATTAAACTATTAATGAATTTCGTTTGATCATGATGTAGCTGTATTCCTAGAATAAGACCTTTACCTCTAATCTCTTTGATGATCTTTGGAAATTTATTTTTAATTTTATTTAATTCTGAAATAAAATATTTTGAATTACTATTAACTTTTCCAAGAAAGCCTTTTTTAAAAATTTCATTCATTACAGCATTACCAACTGCCATTGCTAAAGGGTTTCCGCCAAAAGTTGATCCATGAGTACCAGGTACCATACCTGCTGAAACTTTTTTGGTCATCAAAACCGCACCTATAGGAAATCCACCTCCAATTCCTTTTGCTATTGGCACTATATCTGGTTTAATTTTTGCATATTCATATGAAAAAAATTTTCCAGTTCTTCCAATTCCACATTGAACTTCATCTAAAATTAATAAAATTTTATTTTTATCACATATTTTTCTTAGTTCTTTTAAACACCAATCTGGTATTACCTTAATTCCTCCCTCTCCCATTATTGGTTCAATCATTATTGCTGCGGTTTTATTTGTTATTTTTTTTTTAAGTTCATTGTGATTTCCAAATTTAAAATGATCAAAACCTGCTACTTTAGGACCAAATCCCTCAGTCATTTTCTCTGACCCACTTGCATTTATTGTAGCTATAGTTCTTCCATGAAATGAATTTTTTATGCACAAAATTCTATTTTTTTCTGGCTTACCTATTGAATAAAAATATCTTCTAGCAACTTTTATTGCGGCCTCTGTAGCTTCTGCTCCACTATTTTGAAAAATTACTGCATTAGCGAAAGTTTTATTTGTTAGTTTTCTTGCCAGCTCTTCTCCTTCAGGAATTATAAAAGAGTTTGAAACATGCCAAAGTTTTTTTGACTGCTTATTTATGGCATTTACTAGAGTTGGATTTGTATGACCTAATGAATTGACGGCAATACCTTGAACAAAATCTAAATATTTTGCACCTGATTTAGTATATAAGAAAGATCCCTTACCACTAGCAAATGAAAGTTTTCTTCTTTTATAATTTTTAGCTAATGAACTCATTTTGAATTATGATTTAATTTTATAACCTTTGTGAACTAAAATGTATGCAAAATATGTGATAAGTAAACTTAGAAAAGTTAAAATTGATATACCAAATGTAATTGAACCATCTAATTGACCTATGAAAGAGTATCTAAAGCCATCTATCATATGAAAAAAAGGATTATAATTACTAATAACTTTTAGAAAATCAGGTAATCTATCTATGGTATAAAAAGTACCACTTAAAAAACTTAATGGTACTATTATAAAATTAGTAACAGTACTCATCTGATCAAATTTATCTGCATACAGCCCAACAATTAAACCAAGAGAACCCATCAATATTCCACCTAAAAATAAATAAATAAACCACAAAAGGAAATTTTGAACGGACAAATCCAAAAAAAAGATAAATATTAATGTTGATACAGAGGCGATTAATAAACCTCTTGCTGCAGAAGCAAATGTGATAGCAAATACTACTTCTGATGAAGATAAAGGGCTATGGATTATATCAGTAATTGTGCCCATCATTTTTCCCATCATTAAAGAAGAGCTGGAATGAGCAAAACTTTGTTGGATTACCTGCATCATTATTAACCCACTAGCTAAAAAATTTATATACGGAACACCTAAGACGTCAGCTCTTTGATCGCCTATAGCTAAATAGATAACTGTTAAAAACAATATACTAGTTAAAATAGGTCCAAATAAAGTTTGACCTGAAACTGTTAAAAATCTTAACACTTCTTTTTTAAATAAAGAGTAAATTCCCACCCAATTAATCAGCCCAAATCTTCTGGAACCTATTTGGTATTTTTTATGTAATTCAACCATAAGTATTTATTAATAAACATTTTTTCTAATATTTGTTAAAAAACAGAAAAAAAAGCTTGTTTCAGATATATATTTATGTTTTCTAGATAATGTAATATTTTAATAATAATATACTAAATATAGTAATTATGAGTTGGACTGACACAAAAGTTGCTAAATTAAAAGAGCTATGGGGAAAAGGACAAACAGCAAGTCAAATTGCCGAAATAATAGGAGGTGTTAGTAGAAACGCTGTAATTGGTAAAGCACACCGATTAAATTTATCTGCAAAGATAAAGGCAAGATCAACTATTACTCAACATAATTCTGGAAAAATAGCTCCAACAAATAGCTATTTAAAAAAGGGGAGCAGAAAGCAAAAATTTAGATCTTTGCTATTAGATAAAAATTTCGAACCAGCGAGAAATCTACAACTTGAAGAGTTAAATGAAAATACTTGTAAATATATGGAAGGTCATCCTGATGAAAAAGACTCGTCTTTTTGTGGTAGAAAAACTATAGAAAAATTTTCTTATTGCCCATTACATTTAATGATAGTTTTTCAACCCAAAGGAAAAAAAGATGAATTAGCTGATAATGATGACGAGGTTCCAAAATTTATTGAAAAAAAAGTAAAATCTGCATAACCTATTTTAAAATTTTTTCTTTGGCTTTTTTAAACTCATCTTCATTTATTACACCTTGATCATATAAAGTATTAAGTTCCTTTAATTGATCAACAACTTCTAATTTTTGATTTTGATTTGTTTGATTTAAAGATAAATTTTTTTCATCTTTTATAATTTGCTTTGCCTCTACACCTCTTGTAATTGCTTTAACTGCAATTGATAAAACAAATGCTAAAATTAGAAAAACGATTAAATAAATAATATTTGCTAGCATAAACTCCCTTTTTTCATTTTTTGGAAAATTGTCCTCCAGTAGTCCAATTAAAACTATAACGATTTATTTCCTCATCAAATTTTTTATTTGCTTCCATGTTTATTTGAAAGTTAGTTTTATATTTTTTTGAGACGATGTTGTCATATTTTAACAAATTCAATTGATCAATTGTCAGCAATGGTTTTGGCATTAATTGAAACAACTTAGCATTAATTTTAGCTATAGGTAAAGGTAAAGAAATTAATAATCTCTTTTTATTAATTGATTTCAAAATTTTTAAAATCATTTCTTTGAATGTGATGACTTCGGGTCCAATACATTCAATTATTTGACCTGTAATTTTTTTTTGGACAATTTTGAATATTATATCTGTAAAATCAGAGACATGTATGGGTGTAAATTTTGTTTTACCTTCGTAATAAAGAGGCATCAAAGGTAATATACTCAATAACCTCATAAAGTTTGTAGTAAAATTATCATCCACTGAATATACGATAGATGGTTTTAAAATTACAGATTTAGAAAAATTATTCATAACATTTCTTTCACCACTAAGTTTGCTTAATGCATACTTACTATCTGTTGCTAATTCAATACCCAATGCTGAAACATGAATAAATTGATCTATTGATTTTTTAAAAGCTACTCTAGATAGTAAAGATGGCAAATCTGAATGTATTAAATTGAATTGATTTTCTTTCTTTTCATACAAGATACCAATCAAATTAATGCATATAGAACATTTTTCCATTAATCTTGAAATATTTTCCTCATTAAATGAGCTAATTTCCTCAAGTTCTAAATACCCGTAATTTGACTGCGTTTTGATTTGATAACCTTTTCTATGTATGCTCCTTGTAACTGCAGTTACACTGTAGTTATTTCTAGTAAATTTTCTTATTAAAGACTTTCCTATTTGACCTGATGAACCAAATATTAAAATTGAATCCTGATTTTTCATATATATATATCTATTTATGAATTTAGATATTAAATTACATAAAGACGATTTACCAGATGAAATAGAGTTCAGTGACAAGATTGCAGTTGATTGTGAATTTACAGGGTTAAACATTGAGAGAGACAGGCTATGTTTATTACAAATATCTTCAGGTAAAAATGATGCACATATTATTCAATTAAATAAAGAAAATTATGATGCACCAAATTTAAAAAAAATTTTAATTAATGAAAATATAAATAAATTATTTCACTTTGCTAGAGCTGATCTTTTATTCATTAAAAAATATTTAGGCATTGATATTAAAAGTGTAAATTGTACAAAAATAATGAGTAAAATTGCAAGAAGCTATTCGGATAAGCACGGGTTAAAGGATCTGATAAAAGAATTTATTGGTGTGGATATAAGTAAGCAATTACAAACATCTGACTTTGGAGGTGATTTGTCTGATAAGCAATTAAAATATTGTGCCCAAGATGTAATTTATTTACACAAAATTTATGAAGCTTTACTTAAGATATTAAAAAGAGAGAAAAGATTGAGCCTTTATGAAAATACAATAAAATTTATTAATACAAGAGTTGAATTAGATTACGCATCATTTAAAGAAGATATATGGTCTCACTAAAATGAGAAATAAAAGCTTATCAAATATTGGAAAAGAAGTAATTAAAATTGAACTAGCCTCACTTAAAAAACTTTACTCAAACATTGGTAAATCGTTTGAAAAAATTGTTAAAGTTATACTAAGTTGTAAAAATGGTAAGATAATTGTTTCTGGAGTTGGTAAAAGTGGGATAATAGGTAGAAAATGGTCAGCTACATTCTCCTCTACGGGTACACCATCTTTTTTTTTAGATGCTTCAGATGCAAGTCATGGGGATATGGGTCAAATTACATCTAATGATGTTTTAATATTAATAAGTTTAAGTGGGCAAAGTGAAGAATTAAAAAATATAATTCAGTATGCATCTCGAAATAAGAATATTAAACTTATAGGTGTTACATCAAAAAAGGATTCTATTTTACACAAAAATGCTGACGTAAACTTTTTATTACCATCAGTTAAAGAGGCAGGTCCAGGAAATATTGTGCCAACATCATCTACAACAGTTCAAATAGCTTTGGGAGATGCAATAGCAATAACATGCATGAATTACAAAAAATTTGGAAAATTAGACTTTAAAAAATTTCATCCAAGTGGGTCACTTTCAATAAAATTGAAAACTGTTGAGGATTTAATGCTTACAGGTAGAAATATACCTTTTGTGAATAAAAATACAAAAATGAAAGCCGCTTTGCAAAAAATAGAAAAAAAAGGTCTAGGTGCTTTAGTTGTTAAAGACTCTAATAACAATACAAATGGAATATTAACAGATGGCGATTTAAAAAGACTTTCAAATTTAAAAGTAAATTTTCACAATTTAGAAATTAAAAAAGTTATGAAAAAAAAACCAATCAGTGTCGATAAAAATATGCTAGCAGCGCAGGCACTTTCTATTATGAATACAAAAAAAATTACTAGCTTATGTGTGCATCAAAATAATAAAAAAAATAAAACTATAGGATTTATTCATATTCATAAAATCTTGAATGCTAATATTAGTTAAATGTCATTAAAATCTTTAATACAAATATTTATTTTATTATTAATTTTTTCTATCATAGGTGGAGTCTATTATAAGTATTTCGATTTGAACAAAGATATTATTGAAGAAACAAATTTACTTGAGATAGATAATCAAGAGCAAATAAAAGCACTAGAGAAAAAAATATCAGATTTAGAATTAAAAAATAACGAATTAATTAAAAATATAAGAAGTACTAATAAAGTAGACAAAATTTCTCCTAATAATACTCAAATAAATACTCAAGATAAAAAAAAGCTAACTCAAAAAAAAAATGATGAAAAAACTGAAATTTCCTCAAAAGAAATAAAAAATTTTGTTAAAGATGTTGAATATACCTCTATTGACGAAAGAGGAAATAAATTTTATTTACTAGCTAACTCTGGTAAGTCAAATATGAATAATAATGACATTTTAGATCTAACTAATGTTAGAGGTGAAATTTCATCTGATAAGAGAGACACAATTTATATAGTTTCAGATTTTGGACAATATAATTCATTAAATTCAAATTCAAAATTTTATGAAAATGTAATAATAAATTATCAGGAGAAACAAATCACGTGTATTAACTTTGATATAAATATGGAAACAAATAAAGCTATAGCCTATAATGATGTAATAATTACAGATCCTAAATCAGTAATGAAAGCAGGTATAGTGGAGTTTGATTTAAAAACAAAAAATATAAATATAAATCCCCAAACTGCATCTGCAGAAGTTAAAGTTGTTACAGAATAATGGCATTAATTAAAAAATTCCGAATAAAAAACTTTAAAGAAAAACATACTTTACTTGAATTAGATAAAATTTCTATGTTTTATAATAAAAGACAAATATTAAATAATTTAAATTTAAAAATTAATAAACAAGAAGTTCTGGGTATGCTTGGGCCTAATGGTGTTGGAAAGTCAACCATTTTCCATATCATAACAGGATTAAAAGACCCTAGTTACGGGAAAATTCTTATAAATGGAGAAGATTGCACAAATATTCCAATATACGAGAGAGCAACGAGATATAAACTTGGGTATGTGCCTCAACATGGAGGTTTCATGCAAAGCTTAAGTTTAATAGAAAATTTGAAACTTGTAGGTGAAATTCACATAAAAGAAAAAGATTTAAGAAAATCAAAAATAGAAAAAATAATATCACAATTCGAGTTTGATCCATTACTAAAAATAAAAGCAAAGCATTTATCAGGTGGACAAAAAAAGAAATTAGTAATTGGCATGGCTTTAATAAATGATCCTAATATTTTACTTTTAGACGAGCCTTTTGCGGCATTAGATATTTTAACAATAAAAATGTTACAAGAAATTATTGTAAACCTACAAGCACTTGAAAAAATAACTGTAGTTATTTGTGATCATCAAGCTAGAGATTTGCTAAGTTGTGTAGACAGAGCGATTGTATTATCAAATGGAAAAATAATTGCGTCTGGTAGTCCAAATGAAATTATTAAAGATGCTAGCGCAAAATCTGCTTACTTTGGTGATGAATTTAAAATAAATTAATTCATCAATGTCTAATAACATTATAATAAAAAATAAAATAGATAGCTTTAATAAAACAATAAAAGTCAGTTCAGATAAAAGTATTTCTATAAGGACAATATTACTTGCTTCACAGGCTGCTGGTATTTCTAGAATATCAAATCTTTTGGAATCCGAGGATGTAATAAATGCTCTAAAATCAATAAAAAAACTAGGAATTAAATATACTAAAATTAATGATGTTTATTATATCCATGGCTTTGGATTAAATAGTTTTGTAGAAAAAAAAAACATAACAATAGATGCGGGTAACTCGGGTACATTAGCAAGATTAATTCTTGGTTTGCTCATAAAATCAAAATCAAATGTAAAATTAACTGGAGATAAAAGTTTATCAAAAAGAGATTTTTCTAGAGTTATAAAGCCTCTTAGGATGTTTGGTGCAAACATAAAGTCTAGAAATAACTTACTTCCAATTAAAATATTAGGCACAAATTTTTTAAGACCAATAACTTACTATGAAAATATAGGAAGTGCTCAAGTTAAATCCTGTATAATATTGAGTGCATTAAATACACCTGGAACAACAATTATTAATTCAAGAACTTCAAGAAATCATACAGAACTAATGTTGAAATATTTAAATTATCCAATAAAAATTTATAAAAAAAAAGGTTACGATAAAATAATCATAAATGGATTAAAGCAATATCAAGCTTTTAAATATGACGTTCCTGGCGATATAAGTTCTGCAGCTTTTTTTATTGTTTTGACACTTCTCTCAGAAAATTCAAAAATTATAATTAAGGATGTAAATGTAAATAAAACTAGAACTGGAATAATTACAATTTTAAATAAAATGGGAGCTGGAATTAAACTAAAACAAAAGAAAAATTACAACGGGGAAGAAGTAGCTAATATACATGTCCAAAGTAAAAAAAAATTAAATTCAATAATTTGTCCAACAAAATTAAATAGCTCAGCAATTGATGAATTTTTAATAATTTTCCTGGTCGCAGCAAAGGCTAAGGGAATTTCAAAATTTAAAGATTTAGGAGAAATGAATAAGAAAGAATCTAAAAGATTAGATTTAGCTGTTAAGTTTTTAAAATTAATAGGTATAAAAGTGCAACGGATTAATAATGATATAAATATTCATGGAAACCCAAATCTAACTTTATCAAAAAATTTTATTATGAAAAATTTTTTGAAAGATCATAGAATTTTTTTTCTATCTTGTATTACAGCATTGACACTGGGGGGTTGTTGGAAAATTTATGACAAAAAAAGTGCAAATACCTCATTTCCAAAATTTTTGAAACTTTTAAAATTGATTGGAGCTAAATTAAGTTGAAAAAGAGGAAAAATATAATTACCGTAGCTATAGACTCGCCCGCAGCAGCAGGTGCAGGGACACAGGCTAAACTGATAGCAAAAAATTACAATTTATTTTACTTAGATACTGGAAAAATTTACAGATATATTGGTAAATTAAAATTAGAAGATGAAAAAAAATTTACTTACAAATTCATTAAAAAAAAAATTAATAATCTAAAAATGATTTATTTGAAAAATAAATCATTGTTGTCTAATGAAGTTGCAGTATCTGCATCAAAAATCGCTAAAGATAAAAAAATAAGAAATATAGTTCACAAGTTTCAACAAAATTGCGCATATAATCCTCCAAAAAGATATAGTGGATCTGTTCTTGATGGAAGGGATATTACAACTATTCAAGTGAAAGATGCTATGTTTAAATTTTATATTACTGCAAGTGTTGAAGTAAGAGCAAAAAGACGTTTTGAAGAGTACCAGAAATTAAATAAAAATATTAGCTACACGGAAGTGCTTAAAAGCCTTAAAAAAAGGGATAAATCTGATAAGCAGAGAAAATATGGACCGTTAAAAAAAACAAAAGATTCTATCTTGATTAATACTTCTAAATTAAGTAAGAAAGCGAGCTTTAAAAAAATTAAAGCAATAATGGATAAAAAATTAAAATATTAATGGAAATTTATAAAGACTTATCATCTCCCGCTACTCAACAATTTGAAAAATTACTGAACAGTCAACTTTCTAAGAATAAAATTGAAGAAGGTAAAATAATTGAAGGAAAGGTAACTAAAATAACAAATAAATATATTTTTTTATTTATTCCAGGCTTGAAAAGTGAACCTGTGATTGATGTGAACGAAGCAAAAATGATAGGTATTAGCGATGAAATTAAAGAAGGTACTACTATCTCAGTGTTACTTGAAAAAATTGAGGATAAAAATGGTGATGTAATAGTTTCTGCGCAAAAAGCTCAAAAAATAAAAGGTTGGAACAAATTAGTCAAATGTTATGAAAATAATGAACTTATAAATGGAAAAATTACTCAGAAAACTAAAGGCGGTGTAATAGTTGAACATATTGAAACAGGTTCATTAATGTTTTGTCCAGGATCACAAATATCAGATAAACCAATTAAAAATATTGACCATTTAATTGGAGTTGAACAAAAATTTGCTTTGATAAAACTTGATATGGTTAGAGGAAATAGCGTAGTATCTAGAAGACAAGTAGTTTCATCAAATAAAAAAGAAGATAAAGTAAAAATAATAGAAAAGTTCAAAGTTGGAGATATAATTAAAGATGCAGTCGTTAAAGGATATTCATCATTTGGCTGTTTTTTTGAAGTCACTACACCTGAGGGAACAATAGATACGTTGTGTCACTTACAAGAAATTAGCTACAGTAGAGTTAACCATCCCGACGAAATATTTAATATAGGTGAAAAACATGATCTAAAAGTAATTTCAATTGATATGGATAAATTGCAAGTTGGCTGCTCAATAAAACAGCTATCTCCTGATCCATTTGAACATATTTCAAATTATCAAATTGGAAGTCAGTACAAAGTTAAAGTAGTAAAAATTACAGATTATGGTTGTTTTTGCGAATTAGAAGCTGGTTTAAGCACACTCCTGCATAGTAGTGAGATAAGTTGGACTAAAAAAAATATATCACCAAAAAAAATTTTTAACGTTGGTGACCAGATAGATTGTGTTATTACAGAAATTGATAAGGAAAAAAGAAGGGTGGCAATATCACATAGGTTGACAAAAGAAAATCCTTACTCAAAACTAGAAAATAGCTTCCCAGTAGGATCAGATATTGATGGGGTAGTAAGCAACTCTAATGAATACGCTATATATTTAAAATTAGCTGACTTTGATATTGACGGTTTTTTACACTCAAATGACCTTTCGTTTACTGGAGATCCAGAAGAGGAATTAAAAAAATATAAAAAGGGTGATAAGTTAAAAGTTAGAGTATTAGAAATCAAGAAATCAGAACAAAAAGTACGAGTGGGTTTAAAGCAACTGCAAAAAGATCCTTTTGACTGGTTTAAAGACAAAAAAGTAAATGATGCCATCACAGTTAAAGTAATTTCATCAGATAATAAAGGATTACTAGTCAAACCAGAGGGATGTGAAATTGAAACATTGATAAAAAAATCACAGATAGCAATGAGCGCATCTGATGCAAGGCCTTCACGTTTTGTTGGAGGTGAAAGGATTGACGCAGCAATAGCTGATTTAAATTTCGAAAAAAGAAAGATATCCTTAAGTATCAAATTGCTTGAGGAAATAATGAACGCTAAAGCAATTAAAGAACATTCGAGTCCTTTAAGTGGAAAAAATCTTCCCTTTTCATCGCTTTCTGAACAATTAGATGATAAAAAAAATAAAAAGGACTCAGAATAAAAATTGTCATTCGTAAAGTCAGACTTAATAAAAGAATTAGCGAAAAATTATCCAAATTTTCTGAAAAAAGATTTGATTAAATTATTTGATATAACGATTTATGAGATGCAAGAAGCGCTAAAAAGAAGCGAAAGAGTAGAGCTAAGAGATATATTTACAATTGAACCAAGGGTTCAAAAAGCTCGAATTTCAAGAAATCCAAAAACTAATGAAAAAATAAGTACACCAGAAAAGAAAGCAATATTATTTAAAATGTCTAAAGAGTGGGCAAGAAAAGTTAATGAAAAAAAATAAAATATTTATCGCTTGTGACAGTAAAAGTATAAAGAAGATTAAAGAAATAATATCAATATCACAAAACTCAAAACTACATATTGGCTATAAATTTGGTTTAGAATTTTTAAACTCAAAAGGAGGAAGAAAATTTATATCAAAATTAAAAAATAAAATTACCTTCGGAGATTATAAGTTATCAGATATACCTAATACGTGTATGTCTACAATCAAAGCTGTAAACGATTTAAAATTTAATTATTTAACAATACATATAAATTCAGGTATTGAAGCATTAAAGGCAGCAAAAAAAGTTTGTGGTAAAACGAAATTAGTAGGAGTGACAGTATTAACCTCGCTTGATAATAAATCATTAAAAGAAATTGGATTTAATAAAAAAACAAAAAGTATTGTAGCACAACAAGCTAGATTAGCTCAAAGAGCTAAATTAGATGCTATTGTATGTAGCGCTCAGGAAGTAAATACAGTTAAAAAATTTTTTAAAAAAGAAATTATAACTCCTGGTATAAGATTTAAATCTACACATGACGATCAAAAAAGAATACTTACACCAAAAGAAGCATTTAAAAAAGGCGCAGATTGGTTGGTAATTGGAAGGCCAATTACAAAGGGAAATATTACAAATAATCTAAAAAAACTAATTCATCATTTAAATTGATGATCAAAGGCATAAAAATCTGTGGGGTCTCTGATCTTGTCACTTTAAATTTTATTTTGAATCACAAATATCCTCCAAAATTTGTTGGTTTCATTTCCAATTATAAAAAAGTAAAAGATATGTTGATCATGAAAATTTAAGAAAATTGTTATATACTAATAGAAAAAATACAAGCTTTGTGTCTGTGCTTGTTAATCCAAGCGATAAAGAATTAGAGAAAATTAAAGATCTAAATTTTGATTATTATCAATTATATGATGTAAGTCCTGAAAGGACTAAAAATATCAAAGAAAAATACAATATTAAGATTATTTCAACTTTTACAATTGCTAATGAAATTGATGTTGAAAAATACAAAAATTATACTGGTATTTCAGATATATTTCTTTTTGACGGAAAGGGTTATGAAAAATCATTAGGCTTTGACCACGACTTATTAAATTCATTACCAAATTCTATAAATAAAATGATTGCTGGAAATATAAAAATAGATGATATTCCTAATTTTAAAAATAAAGATTTTTTTATTGACTTAAGTGGTTCATTAGAGAATGAAGAAGGTAAGAAAGATATTAAAAAAATCAATAAACTACTAAACTTAACAATTTTATGAAACTTAGAAAAGGAATTCCAGTTATAGATCAAGGAGACAAACTCGGTTTCTGGGGTGGTAAATTTGGAGGAAATTTTGTTCCAGAGACCCTTAAAAAACCTATAGAAGATCTGGAAATACAATTCAATAAATTAAAAAATGACAAAAACTTTATAAGAGAAAGAGATAAATATTTCAAAAATTGGATTGGAACACCAACAAGATTTATTAAGTTAAATAATTTAACAAAACATGTTGGAGGAGCACAGATTTGGTCAAAGGTTGTTTCTGATGCTAACGGTGGAGCTCACAAAATATATAATGCAACTGTACATTGTTTATTAGCAAAAAGGTCAGGAAAAAAAGTGATAATTGGAGACACCGGTGCTGGGTACGCTGGTAAGATGTTAAGCATGGCTGCTAAGAAATTTGGTCTTAAATGCAAAATTTTCATGGGAGCAAAGGATATTAAAAGACAACAACCAAATGTTAAAGCAATGAAGAAAAATGGTGCAGATGTAATTCCTGTATATTCAGGAAGTCAAACACTTGTGGATGCTGTTTCTGAGTGTATGAGATTTTGGGTTGCAAATTGTGATACAACTGCAATGTGTGTTGGTAGTACAGTTGGTCCTGCAATTTTTGTGCGTATATGTGGATGGAGTACAAGTCAAATATCTAGAGAGCTTAAGGTTCAATTAATAAATGAATTTGGTGAAGTCCCTAAAAAAATTAAATTATATAATTGTGTTGGAGGAGGTTCCTCTAGTTTTGGGTTTTGGAATGAATTTATGGATTATGATAAAAAGCAAGTTGAGTTTATTGGGGTTGAAGCAGGTGGACCAGCTAAAAGTAAAAGACATGCAGCTCCTTTAACTTATGGTTCCAAAATAGGTATACTTCATGGTGCTGCTCAATATGTAAATCAGGATAGCGATGGTCAGATTGAAGAGACCGAGTCAATTTCTGCTGGTCTTGATTATCCTGGAATTTCACCACTTCATTGTTTTTTAAAAGATACAAAGCGCGCAAGGTATACAGCGGCTAGTGACGAAGAGGCATTAAAGGCCTATCAAATAGTTACAAAATATGAAAATTTAAGACCATCTCTCGAACCGAGCCATGCATTCTCAGTTGCCATCAAAGAAGCAAAAAAATTTAGCAAAAATACGATTGTAATTATTAATAGTTGCGGAGATGCATATAAAGATAGAGGTATTTTAGAAAAAAAATTGGGAAAGAAGTATGTTAAATCCAATTAGCCTTGCATTTAAAAAAGCAAAAAATGAGAAAAGACCGGCGTTGCTTACTTATACTGTAGCTGGTGATAGCTCAAAGAAACAATCTTTAGAAATCTTAAAAGCAATTTCAAATTATGCAGATATTTTAGAAGTTGGTGTACCTCATAATACACCAGTTGCTGACGGCGGACAAATACAAACAAGTTCGTATAGAGCAATCAAAAATGGTATTAAAATGAATGATATATTTAAAATCGTTAAAGATTTTAAAACTAGCAAAAATTCTAAGCCAATAATACTTATGGGTTACTACAACATGATTTTCCAATATGGTGAAAATAATTTTTTAAAAAAATGTAAAAAATCAGGGGTTAATGGTTTAATTGTTGTAGATTTACCATGGCCAGAAAACAAAATTTTTTCAAAGAAATGTAAAAAAAATTCAATTAATTTTATTCAGTTATTATCTCCTACAACATCGAATGAAAGACTAAAAAGTATCACAAAAGACTCTCATGATATGATTTACTATATCAGTATGCTGTCTACAACCGGAGGAAAGCTAAAAGTTTCTCCAAACAAAATATTGGCTAATTACAATAAAATTAAAAAAATAAATCCAAACAAAAATTGTGTTATTGGTTTTGGAATAACTGAAAAAACAATATCAAAGTTTAAAAATACCGATGGACTTGTGGTTGGAAGTCAAATTTGTAAAGAAATTACGAGGAGTTTAAACAATAGACAAAATCCTGTCATAAATGTAAGTAAGATGGTCAGTAAGCTAAGAAAAAAAATATCATGAATTGGTTAACAAAAGCTATAAAATTTGGTGAAAAGATAAAGAAGGTACTTCGAAAAAGACCTTCGAAAGAGGATATAGCAAACTCAGATTGGACAAGCTGTTGTAAAGGACCAATTTTAAAGAAAGATTTAGAAAATAATTTGTGGGTTTGTAATCTTTGTGGGAAGCATCATAGAATAAGTTGTAGACAAAGATTTGATATAATATTTGGAAAAAATTCTTATCAAATATTAGAGACTCCAATACCTACCGAAGATCCATTGAATTGGGTTGATACAAAGTCTTATAAAGAAAGACTTAAAATAGCTAGAAAGAAAACAAATCAAAATTGTGCGGTAATGATTGCAAAGGGAAAAATTAATGGAATTGAAGTTACTGCAGGTGCAATTAATTTTGATTTTATTGGAGGATCAGTTGGTGCTGCAGAAGGCGAGGCAATAATTTATGGTGTACAGCACGCGATTGATAATCAAACCCCTTATCTGTTCTTTCCTTGTGGCGGCGGTCAAAGAATGTTTGAGTCACCTATAGCACTAGCGAATATGACTAGAACGACACTTGCAATAAACGAACTTAAAAATAATAATTTACCTTATATCGTCTGTTTCACTGATCCAACAGCAGGTGGAATTACAGCTTCTTTTGCAATGTTAGGTGACATACATTTTGCGGAACCGGGAGCAAATATAATTTTTGCTGGTCGTCGTGTAATAGAATCTACCGTTAAAGAGGAGCTGCCATCAGATTTTCAAACAGCTGAATTTGTTGAAAAACATGGATTTGTTGACAGAGTTGTGCAAAGAAAAGATATTCAAGATGAAGTGGGTAAACTACTTTCCATATTACTAAGAAAAAATTCTGATATACATTTAGAAAATTTAGATGAAACTTCAGAAAATAATATCCAAACTCGAGAAGCATCATAAGAAAAAACTTGATTTATCTTTAGAGAGAACTTTCAATCTTTTAAAAAAACTTGGCAACCCTCAATCTAAATTAAAAAATATTGTTACTGTTGTAGGTACTAATGCCAAAGCAAGTATGTGCTATAGTCTAAAGTCAATTCTAAACCAAGCTGGATACAAATGTAATCTTTACACCTCTCCACACCTTCTCTCTTATACAGAAAGATATATATTTAATGACAAGGAAATTGATGAGGAAAATTTAATCGATTTGTTAGAAGATACTGAAAGAATTTTAGGAGACGACAACGCAACATTATTTGAAATTTTAACTTGCACATTCATAAAATATGCTGAAAATTTCAAAGACAATATTAATATCATAGAAGCAGGACTATTTCATCAATTTGACAGTACAAATGTATTCAGGGAAAATTTAATGACTCTGATTGGTGTCATTCATAACGATCACTTCCAATGGCTAGAAAATAAATCAATTGAAGGAGTAATTTATGAAAAAACAAATAAACTTTTAAATTCAAATATATTTGTTAATAAACAAGTCAACGATAAAGTAAGATATAAGATTGAAAGGTCATTAGAAAAAAATACTTCTAATAAATATTTTTTTGGAAAAGATTTTAATATTACAAATTCTGAAAATGGTTTTATTCAATATCAAGATTATTTAGGTGAAATGGTGTTACCTGAACCAAATATTCTTGGAAATCATCAACTTTATAATATAAGCACCACGATTGCTGCATCACGAAAAATATTTAATATAAAAGATAATGAAATAATTAATGGTATTCAAAATATTTCACTCAAAGGAAGATTGGAAGAAATCAAAAGTGGTAAGTTAAAAACGATTGCAGGCAACAATAGATTAATTGTTGATGGTGGTCATAATATAAGTGCAAGTTTATCTATTGCTAATTGGATAAAAAACCAAAATCAAGAGGTAAATCTAATAGTTGGAATGATGAAAGATAAGGAACATATAGAATTTATAAAATCTTTCAGAAATATAGTTAATTCTATAACTTTGATTGATATTCCTAATCAGGATGGTGCAATATCAAAAGAAGATTTGGAAAGTAAATTAAATGATTTAAATTTAAATATTAAAAGATCACAAAGTATTGAAAGTGCTATAAAATCGTTATCAAAAAACGAAAATACAATAATTGTTTGTATAGGCTCACTTTATCTTGTAGGAGAAATTTTAAAATTAAATTAGATATTTTCCTTAATAAAAGAAACTATATCGCTTTTAGGTGTAGCGCCAACTTTAGTAGCTTTTAACTCTCCACCTGAAAATAATAGCATAGTAGGAATTCCTCTTATCGAATATCGAGTTGGAACGTTAGGTTGAGAATCTATATCGTGTTTTGCAACTACAACTTCCCCAGCCATTTCATTTGATATTTCCTCTAAAATGGGTCCCACCATTTTACAAGGTCCACACCATTCTGCCCAAAAATCTACAAGAACTGGTTTATCACTTTTTAAAACTTTTTCGTCAAAGTTTTCATCAGTTACATTTATTGTAGCCATGAGAAGGATATAGATTAATTTTGTATATATTCAATAGGTAAAATTGAGATTAATTTATATTTATACATTAAACATTTTCATACTTTTTTTGAATTGACATTGCATAATTATTAAACTCATCCAAAAGGGTTAATTTTTCATTGTCGTTTTCATTAGTATATTTTTCTCTTAAAGTATCAATTTCATTATATAAAGTTGGAATAGTCCACCATTTTTCTTTTTTTTCACTCAGTATTCTTTTTGCTATATCTCTCCTTATGGACTTATACATAGAGACTGGAAGTATCTCCGGAGCTTCTTGAAAGATGATTTTTTTACCAAAACTAACCAATCTATCATCGTCAAACTTATCTAATAAATTTAATTTTTCTTTCCATGGAGCCTCATGCCAACTTGGAAACAGAGCGGTATCCTTGTTCGATGTAAATTTTGTATAAATACTTTCCTCTGCATATATATCCTCTTGGGATTTTGATTGCTCTTTTTCTTCTGCAACCTCACGAAGGGCAGTCAAAATATTTTGTGAAAACTGTTCATTGTTTTGAACAAATTCAGCTCTTTTTTTAATAACGTTTTTATCTAATTTATTATATGGTTCAACATTCAAGCCATATTTTGCATCAATAATTATTGGTGCTTTGTTTGATCTAACCGTTCTTAAAAACTTGGGTGTTTTTTTCATCTCGGTTTTTAATTCATTTATAGATTTATTAATTAATGGTTGAATTTCTGTTCTAAGATCTATTGTGTAATACCATCCTTGATAAATAGGATGCATACAATGTTTTGGATGTAACGGTACGACTAAATGAAGCCTGGACTTTCCATAATAATACTCATTTAAAGTTACAACTTCTCCTTTTTTCATAATGGTTTCAGTATTAGATTTATTTGAAGTACTTAAAAAAGATTCCCAAGTGTGTTCCTGTTTTTCTTTTACAATTTTCAACACTTTTGCAGTAAGTTCTGCATCAGCAAGTGCAGAGTGTGCATCACTTGCATCTATTCCTTGCATCTGAGCCAGTGATGCTAATTTAAAAACTGGGTTATTTTTTTCATTAATTTCAGTTTCTAAAACAGTTGGATCTACCGCATATGCAGCTCTTGCAATATTTATTCCATCATGTCTTGTATTTGGTGTGGAATTTGTCAAATAAGGATACCTAATACTTTTGAAAAATTCTTTTCTTATCATCTCCTCATCAAAATTTAGTGAACTCCATCCTAAGAAAATAGCAGGGCTCCATTTCTTAAAAATTTTTTCAACCTGCCCAAGCATTTGATAATGACTTAGATTTGTTTGAGTAAGTTGTTTAATTGATGTCTTGTTAACTATTAAAGCTGCAGCTTGAAAAATCTCAGTTTCATGAAGTCTGCATCGAAGATTAAATCTATCTTTTTCTTTAAAGTTCTCGTCAAATAGTATTCCCCCAATTTCTATAATGCTACCAAAGTCAGTGCTAGCACTCGATGATTCTATATCCCAAATTGCTAAATTCATATTGTTAACCTCAAATTAGCTTTGTTTTGATGGGTTTTTGGAAAGTTTTTTAAGACTAAACCTTTGCATCTAAACAAGTAGCTTCTAGTTAGTTTCTTCTGTTCTATGTATTGGTTGGTTAAAGTCAAGCTATATTATTCATCTCGTAAAATTTTTTAACTCTTCCCATGAATAAATTTTGATACATCTCTAATTCTGCACCTTCAATTTTAAATTCTTGAAATAGAATATCTTTTGTACAGAGTAAGATTATCCCTGCTTTCATTTTTGTTCCATGTACGACATCATGAGCCAAAGTATATGCTCCAAGTTGCAAGAAATAATCTTGAATATAATCTGTTTTTTTAGGTTTATTGCTCTGCTTAAAATCTATTATGACATCTTTTCCCTGATAAATTCCAATTAAATCTGCAGTTCCAGCATATTGTTCTGGATAATAGATAGTTTCTTCCATTCCATAAATTTCATCTAATTTACTATTTACACCTTTTTCAATTATTTCTTTGGCCATATTTTTGTATTGTTCATTACTTTCAAAAAAGCTTTCATTAATCCTACCTCTTAAGTAATCTTCAATATAAGAATGCATTGACGTTCCTCTTGAAGATGCTTCAGTTTTAATTCTATTTGCTTCCTTAAAACCTACCCTTTCTTGCCAATTTTTGATGGCTGCTTTTTCCTCTTCGGATTTAGTAGCACTTAAGATTGTAGTAACACTTGGTAGTTTTTCCTTACCTAAGGAGTATTTTCTATATCCATCCTCAATTGACCTTGTAGATTTTGGATAAATAAATTTATTACTCCATTTCATTCATTTAGGCTTTAAGAAACTTTTCGTTTTTCATCCTGACCAAAACCTGAAATTGAAGACGGAGAACTTGGATCTGGATCATCGTCATCATTAGGATTTTTTATTGAGTCAACACTTCTGTTTATTGCTCTTGCATCTTTACCAAAACTATCAACTACCGACATTGCTTCTTCTAATTTTTTTCTTAAAACTAAAACATTGTTAAAATGCATATTAAATCTGGTGCTTATTTTTTTCAAATGATCATATATTTCAGATGCATTCTTTTTAATTCGTAAGCTCTGAAATCCCATATGAAGTGATTGTAAGTAACCAGATAAATTGTTAGGGCCCATGATAGTTACTTTATGTTTCTTCATTAATTCTTGAGTTAATAATTCTTTTGTAGATGGATCTTGATAATTAGCTAATTCTAAAAATAAACTTTCAGTTGGTGCATAAACAATCGCAAAATCTGTCGTTTTTGGTGGGACGATATATTTTTCGTTCACGCTTTTAGCCTTTTCTTTAAATGCTCTAGCAAGTTTAGTTCTTGCATCAGCCATAGCTTTTTTGTCATCTTCCTGATGAGCATCTTGGATGGCCTTAAATCTTTCAACTGGAAAGTGGCTATCAACTGGAACCAAAATCCCATCTTGAAGTTTAATTGCAAATTCAACATTTTCACCCGTATCTTCTTTCATTTTTACATTTGATGAATATTGAGATGCTGGCATCAAATCCTTAATCAGGGAGCCCAAACTAAACTCGGCTAAGGTTCCATACTTTTTAACACCTGCCAATATTTGATTAATGCCCTTCTGACTTTCATTCAAATTTTCAACTTGGGCATTAAAGGAAGCTACTTTTTGATCTACTTGAGTTAAAGCATTCGTCATATCTTTTGTTACACCTGATGAAAGATTATTAAAAGAAGTAGCCATTGAGTTCATAGTGCTATTTATTGTTGTATTTAAAGAATCTTTTAAATTTATAATTTCTTGATTTAGCCTTTGAATCTCCTGATTTTCCTTCTCATTATGAGATTCATTCTTTGATTTAAAATTCAAATATATAATTAATACTGAACTAATAAGTGAGAGTGAAAGTAAAACAAGAATTATAGTATTCATGATTCGTAAGATATACGTGAAATTTTAAAATTCAATTAGAAAAGCTAAGGACTAAGTAAATTTAAAATTTTCTTTAAACCAATTTGGTTAATTGATTTATTATTCGACATTAAGATTGCTGTACTTTTAAGAATAATTCCATCCTTTAAAATTCTTAAATTGTTAGCTTTTAAAGTCTCTCCTGTACTGGTTATATCGGTTAAAATCTCAGATGAACCAGTAAATGGATATACCTCAGTTGCTCCAAGGGAAGGTACTAATTTAAATTGAGTCACTCCTTTTGAAAATAAAAAATCTTTGGTTAAATTTGGATATTTTGTTGCAACTCTTAATCTACTTTTCTTATTATCTTTAAAATCAAAAGATATTTCTTCTAAATCAGCAAGTGTTTGGACATCTATCCACTCGTCAGGAACAGCTACAACTAGAGTTGCATTTCCATAATTGAGTTTTTTATTAATAATAACTTTATTTTGAATATTTAATTCAGACTCTTTTAATAGGTCATAACCTGAAAAACCTATATCTAATGATCCATCTCCTAATCTTTCAATAATTTCTCTTGCATGGAGATATACTATTTTTATTTTTTTATTTCCTTTTATATATCCAAAAAGATCTCTTTCTCCTCTTTCTGATAAAATTTTAAGATTTTTATTTTTAAAGATACTTAAAGTGTCTTTTCTAAGTCTACCTTTGCTAGGAATGCCAATTTTAATCATTTAAATTTATTGCACCTCCAACAGCTGGAACCTTTGTTTTAGAACCTAAATCACTAATAAGATTGTCATAACGGCCACCATTTACCTCAATTTTTCTTGATTTTACCTTTGTTTGAATTTTGAAAACCATACCTGTGTAATATTCCAAATGTCTGCCAAATGAAGATGAAAAATTTACATTTAACTTTGAAACTTTATTTTTTGTTATTGGAAAATAATTCTTTCCAACACTAAGATTAATTTTATTTTGTTTAAAAAAAGTATTTAGAGTAGCTGCTGCTTTGCTCATAGGACAACTAATTTTTAAATAATCTCTAATAATTTTTACAACATTTTGGCCTTTTATTTGCCTTCTAGGATCTTTAATTTTATTATCAAACCTTAATAAAATTTCGTTTAAAGTACGACCCGCAATATTTCTATCTTGATTTTGTTTAAACATTTTCAAATATCTTTTTTTATCCAATTCAACTACTGTTTCATCTACATCTGAGTTTGTCTCTAAACGTTTCAACAATTCATTAAAATAATTTTCTCTCCAAAAATGTCTTTGTAATCGAAGTCTCCATCTTTTCGGGATATCTAATTTATTTATTAATAAGTGAAAAATTTCAACATTCCCAACTGTAATACTTCCAGTTTTGTATCTAAATTTATTTATAACTTTAATACTTGTATTTATGATTTTTTTATCATCTCTTTTCTCATCTTTTGATCCTAAAATCTCAAAACCTATTTGATCTCTAATAATTTTGTCGGTTTTTTTCTGAACTTTTCTAAAGGCTTGTCCACTGTAAAAAACTTTTGAAGATTTCTTGTTTTTTTGATTAAGATACTTAATACAAGACGCAACAGTTAAATCTGGTCTTAAACAAATTTCTTTTCCATTCTGGTCAACAAATGAAAAAATTAAACTTCTAAATGACTCACCAGATCTCTCAAGAATTAAATTGGTAGGTATGACTGTATCTAAATCGATGTAATCAAATCCACTTGATTTTAAAGATTTAAGAATATTCTCAGATAAGTTTTTTGACTTCATTAATTAAATCTTTCTTTGAAAAAGTTTTATTGTTCTCTCCCTTAACACCTCTTAAATTTTTAATTGTCACTGTATTATCTTTAAACTCATTTTCTCCACAGATAATGGCAACTGGCAATTTGCGTTTATTTGCAAAAGTAAGCTGTTTACCGAGATTTTTTTTAGAATCTAAAAATATTTCAGCATTAATATTGTTTTGTCTTAAGAGATCTAAAATTTCGTAGTAATTTTTTAAATATTTTTGGTCCATTACACATACCAAAACTGGTTTTTGTTCATCTAATTGAATTTGATCTAATTGCATTAATGCAAATAAAAGTCTGTCTACGCCAAAACTAATGCCTGTCCCAGGAATATCTACACCTTTAAACCTAGATATGAGCTTTGCGTAAGCTCCTCCTGAGCAAATGCTACCGATATCTACTTCTTTGCCTTTGTTATTTTTAACTTTAAAATTTAGATTTGTTTCCACAATAAAATCAGAATAATAAGCTAAACCTCTCACAATTGTAAAATTAGTTTTTACTTGATCTAAACTTGATCCATACCCAAGAACCAAAAAAAATTCTTCCAACTCGTTTATTCCTTCTTGTGACAATGGATTTTTTAAGCTTTGTTTCAGCTCTTTTAAATCCTTTATTTTTAGATATTTTAATATTTGGTCAACCTGCTCATCCTTTAAATCTGCACCTTTTGTGATAGCTCCACTAGTATCTTTTCTTTCTTTTCTTAAGAGATCTTCTACACCGTTTAATCCAAAACCAGGTTTATCAAGTTTATCAATTGCTCTAATAACTTTTAATTGCTTTTCATTAGATATTTTCAAATCATCTAACAATCCCTGAACTATTTTTCTATTACTTACATTTATTGTAAATTGATCTTTCTTTAATCCGCATTCAATTAATGCTGCTGAAATTAAGTTGCAAAGCTCAGCATTAGCCTGTGATGAATTAACATTTCCCACAATATCAAAATCTGCTTGTAAAAATTCTCTATATCTTCCATTACCTGCCTTTTCGTTACGGAAAACATTTTGGATGGCATACCTTTTATAAATTGATGGTAACTCTTGATTATTTTGAGCAACAAATCTTGCTAAGGGGCTAGATAGATCATATCGAAGAGTAATATTTTTATCTCCATCTTTAAATGAAAATACATCAGACATAGGGTTAGTTTCATCCTCTGCCAAAAATGATCCAATATTTTCACTGATCTCAAACGATGGAGTTTCTAGTGGCTCAGCACCAAACTTAATAAAAACATTCTCAATTGCTGATAAAAGCTTTTTTTTGAGAAGAAGTTTTTTATCCCAACGATCTTCAAACCCTGAGGGTAACCCAGGTATTAATTTATTTTCTTTCTTCATTTTTTGGTACCCTGGCTTGGGATCGAACCAAAAATTTCAGTTCCACAAACTGACGTGATAACCATTTCACCACCAGGGCTTGTTGTTGTTTTATACTAATTAGAGTTAAATTTAAATTTATAAATAGTTAAATAGCTAGCTGCAAGCCAGCATGAAAATGATGTCTTTTGCAAGATACAAGGATGTAACTATTTATAATCATGAGAGTTAAATAGCATTTTAAACTTAAAATGCAAGTATGTATTGTATAGGAATATTTATAGGCTTCCCTACTATATTCCTATACAAAATTTTAAATGAAATAAATTTTAAGATGTTTTCTTTAAATTTACAGCGCTTGGACCTTTGTCTCCATCCTGAATTTCAAATTCTACAGCGTCGTTCTCATTCAAAAAACGAAGTCCTGCTTCACGAACTGCGCTTGCATGAACGAAACAATCTTTTTCTCCGTCTTCTCTTTCTATAAAACCGTAGCCCTTCTTACCGTTGAACCACTTTACTTTACCTTTTAATGTACTCATACTTTTTGTTTACTCTTTCTTTATTGTATTAAACTTAGCTAAACTTCAGCTAGCGGGATAATTATTAGATTTTAAATTTGAATGCAAGCTTTAATCAAGCGCACTTTTAACAGTTTGTGGTGGCTTCGGCGGGACTCGAACCAGCGACACAAGCCTTTTCAGGGCTCTGCTCTACCAACTGAGCTACGAAGCCATATTCTAAAACCTAAAAATTATTCTTCCTTTTGTCAAATCATAAGGTGTTACTTCAACGGTAACATTATCACCTTGAAGAACTCTAATTCTGTTCTTTCTTAATTTGCCTGCTGTATGTGCAGTTACAATATGATCATTTTCAAGTTTTACTCGGAACATCGCATTTGGTAATAGATCGATTACTTTACCTTTAAATTCCAATAAATCTTGTTTCGACAAATTTTTTACTCCTTATTTATTCTAGATTTTATACTTAAAGCATGACCTTTTAATTCTTCATACTCTGCGAGATATGTAGCGTATTCTCCTATTTTCTCAACACCTTTTTTTGAAAGTGTTATAAGGCTAATTTTTTTATAAAAATCACTAAGACTTAATCCTGAAGAAAATTTAGCTGAAGAATATGTAGGTAATACGTGGTTTGTACCAACAGCATAATCGCTTAAAGCCATAGGAGAATACTTTCCTATACAAATACTTCCTGCATTAAA
Organism: uncultured Pelagibacteraceae bacterium; assembly: GCA_902600205.1. Lineage (GTDB taxonomy): Bacteria > Pseudomonadota > Alphaproteobacteria > Pelagibacterales > Pelagibacteraceae > Pelagibacter. Next base: position 110,672 of record CACKIN010000001.1, on the reverse strand, counting down.
AATTTTATCTTTATATTTTTTGTAGTTAGTTACATTTATCTCTAAATGTTCAGGAGCTATTTCGTTAATTGCATTGATAATTTGCCTGTCGTTATTTGCTTTTAGAATGAGTCCATTATTTTTTATACTTCTAGTAGCAATACTTTTTCGTGGTATTTTTTTTAATTTTAAATTCAAATCTTTTTTAAATTTTTTAATTAAATTTGAGTCCTTTGTAATTAAAATACACTGTGAATTTATATCATGTTCTGCTTGACCAATCATAGATGTTGTAACTTCATTCAAATTAGTTTTGGCATCTGCTAATACTGTTATTTCAGATGGACCTGCAATCATCCCTTCAATACCCACATCTCCAAAAACTTGCCTTTTAGCACCAGCAACAAAAATATTTCCTGGACCAACAATTTTGTTTACTTTTTGAATATAAGTTAAGCTACCAATAGCTTGCGCTCCACCCATCGTATAAATCTCATTAATCCCTAATTTTTTTGCAGCATACAAAACTGCAGGATTTAATTTTCCATTATTTTTTGGATTTGCTAGTATGATTTTTTTAACACCCGCAATTTTTGCAGGAATAGCATTCATCAACAATGTGGATGGTAAGTTTGCAGGAACATATATACCTACTGATTGGATTGGTACATATTTATATTCTATTTTATTATTTAAATTGTCTTTAAAAAAAATATTTCTAGTTTTCTGTGAAACATGAAAATTGTGGATTCTTTTGTATGCAAAATCAATGGCTTTTTTAATCTTAGGATCCAGAGATTTAATTGCATTATTTATGTCTTTAATACTTGGCTTAATTTGACTATTTTTACTAAATTTTTTTTCATACTTTATAAGTGCTTTAATTTTATTTTTCTTAATATCACTGAGGATTTTGGATATATCTTTATTTACCGATTTATTTGCAGACCTTCTACGATCTAGAAATTTTGTAAAATTTTCCCAATAATTTTTTTTATTACAATTAATTTCTTTTATCATTTTCTAATTTTTGATCCTCGAGTGTTACTTCAATTACTTCAGCAGAAAGATTTATAATTCTATTTTTTGAAAATAACATAATTATTTCAAAATTCCCTTCTTTCTTAAATATATCAATAGTTAAGAGTTTTAATGACAGATTAGGATCTTTTTGGTCTATATTTTTAGATTTAGAGGAATTTATAAATTCAAATTTAATGATACTTTTTATTAACTTATTTTTATTTGTTTCCTCTTTGCTGTGTCTTGATATAGACATCAAAAAAATCTTATTTAAGGCTAAATATTTAACATCTTTAATATTTACTTTCCCTTCTGAACAGCAAGCAGAAATGACATTAAGATCCTCGGGAGATTGTGCAATAATTTTTTTTAAGTATTGATTTTCCATTAACTAATCCGTCTTATATTTACGCCTACTTTTCTTAATTTATTCTCTATATTTTCATATCCTCTATCAAGGTGATAAATTCTATTTATTATAGATGATCCTTTCGCGACCATAGCAGCTAAAACTAATGCAACTGAAGCTCTCAAATCACTAGACATTAGTTCTGCAGCTTTGAAGTTTGTACTACCTAAAATTATAGCCTTATTTTTTTTAATTATAATTTCAGCACCTAATCTTCTTAATTCAGCAACATGCATGAATCTATTTTCAAAAATACTCTCCGTTATTGAGCTTTTTCCTTTTGCCTTACATAAAAGAACCATGAATTGTGCTTGCAAATCTGTTGGAAAATTTGGGTACTCTTTTGTTACCAAATTGGTGATATTTTTAATTTTTTTCGGACCTAGTATATGGATTTGATTTTTACTTGTTTTAATTTTAGCTCCAACCTTCTTCAGTAAAGATAGTTCTGCTTTTATAATTTTAGGATCAAAGTTATTAATCTTTATATTACCACCAGTCAAACATGCTGCGACACAAAAAGTTCCGGTTTCTATCCTATCTGACATAACTGAGTAAATAGTACTTTTTAAAATTTTTACTCCCTCAATCCTCAAAGTCCGCTTGCCAATAAATTTTATTTTAGCACCACCAGACTTTAAAAAATTTATTAAATCAATTATTTCTGGTTCAATTGCACAATTTCTAAGTATTGTAATTCCATTCGCTAAGCATGCTGCTATAATTGTATTTTCAGTTGCCCCAACACTGATTTTTGAAAATCTAATTTTTGCGCCTTTTAGTTTTCCTTTAGAATTTGCATGTATGTAACCTTTTTTGATTTCATACTTCATTCCAAGTTTTTTAAGTGCATTTAAATGATAATTTATAGGTCTTGCTCCAATTAAGCAGCCTCCAGGCAAAGAAGTAATAGATTTTTGATATTTAGCAATCAGGGCACCTAAAACTAAAATTCCAGCCCTCATTGTTCTAACAAGAGAATATGAGGCAAAAAATTTATGTTTTTTTTTCTTTGTTATTTTAACAGTTTTTTTATCTTTACTAAATTTTATTATTGACCCAAGGGATTTTAAAAGATTAATCATTGTATCTATATCTTTCACTCTTGGTAAATTTTTAATTACAACTTCTTTTTCAAATAAAATTGTTGATGCTAGTATTGGTAAAGCAGCATTTTTAGAACCTGAAATTGTAATCTCTCCCTTTAATTTATTAGGGCCTTTAACAATAAATTTGTCCATTATTATATTTTTGGAAGTGTAACTCCCTTTTGGCCCTGATATTTGCCATTTCTATCTGCATATGAAACTGATGGATCTTCATTTCCTTTGATAAACACAAATTGTGCAACACCCTCATTAGCATAAATTTTTGCTGGTAATGGGGTTGTGTTTGAAAATTCTAAAGTTACATGACCCTCCCATCCTGGTTCAAGAGGCGTAACATTAACTATTATTCCACATCGTGCATAGGTAGATTTTCCTAAACAAATTACCAAAACATTTTTTGGAATTTTGAAATACTCTACTGTTCTTGCTAACACGAAAGAATTAGGTGGTATTATACACTCTGATGAGTTTTTAGTAATAAAATTAGATGATTTAAAATTTTTTGGATCTACAATTTCAGAATTTACATTAGTGAAAATTTTAAATTCGTCAGAGACCCTTGCATCGTAACCATACGATGATACGCCAAATGATATTTTATCACCTCGAACTTGTTTATCTTCAAATGGAGAAATCATATCATTATCTTTAGCCATTTGAATAATCCACTTATCAGATTGAACTGACATTATTTATTTTTTTTCTTTGTTTTTTTTTGGAATTCTTTTCTTTTTCTTAAATTTTTTCTTAAAGCAAGTTCAAGTTTGCTAAAATTGTTTTTTTTTGAACTCATAATTTATTTTTTGTCAGGATTTGTAAGATGATCTAGAGTGATAACTTGATCAATAGGAATTGTTTTATCATCTTCTATTTTTACTGGTCCAGTTTTGATTTGCTTCTTGGCTCTTTTCTCAGCAAGTTTTTTTTCTCTTTTTGCTTTTTTTTCCATGAGCTTTGCATTTTTATTAGCTCCATATGTGTAGTGAATTCCCATAACATTTTCCTTAATAAGATATAACTTATTTTAAAAAAAAATTAAGGCAATAATTTGAAAAAATTAAATTTATACACTAATTTGAGTTAAATATTGCCCTTATAGTTAAATGGTATAACACATCCATGGTAAGGATGAGTTTCCAGTTCAATTCTGGGTGAGGGCACCAGTTTTATTTTGTGTAAAATTTTTTTTTAAATATAAATCCAATTGAAACTAAAATTATAATACCAAGAATTGGCAAATAAATATCTGGAGTAAAAATTAGTTCAAGAAAAGTTGGAACTTCAGAATTTTCTTCTAATATCTTATTCAAACCAGCTCCAAGAGATGCTCCAACAAATAATTGTGGGGTCATTCCAATTATTGAACCTAAAAAAAAGTTTCTAACTTTAACATTAAAAATTGTTGGTAAAATATTTGAAATAAAAAAAGGAATACCACCAATAAACCTATAAACTAGAAAAAAAATGAATTCATTCTTTTTAAATTTTTCAGTCAAATTACTAAAACGTGATGAAAATTTCTTCTCAACTAAATCTTTTAAAAAGTAATTAGCAAATACATATAAAAGTGTTGCACCAATTGATAATCCAAATACTATAAGCAAAGTTCCTAACCACTTTCCAAAAATAAAACCACCGACTAAAAATACAGGTGAACCAAAACCCAACAAAAGAACCCATACTATAGTACCTAATAAAAAAATAATACTTGATAAAAAAATATTACCATTTTTAATTTCTTCCAAAGCATTTCTATTTTCTCTTATTAGTTCATAACTAGAAAAATCCTGAAATGAAAATTTATTAAAAAAAAACAATAAAAAAACAAATACTATCAAAATGTAAGCAGAGCCTAAAAATACTTTAATTTTTTTTTCTCTATTCATTGATTTTTTAACTTATTAAAAATGACTGTACTTATATACATATATTTGTATAACTACCGAAATTTAACATTAATTTAACAACAATGAAACGTACATATCAACCAAGTAATAGAAAAAGAAAAAAAGCTGTTGGCTTTAGAGCTAAAAGAAAAACCAAGGGTGGAAGAAAAGTATTAAAAAGAAGAAGGGCTAAAGGAAGAAAAAAATTAACAAACGCTTAATGAGAAAAAAGATTGTTAGCCTTTCTAAAAATGAGGACTTTAAGTCAATTCTTGGTGGAAAAAAAATTTCTAATAAGTATTTAACAATTTTCTTTAAAAAACTTTCAGATAAAAATACAAGCAGATTAAATATAAGCTTTGTAGCCAAAAAAAAATTAGGAAATGCTGTTATTAGAAATAGAATTAAAAGAAGATTAAGAAATATAATGAATGATGCTTTAAAAACAATTAATATTAATCTAAATTATTGCTATTTATTAATTGCAAGAATATCTGTTAACAATGATCCTTATGAGAAAATAAAAACGGTAACACTTGAGGATTTAAAAAAGATAAAATGAATAAACTTATAAAATATTTAATGATCAAAACTATCAAATTATATCAAATTATAATATCCCCATTTTTAGGAAATAACTGTAGATATCTTCCGACATGCTCAGATTATTTTATAGAAAGTCTAAAAGAGTACGGAATTTTTAAAGGAAGTATTAACGGACTCAAAAGAATTCTAAGTTGTCACCCTGTAAAATTTTTAGGTGGTGGCGAAGGATTTGATCCTATCAAAAAGAAAAAGTAGTTTATGGATACAAAAAACGTAATTGCAGCTATATCTTTAAGTGCAGCTGTCATAATACTTTACAGTTTATTTTTTGCTCCTCCTGTCGTGGATCAAAAAAATATCTCAAATGATAAAAACATTTCAAGTCAAAATTCTTCATCAGATGCACCTACATTAGCTCAAGATGAGAAAATAATTAAGATTTCAAGAGATGAAGCTTTGGAGGAGAATGAAAGAATTTTATTTGAAAATGATAAAATTAAAGGTTCAATTTCATTGCTCGGTTCGTCTATTGATGACTTGACCTTTAAGAATTACACAAACACTCTAAATGGAGATGATAATGTTGTATTGTTAAATCCTAAACAATCTGAAAATGGATACTACGTAGAAACTGGATGGGCAACAACTAATAAAAATATTGATATACCAAATTCAAAAACATTATGGAAGATTGAAGGAAATAGTAAACTTACTCCAAATTCGTCGATAAAATTAAGTTGGAAAAATAATCAGAATATCAAATTTATAAAAGAAATAAGTATTGATAATCAATATCTTTTCGATATTAAACAAACCATAGAAAATAATTCTGATAAAACTTATAATTTCTATCCTTACGGTCAAATCATACGAAACATCGCGCCAGATGTAACAAATTTTTATATTTTGCATGAGGGTCTAATTGGTGTTTTTGACGATCAATTAGTTGAAGAAGATTATGATGATATTGAGGAAAAAAAATACTCTATAAATGCGAATACCGGGTGGCTGGGTATTACTGACAAATATTGGATTGCTAGTCTTATCCCAGAAAATGGGAAGAGTTTCAGGTCTGATTTTGATTATAAAAATAAATTTAGAGCAAATTTTATAGAAACAGATGCAACTGAAATTGGTGCTAATGAAACAAAAACTAATTCTATCAGAGCAATAGTGGCGGCAAAAGAAGTAAACGTTATTGATGGCTATGCTGAAACTGAAAATATTAGCAAGTTTGATTTAGCTATAGATTGGGGATGGTTCTACTTTATCGTGAAACCTTTATTTTTTGCAATTCAATATTTCTTTAATCTTGCTGGAAATTTTGGAATAGCAATTATTATGATTACTGCTTGTATTAGATTAGTATTTTTTCCACTTGCTAATTACTCATTTAAATCAATGGCTAAAATGAAAGTTCTCCAACCAGAAATGACAAGGCTAAAAGAGTTACATAAAGAGGACAAAATGAAACTTCAACAAGAAATGATGGCATTGTACAAAAGAGAGAAAGTTAATCCAATCAGCGGGTGCCTTCCAATTTTCATACAAATTCCATTCTTCTTTGCAATCTATAAGGTTTTATTTGTGACTATTGAAATGAGACATCAACCGTTTTTTGGTTGGATAAAAGATTTAAGTGAAAGAGATCCTACTTCTATATTTAATTTGTTTGGTCTAATTCCATGGGACCCTCCTTCTTTTTTACTTATTGGTGTTTGGCCATGTTTAATGGGTGTTTCAATGTGGATGCAGCAAAAACTAAATCCAACACCGCCTGATCCTGTTCAAGCAAAAATATTTATGTTTTTCCCTTTATTTTTAACAGTAATATTAGCTCCTTTCCCAGCTGGACTAGTCATTTACTGGACTATAAATAACATATTAACAATGGCTCAACAGTACATCATCATTAAGAGAACGACTGTCAAAACAGTTTAAAAATGGAAATAGAGAAAATTGTACCTAAGGATGGTCCTACAATCGATGAATTTAAAAAATACATAGATAAATATAAAGATCAGTTAATTGTAATTAAATATGGGGGGAATGTTTTTATTGATAGAAATATCTTTAATAATTTTATTTCAGATATTAGTATTTTAAATAAATTGGGACTTTCTATAATAATAGTTCATGGAGGTGGACCCAGAATTAAAAGAGAATTAGATAAATCAAATATTCAATCAAAATTTATAAGAGGATTACGAGTTACAGATGAAAAAATTATTAACGTAGTTGAAAATGTCCTTATCGACTTTAATGAGGATATTGTAAATTCTTTAGTTGAAAAAGGTGCAAATGCAGTTTCTCTAAATACAAAGAAAAACAATGCTATAGAGGTTATTCCAGAAGCAGAGGAACTAGGATTTGTTGGTATTCCAAATAAAATAAATGTAGACAAAATAAAAGATATAATCAAAACAAATGCAGTACCAATTATATCTCCTTTAGGTCTGGGAAAAAATAATCAAACATATAATATTAATGGAGATACAGCTGCAGGAGCTATAGCAAAATCTTTAAAATGTAGAAGATTATTATTGATGACTAATGTGGAAGGAGTTTTAAATAAAGATAAAAAGCTTATCGAAGAGATAAACTCTTCTGAAATTTTAGAAATGATAAATAATGAAATAATCACAGAGGGGATGATACCCAAAATGAATACATGCCTTGATGCAGTAATGAACGGGGTTACAGGAGTAGGAATCATAGATGGAAGAAAAAAACATTCAATTTTGTTCGAATTATTTTCAGATAAAGGTGCAGGAACATTAATAAGAAGATGAAACACATAAAAAATATCTTATTCGATTGTGATGGTGTTCTTTATCAAGATCTAGAGGCAGTATTTGGTCAAGTAAGCAAAAGAATGACGAAGTATATTTCAAAAAAATTAAAGATTGATTTAAAAAAAGCAAAAGAGCTACAAACCAATTATTTTCACAAATACAACACAAGTCTGAACGGATTAATGATACACCATGATATTCCCCCAACAGAATTTTTACAATTTGTTCATGATATTGATCTATCTTTTATGGAGAAAGATATTGTTTTAAGAGAAGAAATAAAAAAATTAGATTTAAGAAAATTTGTTTTTACTAATGGAAGCAAGGAACATGTTAAAAATATTACTACACACTTAGGTATAGATGACTTATTTGATGATGTATTTGATATTGTTGATGCTGATTATCATCCAAAACCAGCCGCAAAAGCATTCGATTTAATGGTTAAAAAATTTGATATTAATCCAAAAGAAACGATTTATATTGAAGATATTGCAAAAAATTTGTCAATTGGTAAAGAAAGAGGGGCTACAACAGTTTGGCTAATCAATAACGAGTATTGGGGAAAAAAGGAATCTAACAAAGAATATATTGACTACAAAATAGAAAATCTCTCTTTATTTTTAAAAGAAATAAGGTTATTAAAAAACTCTTAAAATTATGAGTATAGAAAATATTATAAATGATGCTTGGGAAAATAGAGATCAAGTAAACCCGTCATCTGAACAGTCTCTTAAAGATACAATAAATCAAGTTATCGATGATTTAGATAGTGGTAAATCGAGGGTGGCTGAGAAAATAAATGGTGTGTGGGTAACTCATCAATATTTAAAAAAAGCAATCATGTTGAGTTTTAGATTGTATCCTATGGAAAATTTAAATGGTCCTTACAGTAGTTGGTATGATAAATCGCATTTACTTAAAGGAAAAACAGCAGGATGGACAAAAGAAGATCATGAAAAAGCTGGTTTTAGAATGGTACCTAACTCTCCAGTAAGGAAAGGAAGTTTTGTAGGCAAAAATGCAGTTTTAATGCCATGCTACGTCAATATCGGCGCATATATTGATGAGGGTACAATGATTGATACATTTGCAAGAGCAGGAAGCTGCAGCCAAATAGGAAAAAATTGTCATATCTCTGCAGGATCAGGTGTGGGTGGTGTATTAGAACCTGCACAAGCACTTCCAACAATTATAGAAGATAATGTTTTTTTGGGTGCAATGTCTGAAGTTGTAGAGGGTGTAATTGTAGGAGAAGGATCTGTTCTAAGTATGGGAATGTACATTGGACAATCTACAAAAATTATTAATAGAAAAACTGGTGAAATTACTTACGGAAAAATTCCTCCTTATTCAGTTGTGGTTCCAGGTTCACTTCCAGATAAAAATAATTCATCTGCGCCCTCTCTGTATTGTGCAGTAATAATTAAACAAGTTGATGAGAAAACCAGATCAAAAACTTCTATTAACGATCTCTTGAGAGAATAATTTAAATGGCAATTATAAATGAATTACAATTAGCAAAGGAGCTAATTAGATTTCCAACTGTAACTCCTAAAGATGCAGGAGTTATGAAATTTCTGGAAAGGAAGCTAAAAAAACTTGGGTTTAAAACTAAAATTCTTGAGTTTAAAGAAAAAGGAAGTGAACCAGTAAAAAACCTATATGCAAGATTGGGAAATAAAGGTCCTAATTTTTGTTATGCAGGACATCTAGATGTTGTCCCTGCTGGAAATTTAAATGATTGGACGGTAAACCCATTTAAACCATCAATTAAGAAAGGTCATTTAATTGGTAGAGGAGCAAATGATATGAAAAGCTCAATTGCTGCATTTGTGTCTGCTGTTAGTATTTTTACTCAGAAAAATAGAGGGTTTAAGGGATCTGTAAGTCTTTTGATTACAGGAGACGAGGAAGGTGTTGCTATTAATGGAACTAAAAAAGTTGTTGATTACTTAAAAAAGAGAAAAGAAAAAATAAATTTCTGCTTAGTTGGAGAGCCAACAAATCCAAATAAATTGGGAGAAATGATAAAAATTGGGCGAAGAGGTAGCGTGACTGGACGATTAACAATTACCGGTATACAAGGGCATGTAGCTTATCCTCATAGAGCAAACAACCCTTCTACAACCATTGTAAAAATACTAAAGGAACTTAAAGATATAAAATTTGATAAAGGTACAAAAGATTTTCAGCCTACAAACCTGGAAATCACAAAGATTAATATACATAATACCGCTGATAATGTTATTCCTGGAATTGCTTATGCAACATTTAATATAAGATTTAATAATAAGCATACTTCAAATTCAATCAAAAATAAGATCGAAAAGATTTTGAAAAAAATCTGCAATAAAACTAAATCCAAATATAAAATTGATTATGCTGTTTCGGGAGAAGCTTTTCTCACAAAGCCAAATCATACGACTTTTATGATACAAAAAATTATAAAAGAAATAACCAAAATAAAACCAAAACTGTCAACAACTGGGGGCACCTCAGATGCTAGATTTATAAGAAAAATTGCTCCATGTTTAGAATTTGGCTTAGTTGGAAAAACAATGCATAAAGTTGATGAAGCAGTTTCATTGACTGATTTGAAAAAATTAAGCTTAATATATTTAAATATTTTAAAACATTATTTTAAGTGAAGACTGGCCTTATAATATCAGATACCTATAAAAATCATGATACTGGAGATGGTCATCCAGAAAAAATTGATAGGGTTACTGCGGTAATTGAGAATTTTAAAAAAATAGATGACAAAAATCTTATATGGAAAAAACCAGCAAAATTTAATTTATCCCTTATCAATAAAACTCATTCTGAGGATTATGTTAATCAAGTAGAAAAGTCATTTCCTAAAAAAGGTTTAGTATTTTTAGACGGAGATACAATCATTTCTCCTGGAAGTAAAGATGCAACAAAAGATGCAGTGGGCTCAATAATTTCAGCAATAGATGGAGTAGAAAACAAAGAATTTAATAATGCATTTTGTGCTGTCAGACCACCTGGTCATCATGCTGAAAAAAATAAGGCTATGGGATTTTGTATTTACAATAATGTAGCTGTTGGTGCTAACTATTTAATTGAAAAATATAAATACGACAAAATTGCTATAGTTGATTTCGATGTTCACCATGGTAATGGAACACAAGATATTTTCTACGATAACGAAAAAGTTTTATATATTTCAACTCACCAATATCCATACTACCCAGGTTCAGGGTCGGAAAAAGAAAAGGGAAATTTTGATAATGTGTTAAATATTCCATTAAAAGCTGGGACGACCTCTGAAGAATATTTAAATGCCTACGAAATCGTTTTAAATAAATTAAAGACATTTAAACCAGAATTTCTATTGTTTTCTGCCGGTTTTGATGCGCATATTGACGATCCTTTAGCACAACTTATGCTAAGTTCAGAAGATTTTTACAAAATTACTAAAAGAACATTAGAGTATTCAAAGTCTTTTTGTAAAGGGAGAGTAGTTTCAATTCTTGAAGGTGGCTACGATTTAAGAGCACTACAAAACAGTACTAAACGACATGTTGATGCATTAATAGAATTTAATTGATAAATTTTTTCTAAATAATAAGTAAAGAAATATGAAACCATACAAAATTAAAAAGTCAGATATCGATAAAAAAGGTAAAGGACTTTACGCTACACGAGATATAAAAGAGGGTGAGAAGATAATAGATTATATAGGAAAATTAATTACAAAAAAACAGACAGAAGAGTCCGATAAATACGATAATAGCAAACCAATATACTTATTTACTGTTAATAAAAAATATGATCTTGATGGAGACTTTCCATGGAATACAGCCGGACTAATAAATCACTCTTGTGAAAATAACTGCGATTATGATGGTAAAGGACTTAAGATATGGGTTAAGGCAATAAAAAATATAAGAAAAGGAGAAGAACTAACTTGTGACTATGGTTTTGGCTATGATAAAGATTACAAGCAATTTCCTTGTAAATGTAAATCAAAAAATTGTTGTGGCTATATTGTAAGAGCAGAGTCTAGGTGGAGAATTAACAAAAAATTCGCAATGAGTAATAAAAAAATTAGTATTTAACTTTTACTAAATACAATCCCTCAGCAGGTGCAGGAGGCGCACATAGTTTTCGATCCTTTGACTTTATAACATTCACAAATTTTTTAATAGACCATTTTTTTTCTCCTATAAATTTTAAACAACCTACCATCGACCTTACTTGCTGTTTTAAGAATGATTGTGATCTAAATTCCAATTCAATTTTACTTTTTAATTTTTTTATTTTTACCAATTTCATTAATTTAATAGGACTTTTCGAATTACATCCTGAAGCTCTAAATGATGAAAAATCATGAGTTCCAATTAATTTTTTTGCTGCCATTTTCATACTTTCAAAATCAAGTTTTTTTATAATAAACCATCCTCGATTATTTTGAATAATAGGCTTGGTTGATTGATTATAAATAATATACTTATACACTCTTTCTTTTGCTGAAAAGCGTGCGTGAAAATTTAAACTTTGTTTTTTAATTTTCAAAATAGCTACTTCATTTTTATTTAGAAAATAATTAATAGAATATAAAAACTTTTTTAAATTTTTAATTTTATTCCTACAATCGAAATGTGCAGATTGTTCAATAGCATGAACACCAGCGTCTGTTCTTCCAGAACCAGTAACAATTATTTTTTCATCTAGAAGTTTTGAAATCTTTTTTTGAATTAATCCTTGAATGGTTTTACCTTTTTTTTGAACTTGCCATCCTATAAAAGAGCTACCGACATACTCAATTAAAATTTGATAACGAAACATATCTAATTCAAATTGGTACCCTTCTTAATTTGACTACCGAGCAAAAACTCCCCAGTTTTTTGGACTTTTTTTCCTTGTCTTTGAATTTCAATAATTTTAATAGAATTTTCACCACAACCAATTTCTAAATTATCCGACAAAACGTAACCTGATTTTCCAGTGTTAATTGATAATTCAGCTTTATGAATTTTATATCTCTCTCCTTGAAACTCAAACCATCCACCTGGACTAGGATATAAGCCATTTATTTTTCCTATAATCTTTTTATTATTTTCTTGCCAAATTATTTTTCCTTCTTCTTTTTTGATTTTTTTTGCATATGAAGATTTACTATGATCTTGATCTTTAAATACAGCTCTATTTTCTAAAATATTGTCAATATTTTCTAAAATCTTTTCAGAAGCCAAATTACTCAATCTTTTAGACAAATCCTCACTATTTTCGTTATCTAATATGTTTATTGGGTATTGATTGCAAACTGGACCTGTGTCTAAACCCTCATCCATCTTCATAATTGAAATTCCTGTTAAATTCTCATTATTCATAATGGATCTTTGGATTGGAGCTGCACCTCGCAATTTTGGTAGAAGTGAATAATGAATGTTTATCCATCCAAATTTTGGCAGTGCTAAGATATCTTTTTTAAGAATTTGGCCGTACGCAACAACAATACCTAAATCAATATTTTTACTTTTGAGAAATTTTTTTTCCTCAATATTATCTAATTTTACTGGAGTTCTAACTGGAATATTCAATATTTCAGCCATGATATGAACAGGAGATTTATTTAGTTTATGTCCCCTATTTGATGGGACAGGTGGTTGGGTATATACAATTTCAATATTAAAACCATTTTGGTACAGTGATTTCAATATTTGACCCGAAATATTGGGTGTACCCATAAAAGCAATTTTTTTGCTCATTAAACAATAATACGATCAGGATTACTTTTTTTCTTTGATAATTTTTTGACAATCATTGTTTTTTTTAATTTAGATAAATAATCTATGAAAAGTATTCCTTCAAGATGATCCATTTCATGTTGTATACAAGTTGCAAGAAGTCCATAAGCATTTAAAATTTTATTTTCCCCATTATAATCTAAATATTCTACCTCACAATATTTTGGTCTATCAACTTCAGCAAAATAATTAGGAACTGACAAACATCCTTCCTCATATGTTGTTTTTTCTTTGTCTTTATTTTTTATTATTGGATTAACAAAAAACATTGGATTTTTCTTTCCATCTTTTAAAATATCCATAACTATAATTCTTTTAGGAATTCCTATTTGAATTGCTGCCAAACCAATACCATTAGCTGCATACATTGTTTCCAACATATCATCCATTAGCTTTCTTTCATCATTGCCCACATTTGCTACTGGTTTTGAAACTTGTCTTAAAATCTCGTTTGGTTCTGTTATAATGGTTTTTATTGTCATGATTAATGAGGTATTTTAAACTTTTAACGGTAGAATTTCCAACAATAGTTCATTTCTCAAACTAATTAATTTTGCTCTATTCATAATTTCGACTATTAGATTCAATGTTCTATTATTTAGTTCATCTAGCTCTTTTTCACCAATAATTTCAACTACTTTTAATAATATCATACCTGACTCATTATTAACTATCATTTTATCAAATTCAGGATTTAATTCGGATATGTATTGAGACAGTGCATCAATTTCACCTATTTGAATTCCATCTGATTTTAGTGATTGCAACAATACAATATCTTTAAAGTCAAAAGAATATTTTTTATCTTTTTTTATCTTTGATAACAAATTGTCAGTTAATTTTTGTGTTTTAGGTAAGCTTTGCTTATTCAAAAAATAATTTAACACTCTCGATTGATGAAAAACTTCATCGTTAAACTTAATTTTATTTTTTTTGTTTGCATCAGTTACTAAGTTATTTTTATAAAAAGAAGAGAATTTTGGAGAAATTTCATCTTCATTCATTTTTTTTAATAATTTAGACAGCTCATCATCAAATGATTTTTTGAAATTTGATTTTTCAAAAGATTTATTCAATTTTGATAACAATAAAAGTTTTTTTTCTGTATTATCTGTAAGAAGAAACCTCTGATATAGTAGAGCTCTTCCTTCATAATCAGGTAAATTTTTGTATGCTTTCTCATAATTGATCAAGTCATCAATCTCAAATTGAAATTTTTTGTACAAATTCAATAAATCTCTTTCTTCAAAAATACCTTCACTGGTTGCTTTCTCTACAAACTTCACCTGTTCGATATCACTAAGATTAAAATCATTTAAATTTTTAAGTAAATTTGAGCTAGATAAATATTTCCAAATAAATTCTTTGGATTCTACTGATGGATAATATATTAATTTTTTATCAGTTTTGTGAGATAAGTGAAAATAGAGAATATTTTCATCAGATAAAATATAATTACTATCCTCGTATCCCATTAATACCTCAAACTTTTTGACGAAAAAATCATCCAAATTATCTATCTCGGAGTTAAGATCAAACAACAACTGAGCCTCATTTTTTTTATCCTGAATAATTAAACAGTAAATTTTATAATACGATAAATATTCCTCTGTTATTAAATTTAAACTGTTAATGGCTGAACATGAATTTTCTATTCTGTTTAATGACAAATAATAATCAGCTATATGTTTTATAAGTCTTTCTTTATCTTTGATTGATGAATTTTTTTTTATGAATTGCTCAACTAAATTAAAATCTTTTTTTTTAATTAGATGATCAAGTGTATAGCTTTCAAATTCATCCTGCGAAAAATTTTGATTTGGAATATACGAGTTTGTTAATAATGCTACGTCCATTAATCTCTCAGAAAAACTGGACAAATTTTTAGACTGTATTTTTTCAAGCTGCTTTTTAATTTCTGCTCCATCTGTTTTTGACCACATATCAAGTTTCAAATCGTTGTCATCAGGGTCAAATAATCCAGACAACAAACTATTAGAATTATCTAAATTTTGATCTACAAGAATATTTTCATCTGAAAGTTTTACTTTGACGCCTTCAAGTTGATTTACAACAATTGTGCTATCCTCATTTTTTATTGACTCAATATTGGAGATATCTTTTTTTTCTATCTCAGACCAAATCTCTTTTATTTCCTGGGCCTTAGCAGATTGAACTAATAAAACAAAAAATGTTAAAGTTAAAATCTTACTTAATTGTTTTAAAATTTTCATTTGGTAAGATTTTCTCAATTTGTTTAACTGGTGCAGGCAAATTGATCCGATTGATTAAAATAAAGCTAAATATAATTATAAAAATTGCAATTAAAATTTTCAAAACAAAGCCCAAGCTTAACAGTTTGCCTTTACTTGTATTTTTTGTAAATTGCATATAATTTAATAATTTCAAAATAAGACATATTTGTGTTTTTTCAATATAGAAACTCATGAAATCAAAAAAAAACATTGTATTAATTGGGATGATGGGATCTGGAAAATCCTCAATTGGTAAAATTTTATCAAAGAAATTAAATATTGATTTTATTGATATTGATCAAAAGATTGAGGAAGCTGAGTCATTATCTATTTCAGATATTTTTAAAAGAAATGGAGAAAGTTATTTTAGAAAAATTGAAGAAAAAATTTCTTTACAATACCTTAAATCTCAAAATAACATAATTTCTCTAGGTGGTGGTGGGTTTATCAATTCATCGATAAGAAAATTATGTCAAAAAAAATGTTTATCTTTTTGGCTTAATTGGAAAAACGAAACAATTATTAAAAGAATATACAAAAGTAAAAAAAGACCAATAGTGATAAACCTCACGAAAGATAAAATAAATAATTTAATTAAAGAAAGATCAAAAATTTACGAATTATCTAACTATAAAATAAATTGTGATAAATTAGACAAAGTTCAAATTATAAATAAGATATTAGATATTTATGAGAATAAATAAAATAAGAATAAAAACAAATACAAAAAACTACTCAATTCTAGTTGGAAGAAACTTATTAAACAAAATAGATAAAATTTTAAGTGATAGTAATATTACATTCAAAAAATGCTTAATTGTTGCTGATAAAAATATTCCATATGCGTTTAAAAAAACATTATTTAAGAAACTCAAATCTAAAAAAATATTCAAAATAGAGTTAATATCATCAGAAAAAAATAAAAATTATCAATCAATTGAAAAAATTCACAAAGTTTTGTTTGAAAAAAGATTTAATAGATCAGATTGTGTTATTTCTTTTGGTGGAGGAATAATTGGAGATATAGTTGGATTTGCATCAAGTACTTTTAAAAGAGGAATAAAATTTATAAATATTCCAACAACTTTACTTTCACAAGTAGACTCATCAATAGGTGGAAAAACAGGAATAAATAATAAATTTGGAAAAAATCTAGTTGGTAGTTTTTATCAACCAGATTTAGTTGTATCTGATATAAATATTCTTAGTTCTTTACCTGAGAGAGAAATTATTTGTGGATACGCCGAAATATTAAAAAGTAGTATAATAGATAGTTATAAAAATTTTTTATATCTAGATAAAAACTTAGAAAAAATTTTAAAATTAAAATCACCTTTCATTGAAAGATCTATTTTAAAAGCTTGTAATTTAAAAAAAATCGTAGTGGAAAAAGATGTGGATGAAAAAGATTTTAGGAAAGTGTTAAATTTAGGTCATACATTTGCCCATGCCTATGAATCTACTTTGGGTTTTTCTCAAAAATTAAATCATGGAGAAGCTGTAATTTTAGGTATTAAAAGTGCAGCAGAATTTAGTTATAAAAATAAAATGCTATCAAAAGAAAAATTAAATATTATCATTAATCATATAAATAGAATTGGTATGAAAATAAAAATTAATAGTTTTTTTAAAAAAAAGGATACCAATATGATTTTAAATTTTATGAAAAGTGATAAAAAGAACAATTCTGATAGAATTAATTTAATACTAATTAAAAATTTTGGCAAAATAAAAATAGACTTTCAGGCCAATCCTTTGGTTTTGAAGAGATATATTTTTAACAATTTATAATAATTTTATTTGTAAAGAATGAATATAATTTTTTAATTCATCATCTAAAATTTTGTAAATAAATCTTGTTGAATATAATTTATTTTTTTCTTTTAATTCTTCTGACTCAATCAAAAGTGAAATATGAAATTTCCCTTTTTGATTTGTTTGATGATTTTTATGAAGAAATGTCTTATCCTCAATCATGACTTTTGTAATACAACTCTGCGACAAAATTTTTTTTTCTATAATTTTGATAAGTTGATTAATATCCATATTTTAAAGTATTATATACTATGAAAAATATTTGTGATTGGAATAATTGTACTGCTGAAGGCTTATATAAAGCCCCTAAAGAAAGGGATAATAGTAAAAATTATAGATTACTATGTTTAAATCATGTGAAAGAATTTAATAAAAACTGGAACTATTTCACAGGCATGAGTGATCAACAAATAGTTGAATTTTTACGTTCGGACATGACTTGGCACAAACCAACTCAAAGTTTCAGTTCCTCTGACAATTTTTTTAAAGTTTTATGGAGTAATGCTCTTAAAGACGAAATGGATAAATTTAAATTCAATAATGATTTTAATAACATGAATAGGTTTAAATTTAACAATAATGATATAAAAGCCTTTAATATATTAGGAATAAGCGTTGGATTAAAATGGGAGAAAGTACAAGAAAAATTTAAAAAACTTGTCAAAAAATTTCACCCTGATATGAATGCTGGTAATAAAAAATTTGAAGACAAGCTAAAAATAATTACTTTGGCCTACACTCAATTAAAAAATACATATAAGGAAAAAATTGACACCAAATATTAACTATACTCCGGATATTAAATTATCAATTAAACAAACTTTTGGAATTGAAAGTGATATGGAAGTAGATGCATTTTCTAAATCAAGTGAGTATGTGCCTGAAATAGATAAAACTTATAAGTTTGATAAAGATACAACACTAGCTATTTTGTCAGGTTTCTCTTTTAATAAAAGAGTTTTAATTCAAGGATATCATGGTACTGGAAAATCAACCCATATAGAACAGATAGCTGCTAGATTAAACTGGCCTTGTATAAGAATTAATCTTGACAGTCATGTAAGTAGAATTGATTTAATTGGAAAAGACTCAATAGTTATAAAAGATGGTAAACAGGTAACTGAATTTAAAGAAGGTATACTTCCTTGGTCAATTCAAAATCCCGTGGCTTTAGTTTTTGATGAGTACGACGCTGGAAGACCAGATGTAATGTTTGTAATTCAAAGAGTGCTTGAGTCTGAGGGAAGTTTTACATTATTAGATAAAAATAAAGTCATTAAACAAAATAAATTTTTCAGACTTTTTGCAACAACAAATACTGTGGGTCTGGGTGATACAACAGGATTATATCATGGAACTCAGCAGATAAACCAAGGACAGATGGATAGATGGAATATTGTATCCACACTTAACTACCTTAGCTTAGAAAAGGAAATGGAAATAATATTAGGAAAAAATAAAAATTTAAATAACTCTAAAGGAAAAGATCAAGTATCAAATATGATAAAAGTTGCCTCATTAACTAGAAAAGGTTTTATGGCTGGTGATATATCAACAGTAATGAGTCCAAGGACAGTTCTGCATTGGGCCGAAAATTCAGAAATTTTCAAAGATATAGGATATGCATTTAGAGTTACATTTTTAAATAAATGTGACGATGCTGAAAAAAATACTATTGCTGAATATTATCAAAGATGTTTTGGTGAAGAACTTCCAGAATCAATGATCAATATTCAAGTTTAATGAACAAAGAAGATAGTATTAAAGAAAAATTTAAACAAGCGCTACAATCAACCTACAGAGTTATTTCAGATGATTATCAAGTAGATAAAAATAAGAAAAAAGGTGAAAAAGATTTCAGTGTTGGTGAAATTGATAATATTTCTGACAAGAATCAATTTAAAAAACTAAGAGCCGAAACGGACTCTGAAGCTTTAAAAAGAAGATTTTCAAATAGAAAATTACTAAACAAAAATAGTCCAAAAAATCCATCTTGTAGAACACTTTATCATTTAGCAGAAAAAGTAAGATATGAGTTGTTAGGTTCGGAAATGCTAAAGGGTATTTCAAAGAATTTCAAAGATAATTACAAATATAGACTTCAATCACTTGAACAAACAAAAATTAAGAAAAAAGAAGATACTAATATAATAGATGCTTTTGAAATTTATATGACAAATAAATTTTTTGATGTGCAACTAAGTCCTGGGAATAAAGAAATTCTTCAATTTTGGGAAAATGATTTCAATAAGTCAATAGAAAAACATTTAAGTTTTTTAAAAGCAAATTTAGAAAATCAAGAAATTTATAATAATAAATTTTCAGAGATTTTAGAAAGTATGGATATATTTGAAAATGATGACACTACCGAAAAAGAAAATGATGAAAAAGATGACACACAAGATCAAAACAATCCAAATAACAATGAAGATAAAGAAAATGAACAATCTAGTAAGACAAGTGAGGATGAAAATATATCTCAAGGTATGGACAGCGAGGATGATGTAAATGAATTTAGACTTGACGACCAACTTGCTAACGAAAATAACGAAGAAATGGAATCGGAAAACATAATCCAAAAAAAGAATTTAGGTATAAGCGATAAAGAGTATAAAGTATTTACAACAGAGTTTGATGAAGTCGCCAAAGCAGAGAATTTAGAAACTGCAGAGGAAATTTTAAAACTAAGAAAAAATTTGGACCAGCAACTCACTAGCTTTCAAGATTTAATTACTAAATTAGCAAATAAATTGCAAAGACAGTTAATGGCTAAACAAAATCGATCATGGGAATTTGATCTTGAAGAGGGATTATTAGATAGCTCAAAGTTGCCAAGAATTATCATTGATCCTTACAATTCCTTATCATTTAAAAAAGAAAAAGATTTAGATTTTAAAGATACAATAGTGACATTATTGATTGATAACTCTGGATCAATGAGAGGAAGACCAATAACAATAGCTGCAATTTGTGCTGATATTTTATCAAGAACTTTGGAAAGATGCTCAGTTAAAGTAGAGATACTTGGATTTACTACAAAAAATTGGAAAGGAGGAAAAAGTCGGCAAGAATGGAATAAATTAGGAAAAATGAAAAATCCTGGAAGACTTAATGATCTTAGACATATTATTTATAAGAGCGCTGATTCTCATTGGAGACAATCAAAAAAGAATTTAGGTTTAATGCTAAAAGAAGGTTTGCTGAAAGAAAATATAGATGGAGAAGCCATTACTTGGGCATTTAATAGACTAAAAAAAAGAAAAGAAGAAAGAAAAATACTTATGGTTATTTCAGATGGTGCACCTGTGGATGATTCAACTTTATCAGTAAATTCTGGGGATTTTTTGGAAAAAAATTTAAAAAAAATTGTTAAATTCATAGAAACCAAAAGTGAAATTGAGATTTTAGCAATAGGTATCGGGCATGATGTATCAAGATATTATACAAAAGCTATTAAAATCTCAGATGTGCAAGAGTTAGGTGATGTTATGATAGACCAGTTAAGTGGACTATTTGAAAATAAAAAACTTCACTAAAAACTTTTTAAATCTTTATTAGACCACTCAATTTTAATTTCAGCACCACCTCTAGTCTCAGAATTTCTAATTAAAAGTTTAGCTTTGTTTTTTTCTAACAAGGTTTTGCCAATAAATATTCCTAAACCCAATCCTGCTCTAGATTTATTTTTAGATTGAAAAGATTTAATATATGGTTCACCGATCTTTGTTAAAATATCTTTTGGAAATCCTGATCCATCATCTTCTATTGATATTGATGAATTTTCACTATCACTAGTGATTGAAATATATATATTTTTTTTTGAGAACTTGTTAGCATTTCCAATAAAATTTCTTATACCGTATACAATTTCAATTGATTTTGATATTTCGAATGAATTATAGTCTTGTTCAATATTAATAATAAAATTCTTTTCAGATATTTCTTTAAAAGAATTAACGATTTCCTTAACATAGTTTTGTAAGCTTATATTTTTATCTATAAAATCATCCTCCACAATAGGATTTAAAGATAGCTTTTTTAAAATTTCATTACATCTATCAACTTGACTTACAAGTAATTCAATATCTTTTTTAACGTCATTATTATTTTTAAAATTGTTATATAAGTCTTGAGAAATTATCTTTATCGTAGATAAAGGAGTACCCAGTGAGTGAGCGGCAGCGGCGGCTTGTCCACCTAAAGATACTAATTCATGTTCTTTAGAAATGACTTCTTGTATTTTATCTAATGCTTCTTTTCTAACTTTTGACTCATTACCAAATGTAAGCGCAAAAAAACTTAAAAAAATCAATGCGATAATTAGAGCAATAGGTACAGAAAAATAATAATAATTGCTAAAAACATATTCATTTAATGGAGCGGGCAATTCAAAATGAAAAAAAGTAAGGAAAATAATTGAACAAATAGTAAGAAATATAAGTAAAATATTTGTTTTAATACTTAGACTATTAGATGCAAAAATACTTGGGATTATTAAAAATATTGAGAATGGATTAATAGTTCCTCCTGTCAAATAAAGTAATATACTTAGTTGTAAAATATCGATTGTTAAAAACATTAAAGATATTTTTTCTTGAAGTTGATTTTTTTTAAAGAAATAAAATAATATAATATTACTTAAGGCACCTAGTAGAACTACAAAATTTGCAATTATAAAATAAAATTTAAATTCAAAAATAAATGCAACAGTATTTATAGTTATAAATTGCCCAATTATACCTATCCACCTTAAATTAACATAAGTTACTTTATTCAAGTGAGATGATTTGGAACTGTTACTTATCGCCATTAATTAGATATCTAGATTTACTACATTAATAGCATTATCTACAATAAAATCTTTTCTAGAAGCAACATCGTTACCCATTAAAGTTTGGATTAAATTTTGATCTTTTTGTAAATTTTTTGAGTATTGAACTTGAAGGAGATTTCTAGTTTCTGGATTGAGTGTCGTATTCCACAATTCCTCAGGATTCATTTCACCCAATCCTTTAAACCTCTGAATATTTAGTTTAGATTTTTCTAATTGAATAAGTTTTTCAAATTCCTTTGAACTCTTTTTTATTTTTTTTAGTTCTTTTGAATTATTTACAATATAATTTTCGAGATCTTTTTCATCTTTTATATAAATACCTTTTGATCCTTTATTAATTTTAAAAAGAGGTGGTTGAGCTAAATATACATGACCTTTTTCTATAAGCTTGTTAAAAGGAATATTATTAAAAAAAGTTAATAGTAAGGCTCTAATATGTGATCCGTCAACATCTGCATCTGTCATGATTATTATTTTTCCATATCTTAAATCATCAAGATCTATTTCTTCAGTTTTTGGATCTAATCCAAGTGCGTTTATTAAAGTAACTATTTCGTTTGAAGAAATCATTTTTGATAATGATTTAGTTCTCAAATCACTATGATTTCTACTTTTTTTACTTCCATTTATTTCAGTAAAAGTATTTAAAATTTTTCCTCTTAAAGGTAATACTGCTTGATATTCTCTATTTCTGCCTTGTTTTGCAGATCCACCGGCAGAATCTCCCTCGACTATAAATAACTCAGTTCCATCTTGCTTGGAATTTTGACAATCTGCTAGTTTTCCAGGTAGCCCAGTTAATTCTAGTGCTCCTTTTCTTCTTACATTTTCTCTAGCTTTTTTGGCAACATCTCTGGCTACTGCTGCTTGAATAATTTTTGTTAAAATTATTTTTGAAACTGAAGGGTTTTGATCAAACCAAATTGACAATTTCTCGTTTACAATACCTTCAACAATATTTCTTACTTCCGAAGAAACTAGTTTGTCTTTTGTTTGAGAAGAAAATTTAGGATCGGGAATTTTAACAGATAAAACACATGTCAATCCTTCTTTGACATCATCACCTGACAATACAACTTTGCTTTTCTTTAATAAGTTTTGCTCTGAAGCATATTTATTAACAACTCTAGTTAAAGCACTTCTAAAACCCAAAAGATGAGTCCCACCATCTTTTTGGTAGATATTGTTTGTATATGGATAAACATCTTCATTGTATCCAGCATTCCATTTTAAAGAACACTGTACGTCTATATTATTTTTTATTCCATCAATATAAATTGGCTTTTTAAATAAATCATTTTCATTTTTGTTTTTTAATTTTTCTCTTTTCTCATCTAGAAATTCTACAAATTCATTTATTCCCCCTTCAAATTTAAATTCATGAGTTTTTGTTTTTTTTTGAGTTAAATCATTTAATATGATTTTAATTCCTTTATTTAGGAAAGCTAGCTCACGCATTCTTTTTTGAATTATAAGAAAACTAAATTTTGTCGATGAGAATATATTCTTTGAGGGGAGAAAATTAATTTTTGTTCCCGTATTTTTCGACTTTCCAATTATTTTTAAAGGAGTTTTAGTTTCCCCATTTTTAAATTCTACAAAGTATTTTTTTCCATCTCTTTCGATGAATAGTTCTAATTTTTGGGAAAGTGCATTTACAACTGAAACCCCCACACCATGCAAACCACCTGAGACTTTATAAGACTCATGGTCAAATTTTCCTCCAGCATGTAGTTGGGTCATTATTACCTCAGCAGCAGATTTTTTTTCTTCTTTATGAATGTCTACTGGTATACCTCTACCGTCATCCTGTACCGTGATAGACTCATCAGAATTTATACTTACTTCGATTTTTTTACAATAACCTGCTAATGCTTCATCAATCGAATTATCAACAACTTCATAGACCATATGGTGGAGACCAGTACCATCATCGGTATCACCAATATACATGCCAGGCCTTTTTCTAACAGCCTCAAGACCTTTTAATACTTTAATTGAGTCTGCCTGGTAATTGTTATTATTATTTTTTATCATTAATTTTTTTTAGGAAGTATTCTTTTATACCATTTTTGATATCTTAAATAAAATCTCTTTACAAAATAAACTTAAATAAGTGAGTATTTAAGCGGAATTTTGATCAGATTTTATAAATAATTTTTATTTTTAAAATTTGTAATAATTTTGAGAGAAAATGGCGGAGAGAATGGGATTCGAACCCATGATAGAGTTTCCCCTATACACGCTTTCCAAGCGTGCGCCTTCAACCACTCGGCCACCTCTCCAAAAATTAATAATAATTACCCAATTTAATTACTTTTGAGCGTGTTTTTTTTGGATCAATCAAATTCCAACAGTCAATAACTAATTTTTTTTTTGATTTTGTTATTTTTTTTTCTATTTCCTTGTTTGGATACATTACAATTAATAAATCTGATTTTTTTACGAACAAATTTATATTTTCAAAATATAATAATTTATACTTTGATATAAAATTTTGACTCGGTTTTACATTTTTATCAAAAACATTTATTTTTTTCTTATATCTTTTTCTTAATTCAATTATCAAGTCATATGACTGACTATCTTTTATTATAGTAGTTTTATCTTTATAAGTTAACCCAAATATACCAATTTTTTTTAGATATTTAAGTTTTAAAGATTTATTTATCATCTCAATGAGTCTATTAGTTTGTTGGTTGTTAATTTTATCAATATATTTAGGAAGTGAATACTTTGATTTACCATTAACAAAATAATTTAATGCTTTGTTATCTCTTGGAAAACAAGGGCCAGAATATTTTGTTCCAATGCCCAAATAATCATGACCAATTCTGTGATCTTCTCCAATGGTTTTCAAAACCTTATTTGCATCAACATTTTTTGTATTTTGACAAATTTCAGAAATAAAATTTGAAAATGTAATTTTTGTGGTAATGTAAGAATTAACTGAAATTTTGGCTATCTCTGCCTCTGTAGAATTTAAATATGAAATTTTAATTTTTTTTTTGTAAATTTTTTCATAGTAAGAAATTAATTTTTTACCGTCTTTACAATCACTACCGATTAAAACAAAATCTGGGTTTTCTAAATTTTTAATTGTAGTACCTTGAGCAATAAAATGTGGATTATATGTAATTAAAAAATCTTTATTTATATTTAATCCTTTATTTGAGAGAAATTTACTAAATATATTACAAGATCCCGGCATTACAGTACTTGTAATATTGATTATATGTTTTTTATTTTTTTTTTTTAAAAGAGAAGAACCTATTTTATCAAGTACTCTCAATATAAAAGAATTTGAGAATGAATTATTTTTTAAACTTGGTGTAGGTAAAACCAAATGAGAAATTTGACTTTTATTAATTAAATAATCTAAGTCCTTACAAATATGAATATTCTTAGAATACTTTTTTAAATAATTTGAAGTATTAGGTTCAATATATGGAGACTTTAAATTAGATATATCATTTAAAATTTTTTTGTTACTATCATAACAAATAACCTTCTGTTTTTTAGAAGCTAAAAATAGTGCAAAAGGGAAGCCCAACTTACCAAGACCTATTACTGAAGAAATCATATTAATTTTTTAGTTTATTTGCCTCATCAATTCTTTGATAAATTGATTTTTCCCATATTTCGATATCTTTTTCTAACTTATTATCAGCAATATTTCTTAGGTAAGTATTATCGAATTCATCAATATTCGCTTGAGCATTAAATTCTTTAAATCTAATTTTACTAGCATAAATGAATTGTTTTGATCTTTTAGCTAAATCACATATCCAAGTATCTAAATACCAAAAGTGAAATAATTCACAACCTACATAGCCTAAAGTCTCATACCATGATCTGTTAATTATTGGAAAATGACAAAATAAATATGGGTATTTGTTCCCAGAATTTACCCATACACAAAATGGTTTATTTTTTAGATTTTTGGAAAATTCTATATCTAATAAATAATCCCAACTTTTAGTAACAAATATCATATCATCGTTCACAGGAAACAAAATTTGTCCTGAACTCTGTTTTGCTAAAAAATTGTTTCTTTTGGCATGAGTACTCAAAGTTTCATTAAATATTTTTATATTTATTTTTTCTTTTAACTTATCTATTAATTCAAAATATTTATCTTTTTCAGGATCATCAATATCAATTAGGACCAAAATTTCGCATCTACTAATATTTTGGGTATTTTTAATTACACTTGAAATAAATCTGTCAAATTTTAAAACTCTTTCTCTAGTAGGAATTAAAAGTGAAATTTTATTTGTTACAATTTTTTTTTTTAGAATTAAAAATAACAAAGACTTATATAGATAAGAAATATTGAAAAAACTTTTCCAATAAAATTTTTTTCCTGAAGTTATAATTTCTTTGAGTATACTTTTAAAAAAATTTTTATTATTTTTACTTACTTTTTTTCTATATGATAAATTTTGTTTTTCGACAATTTTCTTTTTTTCATCTTGGTTGATTTTCATATGTTTATTTTAAAATCTGAATTTGTCTTTGCGTTTCATTCTCTAAACAATTAAAACTTTCATTTGATTTATAGTTCGTATAATGAAATATATTTATTATTCGTCTTGGGTATGATGGCGTATAAAAATTATCACCATCTTTAATTGTTGGTTCCGATTTAAAAATTAACCAGTTATTAGTTGAATCTAGTATAGAAGTTTTTTCAAAATTTTCGTAAATTAATTTATTTAATGACAATTGATCAGTTTTTATACCATAACTTGTTTTAGCTTTATTTAAAGCACCCTGATACTCATTTTTCCATAATTCCCAAAATATCGAGTCTGACCTCATACAAAAAACTCCATTGTTAAACAAAGGTTTAAAAAATAAATCTTCTCCTAAATCTTTACTGAAATATCGTTTATAATTTTTAAATGACCATCCCGAAATTTTATAAAAAGATGAAAAAATTTTTTTTATTCCAAACTTTGTATTTTTAAAAACATATGACTCATTCATTTCTGGTGAAATTGCTAAATCTTTTAAATCTGTTGCCTCTATCAAATTCTTTATACCTTGAATATTTAAAACTTCTGTATCTGCATCAAGCCAAATGTATTTTTCATAACCAGGGAAATGGTCTTTTAAAAAAGGCCTTTCTGTAAGGAGCTTATACCAATTTTTTTTATCATCAAAAAATAGTCTTGGGCTAAATGAAACCCTTTTTTTTTTATTTATTAAACTATCAATTTCACTTAAATATTTATTATCTTCATCTACTAATAAAATACATAGATCACATAATTCTAAGGTTTTTGATTTTTTTAAGGACAAAACTAAGTTTTTTAAATATGAAAAATATTTTTTGTCTGCGCCAGTTACTATAGCAATCTTTTTTTTCATTTTTGTTTCAATTTATAAGCAATATATGTATCCCCTGATGTAACATATTTAGGGTATTTTTTCTTTAATACACCTCCACCTGTAGCAATAACAATCAAATATTGTTCATTATCTCTAATATATGTTGATGGAGCAACAAAGGAATGATTTGGCAACAAATGCTCCCATAACACCTTACCATTTTTGCTTGAATAAGCCCTTAACTTTCGGTCTAAAGATCCGCTAGCAAAAACTATATTTCCTCTTGTAGCTAATGCTCCACCATAATTTTCAGTGCCTGTTTTGGGATACCCTAGTTTTGTTAATTCCTCATATTCACCCAATGGAACCTTCCATTTTATTTCACCACTTCTTAAATCAATTGCATTTAAACTACCCCAAGGTGGTTTGGTTCCCGGAAATCCATTACTTAAATTAAAACTTTTAAGATTATATTTTTCTGGGTTTTCTTCTTTTAATCTAATAACTCCAGGTATTTTATTTGAGTTAACATAGAGTATATCATTTTTATCATCATATGAACCTCCAGTCCAAGGTACACCTCCATATCCTGTCCAGGTTAATAAGTCATAATTAGAACTAGGTTTTATATAAAAACCAAATTTTTTGTTTTTAATTTTTTCTTGAGCCTCACTATTTAGTTCAGAATTTATATTTATTAAGTCTTTTTTCAAAAATTCAAATTTTTCTAAAGGATTTGGTTTTTCTAAGTCTAGATAATAGCTTCCAAAAGTAGATTTATCATCACTAAGTCTAAATCGTATATCATAGATTGGTTTTCCGCTTAATCTATCTAACAAAATTATATTCCCAGTTTTACTTAATCCAATTACAATATTAATTATTTTATCTTTAATTTTCAAACTTCCAAGTATTGGTGGGGATGCAATATCTCTATTCCAAACATCATGTGAAATTTCCTGAAAATCAAAAATTTTTTTTTTGTTCTCAACATCTAAGGCGATTATAGAATTGCAATATTCATTATTACCAGGTCTTTTATTTCCATAATAATCTGGTTGTGCATTACCTGTAGAAATATATACAATTTTATTTTTTATATCACCTGATATACCACCCCATGGATTACATCCACCAAGTCTTGAATTACTATTTACATAAAATCCATTATTTTTTTTCTTTAAAAAAAACTTCCATTTTGTTTTTCCATTGTGTAGATTAATAAAGTCAATAGATGGAGCAAATGTTGAAATGATTAAATTATCATCTATGATGACTGGTGCAGTTTTTGATAATACAGTTTTTTTAAATCCATTTTCCGCAAATTTTTTGTCTAAAGTTCCATCTTTAATATTTAATTTATATAAGCCCAATTGATCTGAGAAAAAAATTCCTGGATTAGATTTTTCGTTTCCTTCCCAGTAAATTAATCCTCGTTGAGCAGGAAAATTAGATTTAGATTTAAATCTCCAAATTTCTTTTCCAGATTTACTATCTAATGCAACAATATAGTGCCCAGGGGTTGGCACTATTATTTTATCATCAACTATAATTGGATTAGATTGAATTTGTCCAACATCGTCGTTAGATTTATAAATCCAAGCAACCTCTAAATTTTGAACATTATTTTCATTTATTAGGTCAAGTTCAGAGAATCTCTGTGACTCACTATTTTGATTTGATCTATGCCATCTATTGCTTGCTTTTTTATCCTCTACTATATTTTTGTAATTTTCAATATCAGAGTAAATATACTTATATTTTGGTAAATTGTCGGCATTTTCTATTTTAGGGATATTTTTTTTAACAAAAGTTTTGTGAATTAAATATTCAGTTTTCAAAAAAACTCTTTTAATAAATGGGGTTCTAATTTTATTAAAGTCAATTTGAATAGGCGCTCTGTTGATATATTTAGGATCGTAGTTAATTGCTTGATAAATTCCAACTAAAAAAAATAAGAGAAGAAAAATATATATTAATTTTTTTAAATATTTTACAAACACTATTTTATTTTTCTTTATTTATTTTTAGTACTCCAATGAATGCTTCTTGAGGAATTTCAACTTTTCCAAATTGTTTAGCTCTTGCTTTACCTTTTTTTTGCTTTTCAAGTAATTTTCTTTTTCTATCCACGGCACCTCCTCCATGAATTTTGGTTAAAACATCTTTTTTAAAACCCTTGATCGTTTCTCTTGCTATGATCTTGCCACCTATTGCTGCTTGAACTGGTATCATAAAATTATGTCTTGGAATTAAATCCTTTAATTTTTCGCATACCTCTCTTCCTGTTTTTTGTGCAAAGTCTTTGTGTATCATCATTGCTAGAGCATCAACAGGTTCAGCATTTACCAATATACTCATTTTAACAAGATCACCCTCTTTATGACCTATGATTTCATAATCAAAACTTGCATATCCACTTGTCATTGATTTTAATCTGTCATTAAAATCAAAAACAACCTCATTCAATGGTAATTCATAATTTACAACAGCTCTGTTGCCTGAGTAACTCAAATTAGTTTGTATTCCTCTTTTGTCTTGGCAAATTTTTATTATAGGTCCAAGATATTGGTCTGGAGTGATTATTGTAGCTTTTATCCATGGTTCCTCAATATATTTAATTAGTGTTGGATCAGGTAAACTTGATGGATTCTGTAAATCTTGCACCTTACCATTGTTCATATGTATTTTATAAACAACTCCTGGAGTTGTGGTTAGAAGATTAATATCAAATTCTCTTTCAAGTCTTTCAGTTACAATTTCAAGATGTAATAAACCCAGAAAACCGCACCTAAAACCAAGTCCTAAGGCCGATGATGACTCCGGTTCAAAAGAAAAACTTGAGTCATTTAATTTGAGCTTTGCTAAGCCATCTTTTAATTTTTGATATTCAGAACTATCAACTGGAAACAATCCACAAAAAACTACAGGTTTACTAGGCTTAAAACCAGGTAAAATCTCTGATAATGGTTTATCGGCATCACAAATCGTATCTCCAACTTTTGTCTCTGATAAAACTTTTATACCAGTTGTTATAAATCCAATTTCTCCCGAATTTAGTTCATCCACATCTTTTGGTTTAGGGGTAAAAACTCCAACTTTTTCAACAAAATACTCTTTATTTGTAGACATCATTTTAATTTTCATATTATTTTTAATTTTCCCATCTATTACTCTTACTAAAATGACTACACCTAGATAAGTGTCATACCAACTATCTACCAACAGGCACTTTAATTTTTCATCTCTCTCACCTTTTGGACCAGGTAAAACTTGAATAATTTGCTCCAAGATATCATCTATTCCTTCTCCAGTTTTTCCTGAGCATGGAACAGCATTAGTTGTATCAATACCTATAACATCTTCAATTTGTTTATTTGTACGATCAATATCAGAGGCAGGTAAATCAATTTTATTCAAAACAGGAATTATTTCATGGTTTATATCTAGGGCCTGGTAGACATTTGCTAGTGTTTGAGCTTCAACACCTTGAGTGCTATCTACAATTAATATTGAACCCTCACAAGCATACAAAGATCTACTTACTTCATAACTAAAATCAACATGTCCTGGTGTGTCTATTATATTAAGAATATAATTTTTTCCATCTTTAGATTTATAATTTAATTTTACTGTTTGAGCTTTGATTGTTATACCTCTTTCTCTTTCAATATCCATCGAATCGAGAACTTGTGCTTTCATTTCTCTATCTGTTAAACCACCACATCTATGTATAATTCTATCTGCTATTGTTGACTTCCCATGATCAATGTGGGCGATAATTGCAAAATTTCTTATATTATCAATTTCAGTGGACATTTAGGATCTAATTTTTGCCCCAGACTTAGTTTCAACAGTTGTAATTATTAATTTATTGATTTTTTCAAGATCACTCTCCTCTAATGTTTTTTCAGATGATTGAATTGTAACATTTAGAGCTACTGATTTTTTTCCATCTGGAATATTTTCACCTTCATAAATATCAAAAATTTTAATTGATTTTATTAAATTTTTATCAATTGATGCTATGATTTCTATTAAATCCTGTGCTTTGTAATTTTTATCTACAACAAAAGCAAAATCCCTCTCTGATTTTTGATAGTCAGAATATTCAAAATTGGATTTTTGATCTTTTAATTTTATTTTATTATCTTTTAAATAATCTAGATAGATCTCAAAACCAACTACTCCTTCAGTTTTTATATCGAGTTTCTTAACAATATTTGGATGAAGTTCTCCAAAATATGCAACAGGATCAATATCATCCTTATCAAGATAAACTGAGCCAGATTTTCCAGGGTGATAGTATGTGGGAGATTTGTCTCTTATAAAAAAACTTTGTTTGTCATATCCAGCTTCCATTAATGTTTGAATTAAATCTTTTTTCACATCAAAAATGTCAACTGATCTTTCTTTTTCATTCCAGTTTAATCTTGAAATTTTTCCTGATTTTATTGCACCTATTACCGTCAACTGTTCTCCCGGCTGGCTATTTTTAAAAATTGGTCCAATTTCAAAAAGCGAAATGTCTTTAAATCCTCTATCTAAATTTTTCTTTAAATAAAAAGCTAAATTTGAAAAAATTGAATTTCTTAAAACATCTAAATCTGAGCTTATTGGATTTACTATTTTAATTTCTTTTAAATTTTCTTTAAAAAAATTGTTTATTTTTGAGTCTGTGAATGACCATGTAACAGTCTCAAAATAACCTTTTGATGCTACAGAACGTTGTAAAAAATGAAAGAGTTTTTGTTGTTTATTTAATGTGTCTTTTAATCTATTTTTTTCTGGCTCTATAGTTTCAATATTTTCATACCCTTTAATTCTTACAACTTCTTCAACTATATCTATCGGTTGACTTATGTCAGGTCTCCAAGAAGGAATCTTTAATTTTAATTCTGATTTCTTTCTGGAAACTTTAAAGCCCAGATCGTTCAAAATTTTAATAATTTCATTATCTTTGATTTTAAAACCTGTTATTTTTTCGAATAACGAAGTATTAAATTTAATTTCTGAGTTTTTATATTGTTTAATTTTTTGAATATCAAATTTACTAATTTTTCCTCCACAAATTTCTGATATAAGTTGAGAAGCTTTTAGCAATCCTGTCTCTATTGATTGAGGATCAATTCCTCTTTCAAATCTAAATTTAGCATCAGTGTCAATGTTAAGTAATTTTGAAGTTTTTCTTATTGATCTTGGGATAAAGTATGCAGACTCCAATAAAATATTTTTAGTTTTTAACTCAGTACCAGAACGTGTTCCTCCAATTATCCCTCCTAAGCCTAACACACCAGATTGATCGGATATAACACACATTCCATCGTCTAATTTATATTCTTTATTGTCTAGGGCTTCAAAGGTTTCTCCTTTTTTTGAGTTTCTTACTATGATTTCATTATCAATTTTATCTGCATCATATGCATGTAGAGGTCTATTTAAATCAAGCATGACATAATTAGTTATATCTACAATTGCTGAAATTGGTTTTTGACCAAGAGACTCAATTTTCTCTTTCAACCATTTTGGACTTTCTTTATTGGTCACCCCTTTTATGAGACAACTCCCAAAAATTGTACAACCTTGGTCTTTATCTTTAGTGATTGAAACTTTTACGTTTTGAGATCCATTCTTCTTGATGTTTTTATGTGAAATACTTTTTAATTTACCAGCTCCTGCCGCAGCAAGATCTCTGGCTATGCCCCTGACTCCTAAACAATCTGGTCGATTTGGGGTTATTGATAAATCAACAACTTTTTCAGTTTTATTATTTAAAAAATTTTTACCTATTTTGTCTGAATATTTACTTAGTTTTAGCTCTGTTATTCCTTCACTTTCATCTGATAATTTTAATTCGGACTCCGAACATAGCATTCCATATGAGGTTACACCTCTAATCTTGCTAACTGTAAGTTTCATATTATTTTTTGGAATAACTGATCCAGGACCAGCGTAAACAGTTAAAAGACCTTTTTTAGCGTTTGGTGCTCCACAAACAACTTTAACAATATTTTGTTGCCCTATATCAACATCACATACCCTAAGTCTATCTGCGTTTGGATGTTGTTCAGCATTTACAATTTTTGCCACTTTAAAATTGTCGAAATCAGAGCTAATATTTTCAAAACTCTCAACTTCAAGTCCAACATCAGTCAATTTATCAATGATCTGAATGTCTTTATGCTTGGTTTTAAGGTGTTCCTTTAACCAACTCATTGTAAATTTCATCTGCTTAGACCTCTGTAATTTGAAGGAACATCCAAAGGATCAAAACCAAAGTGGTTAAGCCATCTATAGTCAGTCTCAAAAAAAGCTCTTAAATCGTTTATGCCATATTTCAGCATTCCAAGTCTATCAATACCAATACCAAAAGCATAGCCTTGGTATTTATCTGGATTTACATTTACATTTTTTAGGACATTTGGGTGTACCATTCCGCATCCCAGGATTTCTAACCATTTATCTCCCTCACCAATAACTATTTTTCCGTCCTTTAACTCGTAACCAATGTCAACTTCTGCTGATGGTTCAGTAAATGGAAAATGGCTAGGTCTAAATCTCATTTTTATTTTATCTATTTCGAAAAAAGATTTTATAAAATAATTCAAACAGCCTTTTAAATGACCCATATTTATTTCTTTATCAATATGAAGTCCTTCGACTTGATGAAACATTGGGGAATGAGTTTGATCACTATCAGATCTATATGTTCTTCCAGGAGCTATAATCTTAAATGGAGGTTTTCCATTCAACATTGTTCTAACTTGTACAGGAGATGTATGAGTTCTTAATAGTATTTCTTTATTATTATCTAAATAAAAAGTGTCATGCATATCTCTTGCTGGATGGTTATCAGGAGTATTTAATGCAGTAAAATTATAATGTTCATTTTCTACATCCGGCCCTTCTTCTACACTGAAACCTATTTCAGAAAATATTGAAGATATCTCATCAATAACTTGTGAAACAGGATGTATTTTTCCAGGTTTTATTTCTCTCTCAGGTAAAGTTACATCTATTTTTTCATTCTCAAGTTTAGAATTAATCTCTTTAATTTCAATTTCTTGGAGTTTAGAATTTATTTTTTCTTGTAGTTCCTCTTTAATTGAATTTAAATCTGATGCAAATTTTTTTCTTTCACCATTAGGTAGCGAACCTAATTTTTTAAACGAATTAGAAATTTGTCCATTTTTACCAAACAATTCAGTTTTTATTTGATTGACACTTTCTATGTCTAGATTGTTGTCTAATTTTTTTAAATATTCATCTTTAATTTTTTTTATATCGGACATATTCGTAGAATATTTGTTAACTCTAGAAAAACAACAATGAAAATTAGTTTAATGCTGCTTGAGCTTTTTTAACTATAGTTTTAAATGCTTCTGGATTATCGTAAGCTATTTCAGCGAGTATTTTTCTATCTATTTTAATACCTGTCTTACTTAGGCCGTTAATAAATTTAGAATATGTTAAACCTTCAGATCTAACTCCAGCATTAATTCTTTGTATCCAAAGTGATTTAAAGTCTCTTTTTTTATTTCTTCTATCTCTATAAGCATACTGCATAGCTTTTTCCATAGCCTGTCTAGCAACTCTTATGGTATTTTTTCTTCTTCCCCACTGACCTTTGACAGCCTTTAATACTTTTTTGTGCTTAGCTCTGCTTGTTACACCTCTTTTTACTCTAGCCATTTTATCCTCTTAGGTTATACGGCATATAAGATTTTACAATCTTACCATCCTGTTTTGACATTACCGTTGTACCTCTTTGCTTTCTTATCTGTGAATTCGTTCTTTTAATCATACCATGTCTTTTACCAGCTTGAGCAGTTATAACTTTACCTCTAGCTGATATTTTAAATCTTTTTTTTGCTGAACTTTTTGTTTTTAATTTAGGCATAATTTTTGTGGGGTTATACAAATATTAATATTAATTTACAACCAGAAATAAGGCTTATAAAGGCTGGATAACCATAATCATTTGTTTACCATCAAACTTGGGTTGAAGCTCAACTCGTCCAACAGTCTCCATATCCTGTTTGATCTTATCCATTAACTCATTACCCAAACTTGAATGCTGTAATTCTCTTCCTTTAAATCTTATTGTAAATTTTACCTTGTCTCCTTTAGCAATAAATTTTTGAGCATTTTTTATTTTAAAACTATAATCATGTACCTCTGTAACGGGTCTTAATTTAATTTCTTTTAATTCAATCTTTTTTTGCTTTTTCTTTGCTTTGTTTGCTTTTTTTTGAGCATCATATTTATATTTTCCCATATCCATAATTTTGCATACAGGAGGTTTTGCATTTGGAGCAATCTCAATTAAATCTAAACCTTCCTCTTTAGCTCTATTAATTGCATCTTGCAAATTAAGAATACCCAGATTATCTCCATCACTTGCGATAACTTGAACATCTTGAGAAGTTATTCTTTGGTTAGTTCTAGGACCTTTAGGCTTAGTTCTTTTCTGAAAATAGTTTTGTTTAAAATCTGCCACTTAGATTGAAGGTGCTTTGTTAAGAGCAGAATATTTTTTTAAGAATTCTTTTAATTCCATAGTTTCCTGTTTTTTAGAATCCAATCTTCTAATAGTTACTGTGTTGCTGTCAACTTCTTTTTTTCCACATATTAGTAGCATTGGGACTTTAGTTATTGAATGTTCTCTAATTTTATAATTTAAATTATGATTTTTTAAATCAACTTCAGAACTTAAACCAACTTTTTTTAACTCATTGTTTACTTGTTTTGCGTATTCATCAAAATCACTTGAAATAGGTATAACTATAGTTTGGACTGGACAAAGCCAGAATGGTAATTTTCCAGAGTAATTTTCAATTAAAATTCCTATAAATCTTTCTAATGAACCAAATAAAGCTCTGTGTAGCATGACAGGTACTTTTTTGTTTCCATCACTGTCAATAAATGATGCACCTAACCTACCTGGTAAGTTTAAATCAACTTGTAAAGTTCCACATTGCCAATCTCTTCCGATTGCATCTCTTAAAACAAATTCTATTTTAGGACCATAAAAAGCCCCTTCACCCTTGTTTACAGAGTATTCTAATTTTGTTGCCTTTATAGCCTCCAATAATGCAGCTTCTGACTTGTCCCAAACTTTATCATCTCCAACTCTTAAGTCTGGTCGATCAGAATATTTCAAAATTACATCTTCAAATCCTAAATCTTTATAAATTTCTAAAATCAAATTTGTTACGCTCAAACATTCTTCTGTGATTTGCTCCTCTGTACAAAAAATATGTGCATCATCTTGAGTGAATGCTCTAACACGCAATAATCCGTGAAGTGCTCCAGAGGGCTCATATCTATGAACTTTTCCAAATTCCGACATTTTGAGTGGTAAATCTCTGTAACTTTTTAAACCTTGATTGAAAACCTGAACACATCCAGGACAATTCATTGGTTTAATAGCAAAAACTTTTTCATCTGGAGTAGTAGAGGTGTACATATTTGCGCCAAATTTTTCCCAATGGCCAGATTTTTCCCAAAGTGATCGATCTAATATTTCTGGAGTGTTTATTTCCTGATATCCTGCAGTTTCTTGCTTCATTCTCATATAAGAAATAAGTTTCTGAAATAAGTTCCATCCTTTTTGGTGCCAAAATACAGAGCCAGGACTTTCTTCTCTAAAATGAAACAAATCCATCTCTTTACCTATTTTTCTATGATCTCTTTTTTCTGCTTCTTCTATTCTTTGAAGATACAAATCCAGGTCTTTTTGATTGGCCCAGCTAGTTCCATAAATTCTTTGCAACATTTCATTATTAGAATCCCC
The DNA here is from genome assembly GCA_902600205.1 of uncultured Pelagibacteraceae bacterium. GTDB lineage: Bacteria > Pseudomonadota > Alphaproteobacteria > Pelagibacterales > Pelagibacteraceae > Pelagibacter. The sequence goes on along the minus strand of CACKIN010000001.1, from coordinate 73,108 downwards.
TCGCCAATAAGCCCCTGATACTTTTGTTAATTTAAATGCTTTACCAATTTTACTAGAAGATTCTAAATGGGGACCTCTACATAGATCATGCCATGTATCACCATGATGATAAACCGTAAGCATCTCATTTTTTGGAATACTTTCAATTATTTCAGCTTTATATTTTTCTCCAATTTTTTTAAAATGAGATATTGCCTTATCTCTTTCCCAAATTTCCCTTCTAGTTTTTACATCCTTATCAATTATCTCTGACATTTTATTTTCAATTTTTTTAAGGTCATCACTGGTAAAAGGTTCCTTTCTAGCAAAGTCATAATAAAAGCCATTTTCTATAACTGGACCAATTGTTACCTGCGTCCCTGGAAATAATTCCTGGACGGCCATTGCCATAATATGTGCTGTATCATGCCTAATAACTTCTAATCCCTCAGGATCTTTTGCAGTAAAAATTTTTATTGAACTATCCTTATCTATTGTTGAATATAAATCTTTTAATTCACCATTTACACTCATTACTAAGGCTTGTTTAGCTAGAGATTTACTTATTTTTTCTGCAACCTCTGAACCTGTTACACTTTTATCAAAGTTTAATTTTTTTCCGTCAGGTAATGTAATATTTGGCATTAATTAAATAGTTTTTTGTACTCTGAATAAGTAGAAAAACACATTTTTTCAACATTAAATTTCTTTACGACATTTTCTCTTCCAAAATTACACATTTTTGAAAGTTCATTAGGATCAAAGTTCATAACTTGTATAATTTTTTTTGATAAATCATCAGAATTACCTGCTTCAAACAATAGTCCAGACTTTCCATCAATAATTGTCTCATTAGATCCACCAATATTACTGGCAAGAATTAATTTTTGCATAGATTGAGCTTCTACTGCAACTCTTCCAAAAGCTTCAGGTTCAATTGAGGTGGAGACAACTATGTCAGATATTTTGTAAGCTAATGGCATATTTTTACAATGATCAATAAATCTTATTTGCTTGGTAAGTCTGTATTGTTCAACAAGTCTAATTAATTTTTTTTTATAAAGATCTCGCCCTTGGTCGTTACCTAAAATTACTGCAATGAAAGAATCGTTCCCTAACTGAATATTTACTTTACTTAATGCCTCTAAAAACATTTCTTGGCCTTTCCAAGCTGTTAATCTACCTGGTAATAAAATTATTTTTTTTCCGACTTTCAAATCCCATGACTTAAATAATTTATCTTCATCAGTTTCTAGTGTTGTTGAAGAGTCAAAATAATCCGTATTTATACCTCTAAATATAGAAAGTAATTTTTTTTTATCTGTTAGATATTCTGCATAATTTTCTTTGATGTGTGAAAAAATAAAATTAGATCCAGCAATGATTAAATCAGATCTAACCATTACAGAATTATAAAATTTTTTTAACTTATTTTTGTAATTATAGGTTCCATGAAAAGTCGTAACAAACTTTCTTCTTGTAATTTTTGTTGCAATTAAACATGACCATGCAGGCGCTCTACTTCTAGCATGAACAATATTTATCCCATTTATTAAAATAATTGCAGAAATAATTAGTGAATTTATAAAAATGAGTATAGGATTTTTTGAGTGAACAGGAAGTCTAATAAGTTTGACTTTTTTTCTGTCTAAGTATTGTAGAAGTTCACCACCACTTGTAATTAAATATGATCTAACATTATTTTCTGGCAAGTAATGTGCAATATCGTAACAACCAGTTTCTGCCCCACCATAACCTAACTTAGGAATTACCTGTAGTACTTTTAATTTAGACTGCATGTGATAATAATATATACCTAGTCAACATGAATACTTTATATGAAAAAAAATAAATTTCTAAGAATTTCTAAATATAAAAAACTAAGATATATCGCAAATAATTATAAGAAAAATCTCTACATAGTTTTTTTACCAGGTTTTGCATCAGATATAGATGGAGATAAACCTAAGAAATTTTTAAATTTTAGCATTAAAAATAAATTAGGGTTTTTAGCATTAGAATATTTTGGTCATGGAAGGTCTTCAGGAGAATTTACAAAAGGTAATATTACAAAATGGTCAAATGATGCGAAGACTGCAATTAATAAAATAGTAAAAAAAAATGATTTTATTTTAATTGGTTCAAGTATGGGTGGATGGATTTCGATGATAATGCACAGATATTTTAGTTCTCAAATTAAAGGCTTCCTAGGTATTGGATCTGCACCTGAGTTTCTTACAAGAATTATGTGGAAAAAATTTCCAAAAAAAACAAAGTATGAAATAAACAAAAAAGGAATATCTAAAATTAAAAATGGTGATTATGAATACTTAATTACTAAACAGCTTATTTTTGATGGAAAAAAAACTACTAATAAAGTCCTTAATAAAAAGTTTAATAATACCATACCTGTCACAATGGTTCACGGACAAAAAGATGAGGTAGTACCTGTAAAATACTCAAGAATGGTTTTAAAAACTTTTCCTAAAGCAGATAAAAAGCTTTTAATAATAAAGAATGGAGATCATAGTCTCTCCTCAAGTAAAAATTTAAGTATAATTTGTAAAGAACTACAAAAAATAATTAAAAAAGTTAACTAGCTTTGCCAACAATACTTTTATTAGTAATTGGATTTTCAAGTTTATCTATCATTTCTTTAGGGCAAACTTGTAAAAAATTATTTACCTCTAAATCAAAATTTTCGAGTATATTTTTAGAAACATTAGACTCTGTTTCTTGATAATGTTTTGAGACTAATTTCTTTAAATTATTTTTCCAAAACTCTGTCTCGGGTGTTTGCCAAATAATTGTCTCTGGATTTGCTTTTTTTGGAAATTCATTTTTAGGATCATATACAAAAGCCATTCCACCTGTCATACCTGCTCCAAAATTATCCCCAACATCACCTAATATTACAATCGATCCCCCAGTCATATATTCACATCCATTTGAGTCGCAACCTTCAACTACCGCAGTTGCTCCTGAGTTTCTTACTGCAAATCTTTCACCCGCTTGTCCTGCTGCTAGTAAAGTTCCCGATGTTGCTCCATATAAGACTGTATTTCCTATAATAGTATTTTCGTTTGAGACCAAATTACTTTCCTCAGGAAGTTTAACTATTACAGATGCACCTGACAAACCTTTGGCAACGTAATCATTAGCATCCCCTTTTAAAATTAATTTAAGTCCTTTAATCCCAAATGCTCCAAATGATTGTCCGGCTGATCCTTTAAAATTGAGTAAAAAAGTATTTTCCTCTAATTTATTATTTCCAAATTTTTTATATAAATGATAAGAGATTCTTGTACCTACTGCTCTATCAGTGTTTTTTATTTCATATGTTTTATCTAATGGAGAATTATTATCTATTAAGTTTTCTACCTCTGGCCAAATTTTTTGATCCAATGTATCTGGAACCTCATTAATTATAGGTTTCTCACAATATCTTTTATTTTTGCCGGGGTCTGCTTGTACAAATAAAGGATTTAAATCTAAATCATCCAAATTTGGTGATCCTTTACTTACCTGCCTTAATAAGTCAGTTCTACCAATGACCTCATTAAGAGACTTAAAACCTAAACTTGCTAGAATTTCTCTTACTTCTTCCGCTATAAAAGAAAATAAGTTCACTACCTTGTCTGGTGTACCAGTAAATTTTTTTCTAAGTTCATCATCTTGAGTACAAACACCGACTGGACAAGTGTTAGAATGACATTGTCTTACCATAATGCATCCCATTGCAACTAGCGCTGTAGTAGCTACACCAAACTCTTCTGCGCCCATCATTGCTGCCATAACTACATCTCTTCCAGTTTTAATTCCTCCATCCGTTCTCAGAGTAACAAGGTGTCGTAGTTTATTTAAAGTCAAAACTTGATTTGCTTCTGTTAATCCCATTTCCCATGGAATACCAACATATTTAACGCTTGTTTGAGGAGTAGCGCCTGTTCCACCATTATGGCCAGAAATTAAAATGATATCAGCTTTTGCTTTAGCAACTCCTGCAGCAATAGTTCCTATTCCAGAGGAAGCTACTAATTTTACACCAACTCTAGCCTTAGGATTGATTTGCTTTAAATCATAAATTAGTTGTGCGAGATCTTCTATTGAGTAAATATCATGATGTGGAGGAGGTGAAATTAGTGTCACTCCTGGAGTAGAATGTCTTAATTTAGCTATTTCTTCAGTAACCTTAAACCCAGGTAATTGACCCCCTTCACCAGGTTTTGCACCTTGTGCAATTTTAATTTCAATTTCATTACAATTATTTAAATAATTTATAGTTACTCCAAATCTTGCAGATGCTATTTGTTTTACTCTTGAATTAGCGCTATCTCCATTTTCTAAAACTTTAAATCTCTTTTCATCTTCTCCACCTTCACCACTACAAGAAGCTCCCTTTATCCTATTCATACCCATAGCAAGTGTTTCATGAGCTTCTTTTGATAAAGCACCATGAGACATACTTCCACTTCCAAATCTTTTCATGATTTCACTTATTGGCTCGACTTCGTCAATTGCTATTGCCTCTTGATTTTTAAAGTCAATTAAATCTCTTAAATTAATTGGTTTTAAACTGTAAATTCCTTTGGTGTATTTTTTATAAGTATCATAAGAATTTGATCCAACTGCAGCTTGCAAAAGATGAATTAATTTTCCTTGATATTGGTGAGTTTCTCCATTTTTTCTATATCTATAAATTCCTCCTATGGGTAAAATATTTGAATGAATATCAAAAGCATCCTTATGTATACCTCTTATCTTTTTTTCTATACCACTTAATCCAATTCCAGAAATTTTAGATATTACACCTGGAAAATAATCTTTAACAATTGTTCTACTTAGTCCTACAGTTTCAAAATTACATCCTCCTCTATAAGAACTTAAAACAGAAATACCCATCTTTGACATTATTTTTAACAGGCCAAAGTTTACAGATTTTATATACCTACTAACACACTCATCAAAAGAAAATTTACCAAAAAGTTTTTTGGAATATCTTTGAAATAAACTATCAAATGCAAGATAAGGATTTACAGTTGTTGCCCCGACACCTATAAGTGTAGCAAATGAGTGTGTATCAAGAGCATCTCCTGTTTGAACATTGATAGAAACATATCCTCTTAGTCCTAATTTTATTAAATGAGTGTTTATTGCTCCAATACACAAAAGCATTGGCATTGGCAGTTTTGTTTCGGATATATTTTTATCTGACAAAATAAGTTGAGTTACACCTTCTCTGACTGCTTTCTCTGCATCCCTTTTTAATTTATCAATTGAATTTTCTAGTGTTTCTTCTTTATCGAAAATACAATTTAAAATTCTATAATTATCACCAAAGTACTTTACAAATTTTTCAAACTGATTGTTTGAAAGAATAGGACTGTCTAAAACATAAATGTTTTCCTCAGTAAGATCTGAAAAATCAAGAATATTGCCGAGATTTCCAAACCTAGTTTTTAAACTCATAACCTTATTTTCTCTTAAAGAGTCAATTGGAGGATTTGTTACTTGACTAAAGTTCTGTCTAAAAAAATGGTAAAGAGGCCTATATTTGTCAGATAATACAGCAAGAGGTGTATCATCACCCATGGATCCAGTTGCTTCTTTGGCATCTTCAGCCATAGGATGAAGGATTAGTTCTAAATCCTCAAGGCTATAGCCAAAACAGTGTTGTATTTTTTTTAAATCAGAACCTGAATACTGGTTTTTTTCATTTTCTATTGGAAATTTTTTATCAAGATCAATGATCTGGTTGTTAAACTTTTTAAATTCTTTTGCTAAATAATTCTTAATTGCATTATTTGTATAAACTTTTCCTTTTTCAATTCTAACACCCAATATTTCACCAGGGCCAAGTCGTCCTTTCGAAACAATTTTTTTTTCATTTAAATTAATCATACCTGTTTCAGATCCAGCAAATAAAAGTTTGTCTCTTGTAACAGTATATCTTAATGGTCTTAGACCATTTCTATCACTTCCAACAATTACCCACTCATTATCTGTCGCTGCAACAGCAGCAGGCCCATCCCAAGGTTCCATTGTACTATTTAAAAAATTAAACAACTGTTGATGATCTTTTGGCAAAACTTTACTTTTTTTTGACCACGCATCTGGAATTAACATAAGTTTTGCTAAAGGTGCTGAATGACCAGAAATATTTAATAATTCAAAAACATTGTCTAGTGATGCAGAGTCAGAATTTCCAGCTGGAATAACTGGTTTCAAATTTTTCATATCATCAAATAATGGACTGAACATTTCTTCTTGGTGTATATTCATCCAATTAACGTTACCTTTAAGTGTATTTATTTCACCATTATGAGCGATAGCTCTAAACGGTTGAGCTAAATCCCAGCTTGGTGCTGTATTAGTTGAAAACCTCTGATGAAAAATTGCATATCTTGAAATAAAACGATCATCTTTTAAATCTGTATAAAAGTCTGACAAAGCTTCTGCAAGAAACATTCCTTTATAAATAATTGATTTTGAACTAAATGAGCAAATATAAAAGTTATTTAATTGGTTTTTTAAAGCTTCTTTTTCAATTTTTCTTCTTGTCTCGTATAGTATTCTCTCTAAATCTTTACCAACAATTGATTTATCATTATGTGTAAACAAAACTTGAGCAATTTCAGGTCTTGTTAATTCAGCTTTTTCACCAAGCACAGATGGATCAACCGGTACTTGTCTCCATCCATATATATTAAAATTCTTCTTTGTGAGTTCGCTCTCTACTATTGTTCTACATTGCTCTTGACCACCAAAATCGTTCCTCGGAAGAAAGATCATTCCTACACATAAATCTGAATTATCGTGTTTATGTCCAGTAATTTCTATTTTCTCTGCAAAAAAATCTTTTGGTATCTCAATATGTATTCCTGCTCCATCACCTGTTTTTCCATCGGCATCGATAGCGCCCCTGTGCCAAACAGCTTTTAAAGCTTCAATTCCATATTCGACTACTTTTCTTGATTTTAGCCCCTCGGTTGAAGCTACAAGACCTACTCCACATGCATCATGTTCCATTTCCTCATCATAAACATGATTTTTTTTTAATAATTCACGATTTTTTTTTTGGATATCCATTATGCAACTTTCATTTTTTGTTTTGATTGAAGAAAACTTTCGATTGAAGTTGCTGCATCTCTTCCATCTTTAATAGCCCATACAACTAATGATGCTCCTCGAACAATATCTCCTGCCGCAAATACACCAGGAATACTTGTTTCTAATGTATCAAAGTCAGCCTTAATAGTTCCCCATTGTGAAACTTTTAATCTTGGCTCTTGAAAAAGAATAGGTAAGTCCTCTGGATCAAATCCTAGAGACTTAATCACTAAATCTGCTTTTATTTCAAATTCTGAATTTTCTTCTACAACTGGTTTTCTTCTTCCACTCTCGTCAGGATCAGTTAATTTCATTTTATCTACTATAATACTCTTAACTTTATTAGACCCTTTAAATTCTTTTGGATTACTTAACCAAATAAATTCAACACCTTCTTCCTCTGCATTTCCTACTTCTCTAGCAGACCCAGGCATATTTTCTCTATCTCTTCTATATAAACATTTTACAGATTTAGCTTTTTGTCGAACTGATGTCCTTACACAATCCATTGCTGTATCTCCTCCACCAATAACTACAACATCTTTTCCTTCAGCATTTAGCGTACCGTTATCAAACATTTCAACTTTATCACCCAACCCTTTTTTATTTGATGCTGTTAGGAATTCCATTGCAGGAAAAATATTGCTTAAGTCATTTCCTGGCAAATTTACTTCTCTGGGTTTGTAAACACCTGTAGAAATTAAAATTGCATCATGTTTTGATTGTAGCTGTTTTAGGGTAGAATCTTTACCAACTTCAAAATTGTTTACAAAGTTTATTCCTCCATCTTTTAGAAGTTTAATTCTTCTTTCAACTACATGTTTCTCTAATTTGAAGTTTGGAATTCCATAAATAAGTAATCCACCAGCTCTGTCATATCTGTCGTATATTGTTACTTGATATCCTTTTTTTCTAAGCTCTTCTCCGCAAGCTAACCCTGCAGGTCCTGCACCTATAATCCCAATACTTTGTTCATTTTCGATTTTTACTTTTATTGGTTTAACCCATCCATTTTCCCATGCCTTGTCAGTTAGATATTTTTCAATTGATCCTATAGTAACAGTTCCATGTCCAGACTGTTCTATTACACAATTACCCTCACATAGTCTGTCTTGAGGACAAATTCTCCCGCATACCTCTGGCATATTATTTGTGCTTTGTGATAAGTGATATGCCTCTTCATACCTTCCTTCTGCAGTGAGTTTCAGCCAATCTGGAATATTATTACTTAAAGGACAATGAACCTGACAAAAAGGGACGCCACACTGTGAACATCTACTTGACTGCTCTTTGGCTCTATCATGTATAAATTCTTGATATATCTCTCCAAAATCCTCTTTTCTCTTAGATTTGTCTCTTTTAGGTGGATTTTGTTGACCTATATCCACAAATTGAAGCATTTTATTTGTCATCGGAGTCGGCTTATATACGAATTTTAAATACCTATAAAGTAAAACTAGGTAATATATTCTGACATATATTTTTAAAAAACCAAGTTTTTTCTAATTTTTCTCAAATTTGCATAATAGCTATGCGTAATAGTAATTGCCTTATTTAAGTAATCTTTTAACTATCTATTCAATTCTCAAATGATTTCAAAATATATAGAAACATCAATATTAGCATTGATTCAAGGAGTTGCTGAGTTTATCCCCGTAAGTTCCTCTGCTCATCTCATTATAATTTCAAAGGTTTCTAATTTTAATGTTAGCTCACTTCAATTAGATATAAGCCTCCATTTAGGGTCGCTTTTAGCAATTATTTTTTATTTTAGAAAAGATTTATTAAATATAACCAAAAACAAATCTTTATTACTTTTGATAGTTTTAGGATCAATTCCATTAATTATTATTGGCTACTTTTTTTATTCATCGGGTCTAATTGAAAATTTAAGAAATTTAAAAGTGATAGCTTGGACAACATTAATTTTTGGAATATTATTATTTATTGCTGACAGATCTACAATTAAAAATAAAATTAGTAATAATTTAAATCTTAAAAATATTTTACTAATAGGTATTTTTCAAATATTGGCTATTATACCTGGAGTTAGTAGATCTGGAATTATAATTACTACATCAAGATTTTTAAATTTTGATAGAGTAGACTCTTCTAAAATATCCTTTTACTTATCCATTCCAGCATTAGCTGGAGCAAGTGTACTAAGCATGAAAGATATTGTTAATACAAATATAAATATGAATTTTTTGTTTATATTTGCAGTCTTTTTATCATTTGTTTTTTCTTATTTAACAATAAAATATTTTTTGATTTATGTAAGAAATTTTAATTTAAACCTTTTTGTTTATTACAGAACATTTCTTGCATTAATCCTTTTTGTAATTGCATATTCTTAAGTTTTAGTACTTGGAGAAATTTGAGAAGAAATTACAGCAACCAATATTAAAAAACATCCAATCATATTATTCGTAGTTAAAAACTGATTAAGAATTATCCATCCAGCAATTGCAGCAAACACCCCCTCTAACGAATAAATAATTGCGGCAGGTGCTTCTTCTATATTTTTTTGAGCAAACATCTGTAATGTAAAGGCAATTCCACCTGATAATGCACCAGCATAAAGTATTGAACTACTTTCCATTAAAATTTTAGAAATATCAATTTCCTCAAAAGCATATGAAAAAATTATTGAGAGTGTTGCCACAAATAAAGCCTGTAATGCTGCATAAAACATGGGAATATCGAATTCTTCCATGAATTTACCTGCAAATATTATATGCAATGCCCAAAATACAGAACATAAAATAACCAAACCATCTCCTAACATTATTTCTGAATTAGAAAAATCACTTAGTAGATATACACCTAAAACACAAAGACCAATTGCCGGCCATATACTCCAATGGACTTTTTTTGAATAAATAAAAAATAATAAAATTGGAACTATAGGTACGTAAAATACTGTAAAAAATGCAGCATTTGCAATATTTGTGTATTGAAGGGCGGTTTGTTGTAAAAAGGTTCCGAAGAAAAGCGAAACTCCCATAAAAACTAAATACTTTATAAATAGTTTTGATTTTGAGAGTATCTCTAGTTTGATTTTCTTCCTTTCAAAGAGTAACGCAAGTGGTAAAATAGTGAAAAATCCTATAACAAATCTTGCTGAATTGAATGTTAAAGGACCGATGTTGTCCATACCGGTATCTTGTGCAATAAAAGCTGTACCCCAAATAAAAGTTGTAAGTAATGCGCAGATCATTGAAAGAGATTTTGTCATTTTACTAAATTAAATTATTAAATTAATTTATTCCGTTCATCTTACAAGAACTATCAAAATCCTCTTTGTTTATATAACATCCGGACATTTTTCTTACTCCACTAAATGATCCTCTTCCATGAAGTATTCGCCAATTATTAAATATTAAAAGCTCTCCGGGTTTAAGTACATGTCTCCATTGGTAATCTTTATTATTAGCAAGTAGATCAAATTCTTTGATTGCTTCATAAAACTTTAAAGTTAAATCCTTTTCAAATCTAAACGGTGCTCGATCGTAATTATTAAAACTTACTTGAATAATTTCATTATTTTTATTTAATTTAAATATTGGTCTTTCCGCTTCTAGAAAAACTCCATCACCAATGTAATTACCCTTTACATTTATTTTTGTAAGCAACTCATACATTTGCTGGTCTTCTTTTTTGATTGTTTCAGCAATCTTTAGTCCGTCAACCATTATTGAGTCACCACCCTTAGCATTATAATCGCAACACAATAGTAATTGCAATCCTGGAGCATCATTACTATATGTTGAGTCTGTATGTGGTCTTAACTCTTCTTGAGTATAAGCGCTATCAGCTTTATTTTCGTCAGACTCAAAACTCCATAGTCCTCCAAATATAGAGTTTCTTACATATCCAATTTTATTAGCAATTTTTTCAACACATTTTAAATTTGTTTCGCAATTTCTAATTACTAAGAAACCATAAGTATGTAGACTTTTTAAAAAGTTTTTAAATCCATCATTTGTTAAGATAGATTTATAGTCTACAAATATCTCCCGATGAATTTCTTTTGACTTCCAGATTTTTAAATTTGATTTTGTTTCTCTTTTTTTATTTATCTTGTTATTAATTAGAAATTCAGATGAATATTTGACTGGCTTCTCTAAATCAGGCCAGGAAATACTCAAATATTTGCCATTTTCTAATATTTCTGCATTTTTTATTTTTAAATTTAGATCTAAAGATGCTGTAAAAGTCTTTCTTTGACTAGACCTTTTATCCCAATTTTGCTCATCTTTTGCATGATCTCTCAACCAAATATTTGGAAAAATTTCCGAGTTTTCTCCACTAAAATGGACTTGAAGATCATCGGTTAATATTTCAAATTTTGTAATCATTTACTTAGGTTGTAAGCAAAATTTGCTCCTAAATTATCTTTTAATTCATTATTAAATTTAGCAGCCTCTGCTCCATCTATAATTCGATGGTCATATGAGAGTGATAAAGGTAAAATAGTTCTTGGAACAAATTTTCCATCTATGAATAACTGTTTTTTGTAGCTTCTGCCTATTCCAAGGATAGCAACTTCAGGAAAATTAATTATTGGAGTAAAGAACGATCCTCCAATTCCACCCAAACTGGTAATAGTCATCGATCCCCCAAAGAATTCTTTTTTATCAATTTTTAGATTTCTGCAATCATCACTTACTTTTTTCAAGTCCTTACTTAACTCGTTGATATCTTTTTGATTAGCATCCCTAATCTTGGGAACCATAAGTCCATGTTGGGTGTCAACTGCGATGCCGATGTGAAAATACTTTTTAAATGTAATTTTACCATTTTCAATATCATCAATTGATGAATTAAAAGATGGAAATTTTTTTAGTGATACTACCAATGCTTTTATAATAAATGCTAGTGGGGTAATTTTTATTTTTTCTCCACTATAATTATCTTTAAGTGAACTTCTAAACTCTTCCATCTCAGTAATATCAGCTTCATCATGATTTGTTACATGTGGAATATTAGTCCAAGAGTTGACTAGATGAGGAGCGGCAATTTTTTTTACTCTAGGAATGTCTTTAATTTCAACTTCGCCAAAATCTGAATGTTGATATTCACTTTTGATTTCTTTTTCATTTTTAACTTCTTTTACATCATATGTTTGGTTTATGTTAGAAGAAACATATTCTTTTAAATCCTTTTCTACAACCCTACCTAATCTTTCCGAACCTTTAACATTACTTATATCAACACCTAATTCTCTAGCAAACTTCCTTACTTTTGGACTTGCAGATGTTTTGATGGATTGATCAGACATTTACATCTTTGTTGGCATGGGTTTATTTTTATCAATATTATACTTTTTTATTGCATCTTCAGCATACTTTGAAGTAATGAGTTGCTCTTTTGCTAAAACACTAAGGCTGTAAGCAACTATATGTTTTTTATCTACTTCAAAAAAACTTCTTAAATTTTTTCTTGTGTCGCTTCTTCCATATCCGTCTGTACCAAGAGAATAAAAGCTTTTTTTCGTAAAAGATCTTATTTGATCTGCATTAATTCTCATATAATCAGTAGCTGCAAGGATAGGTCCTTGCTGTTTTCCCAAGCACTCCTCTATATACGATTTTTTGTTTGTTTCTGAGGGGTTTAATAAGTTTTGTCTCTCAACTTCCATTCCATTTTTTCTTAACTCGTTAAAACTTGTAACACTCCAAACTTCACTGTCTACCTGATATTCTTTTTTGAGTATATCTGATGCAGCCATCATTTCTCTAAGTATTGTTCCAGATCCCAATAATTGAATCTTAGCTTCTTTTGAACTTGATGACTCTTTTATTTTATACATTCCCTTTAGAATCCCATCTTCACAATCTTTTGGCATTTCAGGATGAGAATAATTTTCATTCATTGTAGTAATATAATAAAAAATATTTTCATTTTTTTCATGCATTCTTCTTAAACCCTCTCTAAAAATAACGGCTAATTCATAATGGAACGTAGGATCGTAAGATATACAGTTTGGAATTGTAGATGCGAGTAAATGACTATGCCCATCTTGGTGCTGAAGCCCTTCTCCTGCAAGGGTTGTTCTTCCAGCTGTTGCACCAATTAAAAAACCCCTTGCTTGACTGTCTCCAGCTGCCCATGCAAAATCTCCTATTCTTTGAAAGCCAAACATAGAATAGAAAAGATAAATTGGAATCATTTCAATGTCATGATTAGTGTAAGCAGTACCTGCAGCAATCCAGGATGATATGGATCCTGCCTCCGTAATCCCTTCCTCTAATACTTGACCACTTCTTTCTTCTCTGTAAGAAGAAAGTTGTGCAGAGTCTTCGGGCTCATACTTTTGACCTTCATGAGCATAAATTCCTATTTTTTGAAAGAAACCTTCCATTCCAAAAGTTCTAGCTTCATCAGGAATAATTGGAACTAATTTAGGAGCAACATTTTTATCTCTTAAAAGATTAGTTAGCATTCTTACTAGAGCCATTGTTGTAGACATTTCTTTTTCACCAGTTGAAGTCTTCATAAAATCAAAAATATCTTTACTTGGAGCTTTAATTGGTTTTGAGTACGATGTTCTTTCTGGAATAAAACCACCCAATTCTATCCTTCTCTTTTTTAAATATTTTATTTCTTCTGAATTTTCATCTGGTTTGAAATATTCAATGTTTTTGACTTGGGCATCTGTTAAAGGAACATCAAATCTATCCCTGTAATACATCAAATCATCTATATCTAATTTTTTTTGCTGGTGAGTAGTATTTACACTTTCTCCACTTTTTCCCATACCGTAACCTTTGATCGTTTTAGCTATTATAACTGTGGGACTTCCTTTGTGATTGACCGCTTTATCATAAGCAGCATAAACTTTATGAGGATCATGACCCCCTCTATTTAATCGCCAAATATCAGTATCGGACATCGATGAGACTAATTCAGTTGTTTCAGGATATTTACCAAAAAACTTTTCTCTAACATAAAGTCCATTTCTTGCTTTAAAAGCTTGATATTCACCATCCACGGTCTCATTCATAATTTTTACTAAATGTCCTGTCTTATCATTTGCTAAAAGAGTATCCCAATAAGAACCCCAAATGACTTTTAAAACATTCCACCCTGCGCCTCTGAAAATTCCTTCTAATTCTTGAATTATTTTTCCATTTCCTCTAACTGGACCGTCTAATCTTTGTAAGTTGCAATTAACAACAAATATTAAATTATCTAAATTTTCTCGAGCTGCTAACCCTATTGCACCAAGAGACTCGGGCTCGTCCATTTCTCCATCACCAAGAAATGCCCAGACTTTTCTTCCTTCGTCTTTAATTAATCCTCTATTAATAAGATATTTCATAAATCTTGCTTGATATATTGCTAACATTGGACCAATACCCATTGAAACAGTTGGGAACTGCCAAAAATTAGGCATTAGCCAAGGATGAGGGTACGAAGAAAGACCACCTGTTTTTACCTCTTGTCTAAATCTATCTAGTTGTTTTTCATTTAATCTTCCCTCAAGAAAGGCTCTTGCATACATACCAGGTGCACTATGACCTTGAAAATATACTAGATCACCTCCGAATTTATTATTTTTTGCTCTCCAAAAATGATTCATTCCTACATCATATAATGTTGCTGCAGATGCAAATGTTCCTATGTGCCCACCAAGTTCAGGATATTTTTTATTTGCTCGAACTACCATTGCAGCAGCATTCCATCTTATTAATGATCTTAACTTACGTTCTATATTTTGATCTCCTGGAGATCTTTTTTCTTCCTCAGGAGGTACAGTATTTACGTATGGAGTAGTTTGGGTATGAGGAATTTTTGATCCAGCTTTGTAGGATTGATCAATTAATTGTTTAATTAAAAAGTGAGCTCTTTCTGAACCATCATTTTGTAGGACCGCACTTAAGGAGTCTAGCCATTCTTTTGTTTCAACAGGATCAATATCATCATTACTACTAACCATCTTAACTTCATTTATCAGTCTAGTTTGTTTGATATGTTTTGGCTCAATAACTTTTGTTTCAACTTGGTTATCAGGTTTTGTAGCATTTTCAGCTTCCTTAATTAAATTCTCAGTTGAAGGTGGGATTTTTTCATTTAAAGTTTTACTAATTTCTTCATTCTTATATTTTTTGTCTGAGGATAATGTTAATATCAAATCGCCTTTTGAAACTTTGTCACCAATTTTTACCTTAACATTTTCTACAGTACCTTCATAATCAGATGGTACTTCAACGCTCGACTTATCACTCTCCAATGTTACGACAGGGTCATTTTTGTTAATTTTATCGCCCTTTTTTACAAGTACTTCAATTATTTCAACATTTTCAAAATCTCCAATGTCTGGAACTAACAAATCTAAATTCATTTTTTTATTATATATATATCAATATTTGCTAAAAAAATAATTTACATTATTAATAATGTATAAAAACTGTACAAATTGCGCCTGTAGCTCAATTGGATAGAGCGCTTGGCTACGGACCAGGAGGTTCTGGGTTCAACTCCTAGCAGGCGCACCAAAACGAAAGGATAAATGAAAATATCACTTGAAAAATCTGTTATATATTTCTTTTGTTTAGTTTTGTTATTTATATTAATTATGACAATAATCCTCTAATGAGAAAATTTGAACAACTAAGTAGTAAACCAAGTTATATGAAACATAATGGTGGTTTGCTATTTAGATCTTTAACCAAAAAAAAATTTGAGTTTAAAACAAAAATCAAAAAAACACATTTAAATAAAGCTGGGATAACCCATGGTGGTTATATATGTACAATTATTGACGCTGGGGCAGGAACTGCTTGCCACAAAGCAAGTGGCAACAAACCCTGTGTAACTATCTCGTTAGATATTAAGTTTATAGCTCCCTCTAACTTGGGAGATGAATTATTAGGAACAGTTGAAATTCAAAAAGTTACAAAATCAATGGTATTTGTAAATTGTAAATTAAAATGCAAAAGTAAACTTGTTGCTAGTGCTGTTGGAATTTGGAAAATTTTAAGAAGACCACTTCCAAATGCTGGCTTAGGTGGATAAATTTTATTTTCTTAATTGAAGCACAAACACTGGTAATACTAAAACTAAGCCTATAATTGATGAACTTAAACCTGGTGCAATAAATAATAATGAAATAATTCCAAGATACCATCTCTGAAACGTAGATACTGATTTATATAAATATCCTGTGAAACCAATTCCAATTAATCCAATTCCAATCATTGCAGATATTAAAGTAATAAAGAAATCATAGAAATTGAATCCTTGCGCAACCAACAATAATGATGGTGAATAAACAAATACAAAGGGCACAAGTGCTTTTGCAATACCTAATCTAAAAGCTGTGTTACCAGTAGTGAATGGGTTTGATCCAGCAATACCGGCTGCAGCATATGCTGCAAGGGCAACTGGTGGAGTTATATCTGCTAAAACACCATAATAAAAAACAAAAAAATGTGAAACTATTGGTTCAATTTGTAATTGAGTGAGAGCAGGGGCAGCAACGGCAACAAGAATTATGTAAGTTGCAGTGGTTGGAACTCCTGTGCCCATGAATATGCATGATATTGCAATTAATATTAAAGAAAAAAATAACGTCAGATCTTGAAGTGTGAAATAATTAAATGGTAAAAAATTCAAGAAGAAACCACCAATATCTCCGGCTGTTTGAATTACTACATAACCTAATCTAAATCCTACCCCAGTTAATGTAACTACACCAACTATTATACCTATTGAAGTAGCGGCTGCTCCAACTGCTAAAGTATTTTTTGCACCTCTTGCTAGACACTCAAGTAAATCATTAAAGGTAAGTCTATTTTTTTTCCTTATAAATCCTATAAATACACAAGCAATGATTCCATTTACTGCAGCATAATCTGGTGTACGACCAATCAGTATTAAATATACTAGTAAAAATAAAGGGACTATAGCTAACCAATTATCCCTTATTATTTTTATAAATTTTGGAACTTCACTTTCATTTAAACCTCTAAGACCTAATTTTTTTGCCTCTAAATGAACCATTACAAAAATACCAAAATAATGAAGTAGAGCAGGAATTAATGCTGCTGCCAAAATATCTCTTAAAGGTAGTTCTAAATATTCAACCATAATAAAAGCTGCAGCTCCTAAAATAGGTGGAGTAATTTGCCCTCCAGTAGAAGCTGTGGCTTCAACAGCACCAGAAAAATGTGGAGGGTACCCAACTTTTTTCATTGCTGGAATTGTGAGAGAACCAGTTGTAACTGTATTTGCAATTGAAGATCCAGATATGGTTCCTAAAAAAGCTGAGGAAAAAATTGCAACTTTCGCTGGTCCTCCAGAATATCTTCCAGCTATAACCATTGCTAAATCAATAAATAATTGACCCAAACCTATTCTTGTTGCAAGCACTCCAAATAGAATGAATAAGAATACATATTGGGCCATAACACCCACTGCAATTCCATAAATTCCTTGGTTAGTTATATAAATATGATTAACAAAACCAGCCCAACTACTTCCACCATGTTTTAAAGCACCAGGAAAAATAGGGCCATATAGTGCAAAAATCATAAATATTATACATATTAATGGTAACGTGTATCCTATAGATCTTCTTGCAGCCTCTAGAGTTAAAACAACTAAAATTGAACCCATAATAACTTCAGTATTTGATGGATTTCCAACTCTGCTAGCTAATATTTCTGGAGGCAATAATGGTAAATAAAGTGCAGTTACAACTACTAAAATTGAAAAGAAAATATCTAAGTATGGAACTTTGTTTTTAGACTGTTTGACCCCAAAATTTTTCCATCCATAAAATAAAAATACAAGACCTACGACAAAAGAAATATGAATACCTCTATGGAGAATATCTCTTATAGTTCCAAATCCTGAGGCATAAAAATGGTAAATTGACATTGTAACCAAAGCAACAAAAGTCAATATTTTTAAGAAATTTTTTAACTTTCTTTCGTTACTTTTTATCTCAAATTTGTCTTCAAGTTTTGCAACTTCATCAGGTGAAATATTAAATTGGGACATAATAATGCCCTAGATCGATTAGATCTAGGGCAAATTTATTTTAAGATTTAATTTAAAAGTCCTGCTTCTTTATAGAACTTTTCGGCACCAGGGTGTAGTGGCACACCTACTCCGGAAAGAGCTGTGTCGGGTGTTATAGTTTTTCCCTTAGCGTGACCAACATCCATAAGCTTTCTAGACTCTTTATTCCACAAAGCTTTAGTAATTTGGTAAATTAATTCACTATCTTCTTTAGCTGATGTAAACCATTGAGCGCCTACTGCTACAGTGTTAACTTGATCAACACCTTCATATGTTCCTGAAGGAATTGGGCTTTCTGAGAAAAAACCATATTTTGAGGTCAACGCTTTAGCTCCTGCACCATCGATTGGAACTAGTTTTATATCAACTGCAGATGCTAGTTCTACGATTGCACCAGTTGGGTAACCCGCAACAACAAAAATTGCATCAACTTTACCATTTCTTAAAGCATCTGTTGCAGCTTTACCTTTCAATGCTTCAGCTTTTACATCGCTAGTGCTTAATCCATTAGACTCTAATATTAATTTAGCATCAACATATGTTCCAGATCCAGGTTCATCAAGTGAAACTCTTTTTCCTTTTAAGTCTTTTACTGAATTAATATTACTTTTTTTAAGCGCTACTAAATGTATGTGTTCTTGAAAAAGAGCTGCAATAGTTCTTAAATCTTTTGCAGGTTCTTTTCCTTCCATTGTTCCAGTACCAGTATATGCCCAATAAGCAACATCTGATTGCGCAAAACCTGAATTTCTTAATCCTGAGATTATTGCATTTACATTATCAACTGATCCTCTGGATGAAACAGCTGATGCTATCAGATTTGGTACTCCGCAGCTTCCACCTTTACCACACTCTCTAGATCCTGGTGGTTTTGAAATTGCATTAGCAATCATACCTCCAACTGGATAGTAAGTGTAAGCAGTACCCCCTGTACCAATCGTAAAAAATTTAAGTTCTTGCGCAAATGATTTTCCTGACAAACCAATCATCAAAAATAGAATCATTAAAGAACTTTTAAATAAATTTTTAAACATATTTTCTCCAATCTATTAGTTATTATTACTATTTAATAACAATCAAATATTATTGTCTATATAAATTTAATTATAATTATGGTTTCTTAAGCTCTTCTATGTTTTTATACTCTTGTAAAATTGAAGGATTTATTAATGCTTGAATATTTTTTATTTTATTTCCCTCAACAATATTTTTAACTGCAAGCTCAACTATTTTTCCGTTTTTTGTTCTAGGAATGTCGGAAACCTCAATTATTTTTTTTGGCACATGGCGTGGGGATGCATTTTGACGAATAGCATTTTTAAATTTTTGAGATAAATTTTCACTTAATGTTTTAGGTTTTTTGAGAACTATAAACAAAATAATTCTCACATCATTATCCCATTGTTGTCCGATTACTATTGACTCTTTTACTTCCTTGAATTTATCAATAATAGAGTATATCTCTGCAGTACCTAGTCTAGCACCCCCAGGATTAAGTGTTGCATCTGACCTTCCATAAATAACATATCCACCATTAGATTTTCTCTCTGCATAATCTCCATGATGCCAAACATTTTTATATTTTTTAAAATATGCAGACTTGTATTTTTTATTATTTTTATCATTCCAAAAATAAATGGGCATCGATGGAAATGGTGATTTACAAACTAATTCTCCTTTTTTATTAACTAACGAGTTTCCTTTTTCAGAAAAAACATCTGTATTCATTCCCAATCCATTATTTTGAATTTGCCCTCTAAAAACTGGAGAGTAAATATTTCCTAATACAAAGCATGAAACAAGGTCTGTCCCTCCTGCAATTGATGCTAAATGGACATTTTTTTTTATATTTTTATACACATAATCAAAACCATCAGAGGATAATGGTGATCCAGTTGAGCAAATAGTTCTAAGATATTTTAGTTTATACTTAATCTTTATTTTTAAATTTAATTTTTTGAGCTGATCAATGTATTTTGCGCTGATTCCAAATAAAGAAATTTTTTCACTTTCAGCTATTTTAAAAAGTAAATCATTTCTTTTGTGCATAGGAAAACCATCAAAAAGTACTATTGAGGCCTTAGATGCCAAAAATGTCATTAACCAGTTCCACATCATCCATCCGCAGGTAGTGAAATAGAATACGTTATCACCTGGTTTAACGTTACAGTGAAGTTTGTGTTCTTTTAAATGTTGTAGCAAAACTCCACCTGCTCTATGACATATACATTTTGGTTTGCCAGTAGTTCCACTTGAATATAAAATTGCTAATTCTTTATCAAAATCAAATTTTTTGAATAAAAAATTTCTTTCTTTTTGTTTTTTTAACCTGTTGTAATAAAAAATTTTGACTCCTTTTATCTTTTTTGGCTTTAAATTTTTTTTACCTGGATAATTAGCAATTAGTACACATTTAATTGATTTTATTTTTTTTATGATAGCAGGTAACCTTTCAATAACATTTATTTCTTTTCCATTGTAATAGTATCTATCAGTAATAATTAAAAGTTTTGGTTTAATTTGAGAAAATCTTTCTATAACTCCCAGTGTTCCAAAGTCTGGAGAACATGATGACCATATCGCTCCTATTGCACTTGTTGCTAAAAAACCTTCAACTGTCTCTATTTGATTTACTGTATAAGCTGCAATTCTATCTTTTTCTTTTATTTTATTTTCTTTAAAAAAATTAATCAATTTTAATGTATTATTATTTAATTCTTTCCATGACTTCTCTTCTCTGTATCCATTTTCACTTATAAAAGTTACAGCTTTTGAATTGTCATTTTTTGATAATAAATTCTCTGCATAATTTAATTTGGATTTTACTAAAAATTTACTTTTAATGATTTCTTTAGGAAAATGAAATTTATAATTTTTAATACCCTTTATATTTGAATAGTCCCAAATTGAAGACCAAAAAACCTTTGGATTATTAATTGTCCAATTAAATAATTTTTTGTAATTTTTCGTAGGTGAATAATTAAATTTTTTTGCTAAAAAATTTTCAAATTCAAATAAATTTGATTTTGCTTTTATTTTGGAATTTGCTTCCCACATTTTCTGAGACATAAAAAAATATATTTAATTTTTTGAAATTATGATAACCTTAAAACATTAAATAATAAAAATGAGAACTTTTTCCTCAATGATTCGGACTAGTTTTAACCTATTTTTGTTCTTTAGAGGTAACAATATATAGTATTTGTAAAAAAATTCATACCAAAGCTAGAAATGACAAAAAATAAAATTACAGCAGTTCTTGGTCCTACAAATACTGGAAAAACCTTCTTAGCAATTGAAACTATGCTTTCTTTCGACTCGGGAATGATTGGATTTCCATTAAGACTTTTAGCAAGAGAAGTTTATGACAAAATTATAAAAAAAATTCATATATCAAAAGTAGCTTTAATCACTGGAGAGGAAAAAATTATTCCAATAAATGCAAAGTATTTTCTTTGCACTGTTGAGTCAATGCCATTAGATAAAAGTTTAGAATTTGTAGGCATCGATGAAATTCAGATGTGCAATGATAATGAACGAGGTCATATTTTTACAGATAGACTATTGAACATGAGAGGTGAAAAACTCACTATGTTAATGGGTTCAAATTCAATTAAAAAAATTATCCAAAAACTTGATGATGATATTGAATTTAAAAATAAGGATCGACTTTCTAAACTATCATTTGGAGGACATAAAAAAATTTCAAGAATCGAGAGAAAGAGTACTGTCATAGCTTTTTCTACAGAAGAGGTTTATGCAATTGCAGAATTAATTAGACGCCAAAAGGGTGGAGCTGCAATTGTAATGGGTTCTCTGAGTCCTAAAACTAGAAACGCACAGGTAAGTCTATATCAATCTGGTGATGTAGATTATTTGGTTGCAACAGATGCAATTGGAATGGGAATAAATATGGATCTGGATAATGTATACTTTTCTAATTTAAAAAAGTTTGATGGTAAAAAATTGAGAAATTTAAATATTTCTGAAATTGGACAGATTGCAGGAAGAGCTGGAAGATATTTAAATAATGGTATTTTCGGAACAACTGGTCAATGCAAAGAGATTAGTTCAGATGAAATTGAAGCGCTAGAAACTCATAACTTTCCAGATATACAAACAATTTTTTGGAGAAATTCAAAACTGAATTTTCGAAACAAAATTTCATTATTAAAATCTTTGGAAGAAAAACCACATAAAGACTGGCTTAGAAGAGTCAACGAATGCCAAGATGAAAAAGTATTAAAATATTTTTTAAAAGAGGCTACAAATTTTGAAATTCAAGATAATTCTGAAATTTTGCAAACCCTTTGGGAATGTTGTCAAATACCTGACTTTGTAAAGAAAACTTATGGTCATCACTTTGAAATTGTAAGTAAAATTTTTAGTTTTTTAACAAGTAAAAATAAAAAAATTCCAAATCACTACATGAAGGAACAACTATCCTTACTAGACAAATTAGATGGTAATGTAGACTCCTTATCCAATAGGATCGCAAATGTGAGAACATGGGCTTATGTTTCTAATAAATCCAACTGGGTAGAAAATCAGGATTATTGGATAGAAAGAACAAAAAATCTTGAGGATAAATTATCAGACAGACTACATGGGGAGTTAACTAAAACATTTATTGACAAAAGAGCAAGTGTATTGGCAAGAGGTTTAAAACAAGACATTATGTTTGAAACAGAAATTATTGATGATGAGAAAGTCATGATTAACAAACAATATATTGGTCGTTTAAAAGGTCTTAGATTAGAATTAGATTTAAAAGTTGATACATTAGATGCAGATCTAAAATCACTAAAAAAAGCTGCAAGACAAAACGTAAGTCCAGAAATTATTAAAAGAATTAATCAAATAATTAATACTGGTTTAATAGAATTGAAGAATGATTTTAAAATTTATTGGAATGAAAATCAGATAGCTAAATTAATTCCTGGATCTGATTACCTTAATCCACAAATTCAGTTAATTATTGATGAAATGATAGAGAACAACGAAAAATCAAAACTTAATTCTTTTCTAGAAAGATGGATAAAAAATAAAATTGAAACAGAATTAAAGAGTTTAATAGATTTAAAAAATGTAAGGGATAAAAATTCAGAATTAAGAGCTCTAGCATATCATCTTTACGAGAATAACGGAGTGGTCAAAAGAGAAGAGGTTTTGGTATATTTGAATAAGCTTAGTCAGGATGAAAGAAAAAAATTAAGGAATTTAGGGGTAAAGTTTGGAAGATATCATGTATTTTTGTTCAAATTATTTAAACCAAGTTCTGTATCGTTAAGAATTTTATTATGGAAAAACTACAATGAAGAAAATTATGATTTTTTACCCCCCACCTTTGGATTGAACTTTTTAGAAGAAAAGAAAAATTTAAGTAAAAGTTTAATGCTTATATGTGGTTTTGAAAAATTTGAAAATTTATATGTTAGAATTGATATTTTAGAAAGACTGTTTCTAATGATTTTAAACACTAAATCAGATGATAAAATTAGAGATATTAAATTAATACCTGAAATGTTGAATTTGTTAGGTTGTAATAAAGAAAATTTTGTGAAATTAATAAAAAAAATGAATTATAAAACTTATGAAATAAATAATAATTTACACTTTAAGTATATTCCAATAAAAAAAATTATTAAAAAGAATAACAATAAAAATATTAAGGATAACCCCTTTAAGGTTCTCTCACAACTTAATTTAAAATAATGTTTAATATATTTAAAAAAGAAAAAATTAAAGAAGAAAGTCAGAATCCCTCCATAATAGCTGTAACATGTTTATTAATTCACTCTGCAAAAATAGATGAGAATTATACAGATAAGGAAAAAAAAATAATAAAGGATGCGATTATTGAGATGGGTGCAAATGTTAGAGAAATTGATAGCGTGATACAAGAAGCTGAGGAAAAAGAGAAAGACTCTAATCAAATACTTGATTTTACAAGAGAGATAAAAAATATTAGTGACGAAAACAAGAAAATAATCATAGAAGCTTTATGGGATATAATATATTCAGATGAAGATGCCGATATGTATGAAACCAACCTTATGAGGAGGTTGTCTGGTTTGCTATATCTAGATCCAAAAATTGTAGGAGATATTAAAAAGAAAGTTAGTCAAAAAAAAACATGACATATTTGGTAAATGATAAATGCATCAAATGTAAATTGATGGATTGTGTAGAAGTATGTCCGGTGGATTGCTTTTATGAAGGAAAGAATATGCTTGTAATTAAACCTGATGAGTGTATAGATTGTGGCGTTTGTGAGCCAGAATGTCCGGTGGACGCCATAATATCAGACAATGAAGATAGTGGTGGTAAATGGTTAGAGGTTAATAAAAAATACGCTGATATATGGCCGAACATAAATGAAAAAAAAGATCCTCCAACGGATCATGAACAATTTAAAGATGTAGAAAATAAATATGAAAAGTATTTTAAAGAAAATCTTGAGTAAAAAGAAAACCAAAAAAAATGTTAAAAAAAAAACTAAAACCATAAAAAAAGTTTCCAAAGTTAAAAAAAAAGTAAAAGTTACAAAAGTTATAAAAGCCAAAAAAATTTCTAAAGAACCAATTAAAAAAAAAATAATTAAAGATCAAAAAAAACAAGATAAAGTTGATACAAAATCTGATCCACTAAGAATACCTAAGAATAACGAGCAAAAACCTGAAATTAAAAAAGTAAAAAAACAGGAAACAGAGAAAAAAATTTTTAAAGTAAAAGATTATGTTGTTTACCCAAAACATGGTGTAGGTCAAATTACTGAAACAAAAAAAATTAATATAGGTGGAATAGATGTTGAGACATATGTTTTAAAATTTGAAAAAGATAAGGCAAATGGAATGGTGCCAGTAAATAAGCAGTCTCATTTAAGACCACTTGCTACAATAAATCAAATAAATAAATGTGTAAGTATTCTAAAAAGTAAGCCAAAAATAAAAAGATCAATGTGGAGCAGAAGAGCTCAAGAATATGAAGCTAAAATTTCATCTGGTAAAATTTATGAATTAGCAGAAGTTGTGAGAGATCTTAACAAAGGTGACGACATAATGATTGATCAATCCTACAGTGAAAGACAATTGTTCGAAAAAGCATATGAAAGAATATTAGCAGAGTTTCAAATAGTTATGGGGTCAAATTTAGAAGATGCACAAAAAAAACTTGATAAAGCTTTAAAACGTAATTTAGAAAAACAGGCTCAAAAAATTGAAGAAAAAACAGTTGCTGAAGAAGAGATAAACCAAGAAATATCAGAGTAAAAAAAAACGCTCCCCACGCAAGCGCCATGAGAAGCGTTATCAGTTAAAAAGAATACTAAACTATCTTCTTTTTTTCTTCTTAGCTTTTTTCTTAGCTTTTTTCTTAGTTTTCTTTTTAGCAGCTTTTTTTCTTCTTTTAGCCATCTTTAGCTCCCTTTTTTTTATAAACGAATCTTTATGATTCGTTAATAAGTAATTTTTATTTTTTTTGAATAGTTATGTCAAACATATAATTTTTGAAAAATAATTTTAAAAAAAATAATTTTTATTTATTTTTTAAAATTTTTAAAAAAGTTAAATAAATCGCTATTAATAAACACTTTTATAAAAAAATTTATTTATAAAGTTTTTCAAAATCATTTTTGTATTTTTGAACTATTTTATATCTTTTAAGTTTTAAAGTTGGAGTTAACATTCCATTTTCAATTGAAAATTTTTCTTTAACAATAAAAAATTTTTTTATATTTTCTATTTTTGAAAGATTATTATTTATATAATCAATTTCTTTCTGTAATTCTTCTTCAGTTATATTCTTTTCTTCAGACAAAACTAATAAAGCTACTAAATATGGTTTGTTATCTCCATAAACAATAGATTGATCAATAAATTTTGAATTTGTTAGTTCATTTTCTATTTTCACTGGAGAAATATTATCTCCTCCAGGGGTAATCAAAATGTCTTTTTTTCTATCTGTTATTTTTAAATATCCATTTTCATAAACACCTATATCTCCTGTATGTAACCAACCATTTTTAAGTACTTTTTTTGTCTCCTCATCATTATTCCAATAGCCTAACATGACGTTTTCACCTTTGACTAAAATCTCTCCATCCTCAGCAATTTTTACCTCATTACCTTTAAAAGGTGGGCCTACGGTCTCAACTCTAATATCATTTATTGGATTACAACTAACAACTGGTGACGTCTCGGTCAATCCATATCCTTGTAAAGTAGGCAAGCCTATTGCATTCAGGAAAACTCCAACATCTTTATCAAGCGCCCCACCACCTGAAACAAATGTTTTGAGTTCACCTCCAAACTGAGATTTTATTTTTTTCCTCACAATCTTGTCTAGCAGGTTATCGATTATTTTTTCTAAAAATGATAAATCTTGTTTTAATATTTTCTTCCTTCCAAGTTCTAGCATATTATAGATCAATTTTTTTCTAAGCCCAGTTGCTTTATTAAAACTTGCATTTATTTTTTGATATAGGTTTTGATAAAAACGAGGGACAGCTGTCATCAGTTGAGGCTTACAATCATTCATATTTTTAATTAACTTTTCAATACTTTCAGCATAAAATATTTTAGCTCCGATGCTAATTTGTACAAATTGTACAGTATGTTCATAAGAATGTGAAAGAGGTAGCCAAGTTAAGAATCTAGTTTGATTTGTAATTAAAGGTTTCAAAATATCTAAAGCACCTTCGCAGTTATTTAAAATACCACCATGACTTAGAATCACTCCTTTAGGATTACCTTGTGTACCAGAGGTATAAATAATGCATGCTGGATTTATTCTTTTTAAATCTAACTTTGGAAAACTTTCATCATTATGATCTAAAGTTAAAAGTATCTCTTTTAAATTTACATATTTATTTTTATCTATATCCAATTCTTCAAATGAAAATATTTTTTCTATAAATTTGTTTTTAATTATTATATTTTTTACTTTGTTAAATTGTTCTTGGTTAGAAACAAAAATTAATTTTGGAGCACAATCATTAATAATATACTCGTAATCACGTTCTGCATAAGTAGTATATGCTGGAACAGTTATTCCAGCTGATAACATTATAGAAAGATCAGCAATAAACCATTCTGGCCTATTTTCAGATATTAACAAACATCTATCACCTTTATTTATATATTTTTTTATTTCAGATGAAACTTTTTTTATAGAATGAAAAGTTTCTTCCCAAGTAAATTGATTATTTTGATCTTTTAGAGATATGAGAAGTTTATTATTTTTATTTTGTTTTTGATAATTTTTAAAAAATAATTCTACAAGATTATTAACTTTTTCTGTATTCATAAATTTATGGTGGGCAAAGAGAGAATCGAACTCTCACAGTATTGCTACTATTGGATTTTGAGTCCAACGCGTCTACCAGTTCCGCCATTCGCCCGATACTTAATTAACTTAGTTAAATTGTTATTATGTTTTAAATTTAAAATTTCTCAACTAAATTAATTTTATTTTGCTAACATCTATCTCTTATAAATGGATAAATGTTATGAAAAATTTGTTTACCCATAACATTTTTGGCTTTTTGATTGATATGAGTTAAATCAGTAAAATTATCTTCACTAATGTGTTGTGATAAATCAATTAAAATTTCCTTATTTTTAAAAAAAGATTTAGTGCTTTTAATAATTTTTTTTGTGAATTCTTCTGATTTTTGTAATGATATTGGTTGGTAAAAAGCAAAAAATTTTGTCTCATCACATGCGTTTCTACTCAATATTTTTTCAGATATTTTTTTTCCTTTGATTAATGTTGAATAATAATTTTCAATTAAATTATTCAGCCATTCATCACTCATGAAATCAATATCCTCTTTAATTTGGTTTATTCCTGAAAAATTACCAGTGTAAGACTCATATTCAGAAAATATTGAAGAATATTTTAATAAAAAATATTTTAAATTATCCAATTCATTTCGAACCCAAAAATTGAATGGATAACCTGGTCTTGGATCATAAAAATATGTTTGCAGGGTTTCGTTAAAACCTCCATAAAATATTACTAAATCAAAATTTAAATCAGAATATTTTATTAGTCTGTGGATGTGTTGGTTATGGTTTGATGAAACAGATGAAAAATTATATGTTTCAACTTTTTTATTTTTTTCAGTTAATAATCTTTCAACAATTTTGATTATTGGTGGATTTCCATTATAACCAGTTGATCCACCAAAAAATGCTATTTGAATAGTATTTTTGTCATAATTCTTAAATTCTTTTCCTCTAAATCCCAATGAATTATGATCTTTGTAGTATGGAGCTCCAGTAAATGTATCATAAGGGGATGGTGCCCTTTGGTACTTTTCTTGAATAATTGATGTTGGAAAACCATGACCTAATAATTTTAAAATATAGAAATCGAGAAAAATTATTAGAAGAATTGAGGAAAAAAAATAAATAAAAAAGTTTTTTATATATTTTACAAATTTAATTTTTTTTAAAAATAAATAGAGATAATAATTTAAAAATATTAAAACAATTAAGTAAATAATTAATAATAAATAAAAATTTTTCACAATATAATAGTAAATGAGAGTTATTTATATTAAAAGAAAATATGTTTAAAGAGCTATATAATAAAACAATTAAACTTGCGGGTCATAAAAGATCAAAATCCATTTTAGGATTAATTTCTTTTATTGAAAGTTTTATATTTCCTATACCTCCTGATGTTTTGATAATTCCTATGACAATTGCTCGAAAGCGAGAATGGATTAGAATTGCCTTCATTGCAACAGTAGGATCTGTTTTAGGAGCATGTCTTGGATATTTTATAGGGTACGTATTTTTTAATGAAATTGGTCTAAAAATATTTGAGATTTATGGAGTAGATAATACATCCTTTCTAAAAGATAAAGTTTCATCTGATGGAGGAGTAATTGCTTGGATTACTCTTTTGGCAATTGCTGGATTTTCGCCTGTTCCTTTCAAACTTTTAACAATAACGAGTGGTTTTATTCATTTCAATTTATTTTACTTTATAATTATAAGCCTCTTAACTAGAGGTTCACGTTTTTTTTTAATTGCTTTCCTAATAGGAAATTTTGGATCAACAATGAAAAAGATTATAGAAAAAAAATTATTAAAATTTTCTATTATTTTGTCTATAATTATTATTGGTTTTGCATATTTTATTTATAAATTCTTAGACAATTTTATTACTTAAATATGAATTTCTTTCCAAATAGAAAAAATTTTTACTTTATTATTTTATTAATTTCACTAGCATCAATTTTTTCTGCTTTATATATCGAATATATACTTCAATATAAACCATGTAAGTTATGCGTCTACCAGCGATTACCTTACGTCGTTGCGATTTTTGTAAGTTTTATAGGATACAATTATTCTAAAAATGATAACATTTTAATTTTACTAATAATAATATTTGTTTTGAGTTCTATAATTGCTGGATATCATTTTGGAATTGAAAACAATTTTATTAATGAGATTGTCAGTTGTTCCAATAACTCTACTGAGATATCAGATAAATCTCAACTATTAGAAACTCTTAACAAAACTATACCAATTGACTGCAAAGATGCTACATTTAAGATTTTGGGAGTTTCACTAGCGGCAATTAATACTATTTTATCAATTTTAATAATTATTATTTCAATTAAAACACTAGTTTATGAAAAAAACTAACAAAAAAAAATTAGAGGAATTTATTAGGGTAGATCATGCTGGAGAAAGAGGTGCGATTAAAATTTATGAAGGTCAATTGCTTGCATTAAATACTGTTGTAAGAAATGATGAATTAAAAAAAACTATTGGTGAAATGAAAAAGCATGAGCAGGAGCACTCGAATTTTTTTGAAGATGAAATAGAAAAAAGAAATATCAAACCAACTAAATTATTACCATTATGGGATTTACTTGGATTGGGTCTTGGGTTTAGTTCAACAATCCTTGGAAAAAAAGCCGCAATGTTATGTACAGCCTCTGTTGAAGAGGTGATTGATGAACATTACAAAAGTCAAATTGATCAAATAGAAGTGGATGAAAAAGATTTAAGAGAAAAAATAATTAAGTTTAGACAAGATGAATTGGATCATAAAGATATAGCTTACGAAGAGGGAGCAACAAAAAAAGGTATCTATTCAATTATGGACAAAGTAATCAAAACTGGATCTAAAATTGCAATAAAAATTTCTGAAAAAATTTAGTTAAGGCTCAAGCTCAACATCCCAGTACAAATAATCCATCCAACTTTTATGTAAAAAGTTTGGAGGAAAATTTTTACCGTTTTTATGCAGGTCCTCAGTGGTTGGTTGAAAAGGCCATTGGTTAAGTGTCATACCAGAATCTTTGATTAATCTGCCACCTTTTTTAACATTGCATGATGAACAAGCTGTTACAACATTATCCCAATCTGTTTTTCCACCTTTTGACCTTGGTAATAAATGATCAAATGTTAATTCGTTTTTACTACCACAATACTGACAGCTAAACTTATCTCTTAAAAATACATTAAACCTAGTAAAGTTTGGATTAGATTGTGGCCTTATGTAAGATTTAAGTGCAATAACACTTGGAAGTTTCATACTAAATGAGGGACTACGTATTTGCCTATCATAGTAACTAACAATTGACACTCTATCTAAAAAAACAGATTTGATTGAATCTTGCCAACTCCATAAAGACAACGGATAGTAACTTAAAGGTCTATAATCGGCATTTAAAACTAATGCAGGACATTTTTCCAAAGAAATTGTTTTATCAGAGTGCTCAATCATAATTTAAACATACATTAAATAAAATTTAATTCAACACTACTAATCTTACATTATAGATTCATTAATTATTTAATTTTTTTCTAATGAAGTTTAATGCCGCACTTGATGCTTCTATTGGGATATGATGATCACAATTTTTGATCATTAAAGTTTCAATTTTTATTTTATTTCTCATGAAAAAATCTTTAGCTTCTAGTAAATTGTTTGGTGGTACTATTGGATCATTTTCTCCGTGAATCATTAAAATTTCAGTTTTATTTTTAATTCTATCGGTTAGATCTCTCATATTTATTATTTTTCCTGAAAATCCAACAATACAATTAAATTCTTTATCAGATGTAAGACCAACATTTAATGACATCATACATCCTTGGCTAAATCCAGATATACATATTTTTGAATTATTTAAATTATAAAAATTTCTTACCTCTAATATATAATCATTAAGAATATTTTCAGCCTTTTTAGTTTCTTCAAGAATATATTCTGGATCATCTTTATTTAAGTCAAACCATTGGTATCCACTAGGATTTAAAGCACATACTTCATGAGCATCTGGACACAAAAAAACAGTATTTTTTAAAAATCTTTTCCAATTTAAAGTGAGCATACTTATATCTTTGCCATCACCTCCATATCCATGAAGTAAAATTATTGCATTTTTAATTTCTTCATTATTTTCTGGGTTTATGATTGTAGAATTTAATAAAAATTTCATAGGTTTTTTGATAACCAATTCAGTAAAGATTGATCATCAAAATCAATATAACCAACTATTCTTCCAATCTCAAAACCATTCCTGTCAATTAATATTGTTGTTGGTAATCCTCTAATTTTAAATAATTGGGAAAATTCAGGGCCAGATCCTGTAAAAATTTCTAAATTTTTAATTTTTAGTTTATCAAAAAATTCTTTGGATTTTTCATAGCTATCACCACCGATATTAATTGGGATTATAATAGTATCTTTAAAATCACTTAAAGTCTTTAGTTTGTCTAAAGATGGCATTTCTTTTTTACAAGGAGCACACCAAGTGGCCCAGAAATTTATTATTATTGGGTAAGATTCATAATTATTTAAACTTACTTTTTGACCTTTTGATTTGATAAATTCTATATTTTCAATTTTTTTCTTATCTTTATGTACTATAAGATTCTTTATTTCTGGACGCTCTATTGAATATGAGACACTAGGTGATATTAAGTAAAATATTATTATAAGAAAATTAAAAAAAATGATTTTCATAAAAATTAAGATAATTAAATATCATGGGAAAAAATAAAAACAATCTGCCAATTTGGAATACTAGAATTAAAAAAAATTCAACAAATCTATTCAAAAAGGTTGGTGGATCATTATCAATTGATAAAAGACTATTCAGAGAAGATATAGAAGCATCAATTGTTCATGTTGAGATGCTTTTTAAACAAAAAATTATAAACTTTAAAATTAAAAATAAAATAGTTTGGGGCTTAAATAGAATTAAAAATGAAATTATAAAAAAAAAATTTATTTTCAATGAGAAACTTGAAGACATTCATATGAATATAGAGAACAGACTTTTTGAACTTATAGGAGAGGATGCTGGATATATTCACACTGCAAGATCTAGAAATGATCAAGTAGTGACAGATTTCAAAATTTGGTTAAGAAAAGCAAATAAAGAAATAATTAAAAATATAGATTTAACTATTCAAAATATTTTAAAAAAAGCTGAGAAAAATATTGAGACAATTATGCCAGGTTTTACACATCTTAAAAATGCACAACCAGTCTCTTTTGCACACTACTTGATGGCATATTTAGAAATGTTCAATAGAGATAAAAAAAGATTTGAAAATAATTTAGAAAGTCTTAATGAAAGTCCACTAGGTGTTGCTGCTTTAACTGGAACCTCATTTAAAATTGATAGATTCTATACTTCAAAAAAATTGGGTTTTAAAAATCCCACAAAAAACTCGATTGATACTGTTTCTGACAGAGATTTTGTAATTGATTTTCTTTATTCTTGTTCTACCTGTGCAGTTCATATTTCTAGGATAGCAGAGGAATTTATAATTTGGAATTCAGATGCTTTTAAACTTATAAATTTAAATGATAAAATAGTTACTGGCTCATCCATTATGCCCCAGAAAAAAAATCCTGACCCATTGGAGTATCTAAGAGGCAAGACAGGTTTTATGTTTGGGAATCTTTTTTCAATGTTAACAACATTAAAAGGATTACCTCTATCATACTTTAAAGACTTACAAGATGATAAGGAAATTGTTTTTAAATCATTTGATCAATTAAAAAATTCCTTAATAATATTAAACGACGTTTTTAAAAATTTTTCGCCAGATAAAAAAAGAATGCTTGATCTTGCAGAAAATGGTTTCATCACTGCAACTGATTTAGCAGATTACCTAGTAAGAGAATTAAATTATCCATTTAGAAAAGCTTACTTGCAAACTGCTAAAATCATAAATTTTGCAGAAAAAAACAAAAAGAAATTATCAGAACTATCGCTAAGAGATATAAATAAAATTGAAAAAGGTTTGACATCTGATGTGTTCAAAGTTTTCGAATTAAAAAAATCCGTAAATTCTAAAGTTTCATACGGAGGAACTTCTTTCGACAATATTAAGAAGATGATATTAAGTTATAAAAAAAAATGAATATATTTAATAAATTTATTATAATTTTGATGTGCCTTGTTTTATTAATATCATGTGGCAGAAAAAATGATCCAAAATATGAGGCATCATTAAATAACAGCCTCAAACCTTTACAAATAGAAAATAACATTTTTAAAATGCCAAAAAAGAATGAAGTATATCAATAATATTTTTACAATAGAAAATTGTAGACTAGACAAAGTAACAAAAAAATTTGAGACACCAATTTTCTGTTATTCTGAAAAAAAAATTGAGGAAAATATAAATAACTTTAAAAATAGCTTTAAAGCTATTTCTCCAATTATATGTTTTTCAACAAAATCAAACTCTAATCTAGAACTCCTTAAATACATAAAAAAAAATGGACTAGGTGCAGATGTGGTTTCAAAAGGTGAATTAATGCTTGCTCTAAAGGCAGGAATTAGTCCAAAAAAAATAGTTTTTTCTGGTGTTGGCAAAACTAGATCGGAACTTATTTTTGCTATTGATAAAAAAATTTTATTAATAAATTGTGAGTCAAAAAGTGAAGTATTGGAAATCGAAAATATTGCAAAATCTAAAAATAAAAGAGTTGATATTGGTATAAGATTGAACCCAAATACAGATGCAAAAACACTTAAACAAATTTCAACTGGTAAAAAAGAAAATAAATTTGGAGTTAATGAAAAAACATTTATTGAGGTTTCGAATCATATAAAATATTCAAAACATTTGAATTTGAAATGCTTAAGTGTTCACATTGGAAGTCAAATACTTGATCATAAACCTTATAAAAAAATGCTAAATGTTTTAGACAAATTAATACGAAAAACTAGTTTTAGCTTTGAATATATCGATCTTGGTGGTGGTATGGGGATTGACTATAATAAAAATAATAAAAAATTCGACTATAAGAAATATTGTCGAATTATTGAAAAATTTTTAACCAAGCATAAAAGTAAAATTATATTTGAACCTGGAAGATCAATAATTGGTGATACTGCAGTATTAATTTCTAGGATAATTTACATAAAAGAGAATTCGAAAAAAGATTTTATTATTGTTGATGCTGCGATGAATGATTTTATGAGACCTGCGTTGTATGGGGCACAACATAAGATCATTCCATTAGTGAAAAAATACAAAAAAACTAATAAAATCTACGATTTTGTTGGACCTATTTGTGAAAGTACAGATAAATTCTTAACTACTAAAAAATTTCAAAAATTGTATGAGAAAGAATATGTTATTATTTGCGACGTTGGTGCTTATGGCTCGTCTTTGAGTTCAAATTATAACATTAGACCAAAGCTAGCAGAAATATTAATCAAAGGATCTAAGATTAATCTAATAAAAAAAAGACAAAAACTAAAAGATTTAATTTAGTTTTTTATAATAATGATAAGGAAATTTTTATTTTTATTCTTTTTCTTTTTTGGTATTTCATTAATATCTTTATTTTTTTTACCCTCACTCTTAATGCCAACTAAAATAGTTTTATTTGGTGGAAGAATAATGGGTAAATGGTCTAGTGTCTGCTTGCAGATTTTTTTACATACAAAAATTATTATTAAAGGGAGAGAAAATATTATCAATGATGAAAAATTTTTTATAGCTTGTTCACATCAATCAATGTTTGAAACTTTTTACTTACAAACAATTTTTAATTCACCAATTTTTATTTTAAAATACGAACTAATTAAAATACCAATATTTGGTTGGTATTTAAAAAAGATTGGTTCATTATCAGTTAACAGAAATAAAATTAGTAAAGATAACCTGGGCTTAATTGATAAAATAAAAAATTCTGTAAAAAATTCTAATAGACCTTTAATTATATTTCCACAAGGAACAAGGGTATTACCCAACGAAATTGTACCCTTTAAAAAGGGAGTAGGAAGAATTTATGATGAGTTAAAAATAAATTGCCAGCCTGTAGCAATAAACTCTGGAAATGTTTGGACTAAGAATGGCAGGTTATTTTTAAACAAAACTATAACGATATCTATTCTTCCTATAGTAGGACCTGGAATGGCTCCTGCTGAATTTACAAATTATATAGAAGGAAAAATATATAAGGAATTAAAGTCGATGAATTAACCCTTCATTGGCATTACAACATAAATACTATCAAAATCAGCTGGGTCTCTTATTAAAGCTGGTGAACCCGTATCCTTAAGATAAATCTCAATATTATCTCCATCAAGTTGAGATGCAACATCAATTAAATATCTTGAATTGAAACTAATATCTAATTCATGATCAAACTTTACGCTTAAACTCTCTTTACCATCACCACTGTTTGTATTATTAACTGATAGGTTAAGATTATTTTTTGATAGATTAAATTTAACTCCATCTTTTTTATCTAATGAAATTGATGCGACTCTGTCCACTGAATTCAAGAATGATTTAAGATCTACTTCTAATTTTTTTTGATTTTCTTTTGGAATAACCTGAACATAATTTGGAAATTTTCCATCAATAAGTTTAGATATTAAAATACTGTTATTCATTTCAAACTTAATTTTTGATTTAATATTCGATATTTTTACTTCACCCTCATAATCCTCTAGTAAAGAACATAATTGAAATATAGTCTTTTTTGGCAAGATTATTTGATCAAATTCGACTTTCTTCTCAAGTCTTATTTTTGATATAGACATTCTATGACTGTCCGTGGCTACCGCTGTTAAGAAATTTTTGTCATCAACTTCTGTTTGATGTATAAAAATCCCACTTAGATAGTGCCTAGTCTCATCGTTAGATACTGAAAATTTACACTTATTTAACAGTTTAAGTAAATCTTTTGATGTAATTGTAAATTCATTTTCATTAAAATTTTCATCAGTTAATGGGAATTCTGATGCACTTATACAATTTAAATTAAAAACTGAATTATCAGTTTCTAAATGCAATTTATTTTCACTTGGATTAGAAAAATTTATTTTACTTCCAGAAGAAAACTTTCTTACAATATCATACATTATAGACGATGATGAAGTTGTTTTACCTTCC
This sequence comes from uncultured Pelagibacteraceae bacterium, assembly GCA_902600205.1. Lineage (GTDB taxonomy): Bacteria > Pseudomonadota > Alphaproteobacteria > Pelagibacterales > Pelagibacteraceae > Pelagibacter. The sequence continues at coordinate 36,575 of CACKIN010000001.1, read as the reverse complement.
TCTAATATTTCAACATTTGGAATTTGATGTATGAAAATAAGATCAAGATCTGTTGCTGTAATTATTAATTTTGAATTACTTGCATCAAGCAGTACATTTGAAAGTATTGGCAAAGTACTTCTTTTTTCAATCACTCCCTGACAATAGCTTAAAGATTTTTGAAGATCTTGTTGATTTACGCTAAACTTCATTTTCCTTATTATATAAAATCTTATTTTTTAAACTATCAATATTAATACTTAATTCGCTGTCTTCTTTTCTTAATCTCTCGATAGTTTTAACCGAGTGGATCACTGTTGTGTGGTCTCTATTGGCAAAAGACCTACCTATCTCTGGCAATGATTTAGATGTTAGCATTTTTGCAAGATAAATTGCAGTCTGCCTCGGTCTAACAAGATATCTTGATCTTCTTGGTGAAAGCATTTCATTTTTACTTATCTTATAAAATTTACAAACTATTGTCTGAATTCTATCGATATCAACCTTATTTTCAGTGTGATTTAGTAAATCTTTTAAAACTATTTTAACCTCCGACAAATTTGGAACTTTATTATAAATCCTTGTGAATGAAACAATTCTATTTAGTGCTCCAACTAATTCTCTAATACTAGTTTTAATTTCCAAACTCAAAAATTTTAGAATTTCTTCAGATATTCTAACCTGGTCAGAATAAGATAATTTTAACTCCTCTGTTTTAGATTTAATAATTTTATATCTAAGTTCATAATCGGGGTTTTGAATATCAACAACCAATCCTCCTGAAAATCTTGATTTTATTCTTTCTTGAATTCTAGTTAGTTTGTTCGGTGGTCTATCTGCTGAAATTATTATTTGTGAGTTTTTATCTAATAATGCATTGAAGGTATGAAAAAATTCTTCTTGCATTGCTTCTTTGCCATTCATGAACTGAATATCATCAATTAATAAAACATCAGTATTTCTAAAGTACTCTTTAAACTTTACCATTTCATTTGATTTTATAGACTTTACAAATTGGTACATAAATCTTTCTGCTGATATAAACATTACTTTATTCTTTTCTTTTAATTCTAAACCAATAGCGTTTAATAAGTGTGTTTTGCCCATTCCTACACCACCATACAAATATAAAGGATTATAATGTGCTATATCCTCTGAAACTTTTTTAGAGGCTTCAAAAGCTAGTTTGTTACTTCCTCCAGTTATAAAATTTTCGAAATTTTTATTAGGATCTATTCTATTATATTGTAGATAAGAATCTTTTATGAACGATACGTTATCATTATTGGTTTCAATAGAATTTTGTGATGAAATATATGTTTCACCAATTTCGGTCTCTTTATTGTTTTTTATTGTGAATTCAATCCTTACTAAGTCTTTTTTGTATTGTTTAATTGTCTGCAATATTTGGTCTAAATATCTTGACACTATCCAATCTCTGATAAATCTGGTTGAAACTGAAAATAATATATAATTATGAAATTCCTCAACTAATTCAATTTTTTTTATCCAACTTTCATAAATATCGTTTCCAAATTTTTCTCTCATTTGTTTTTTGATATTTTCCCAGTCAATTTTCTTTTCAAGTGCTTTATTGTTTTGTAAATTATTTTTCATGAGGGAGTTCCACTTAAGACCTCTCAAAAATTTTTGCAATAAATTTATTTGTAATAATAAAAAAAAATAAAATTTATGATTGAATAAATTTCTGATTGAATTTTTTTAAAATTATTATTGCAACCTAATGGGGTAAAGAATTAAAAATTAAAATTTTAATAAATCTATATCTAGTAACTTTTTAAATTAATCTTTAAGATGTAGTAAATTATTGGTAAATTGTACGCTTAAGTTGTATACGAAAAAATTTTTTACTTATTGTAGGTTGTTAAAGAGAATTAATTTTTTTTGTAATTCTTGAAACATTCCTTGAGGCGTTTTGTTTTTTAATAACACCAGTCTTTGCTATAGACATCAATTCTGAATTTAACTTGGGTAAAAAGGCTAAAGCTTCTTTTTTATCTTTTTTTTCTATTATAGAGTTCATTGTTTTCAATGCACTTCTATAACGACTCTTTCTGGATCTATTAACAGCTGTTTGCCTTTTAATTTTTCTAGTACGTTTAATTGCTGATTTAGTATTTGCCATAAGCGTGAGTGTATATCTTCAGATAATGATTGGGTCAATACAATATTTGTTTATTTTTGACATAAATTACAAAAAAAACTTGACCTATTTGAAATAAATTTTTTATTTATTGTCCCCTTGCAACTATATTTTAAACATTTTTTATTTTCTCTTTGATATACATTAAAATTTTTTTGAAAAGAGCCCTGATTTCCACTTATATTTTTAAAATCTCTTATGCTAGAACCACCTTTATCTATTGCTTTTTTTAAAACTAATTTTGAAAAATAAGAAATCTTTTGGCAATCATTTAAACTAAGCAAACTTACTTGCTTTGATGGTAAAATCTTACATAAGAATAATATTTCACTAGCATAAATATTACCAATTCCAGAAACAAAATTCTGATCAATTAAAAAATTTTTAATATTTTTTTTTTTATTTTTAAAATAATTAAAAATATAGTTCTTATTAAATAATGGGTCAAAGGGCTCTGGCCCATATTTTTTAAAGTTATTTTTAATTTGCTCATCACTTTTAAAATAAGTAAAATAGCCAAATCTTCTTGGATCATTATAAATCAATTTAAAGTTATCAATTTTCATTTCTACATGATTATGCTTTTTGGGTAACAACGGAGAATGATAAAAACTCGTATTTGTTATTGAATTTTTTTTTCTGGATTTACTAATTAAATGAATAGTTCCCGACATCCCAAGATGAATCATTAAATTAGAACTATCCTCAAATTTTAGTATTAAATGTTTTGAAAATCTATCTACTTTAGTTATTTTTTTTTTTAATATATTTTTTTCAAAATTTTTTGGGATCTTAAACCGTAAATTCCTATTTTTTATAAATATGTCTTTGATAATCTTTCCTGTAATACTCTTATTCAAAGATTGTTTAACGATTTCTACTTCTGGTAATTCGGGCATTTCATACTATATTAGTGTTTTAATATAATTTATATGCAACAAAATCTTCAAAATAAAGCAGGTCTCGTCGAGGGCGTATTTAATAAAGTTTACGATAAATATGATTTGATGAATGATTTTATGTCATTTGGAATTCATAGAATTTGGAAAAAAAACCTTATGAATTGGATGAATCCAGCTGAAAATAAAAAGTATTTAGATGTTGCTTGCGGTACTGGTGACCTCGGAAAATTATTTTTAGACTACACAGACAAGAATGGAGAAATTACATCTTCAGATTCGAACAAGAAAATGATCGAAAAAGGTAAAAAAAGATTGAGAAAGTATAAAAATATAAAATGGGTTGTGGCAGAAGCAGAAAAGTTACCATTCGAAAATGATACTTTTGATTTTTATACAATAAGTTTTGGTTTACGAAATACTAAAAATTTAGATAAATCTTTATCAGAAGCATATAGAGTCCTTAAACCTGGTGGAAGGTATATGTGTTTAGAATTTTCAAAAATTCAAAACTCTAATTTAGACTTTTTATACAAAAATTACTCAAAATTAATTCCTCACATCGGAAAAGCTGTTGTTGGTGATAAAGAACCTTATGAATATTTGACCAAAAGTATAGAAGAATTTGTTAATCAAGAGGAATTAATCGATTTAATGAAAGAAAATAGTTTTAATAATTGTTCATATAGAAATTTGTCAGGAGGAATAGTAGCTATTCATTCTGGTTGGAAAATATAATGTTCAAAAGATTAATTACTTTATTTAAACTTGGAAGAAAACTGGCAAAATCTGATGCTTTAACTATTGTATCAAAATTTAACAAACCACCTTTATTAGTAACTGTAATATTTAAATTACTTTCTTTATCATTTACTAAAAAGGATTTAACATTTGATAATTTAAGTGAAGGCGAAAAATTATCTAATTCACTAGCATCAATGGGTACAACATTCATTAAACTAGGCCAGTTCCTAGCAACAAGGCCCGATATAATAGGAGATGCATTATCGAAAGAATTGGAAAATTTACAAGATAAACTTCCACCTTTTTCACAAGACAAAGCAAAAGAAATGATTAAAAACGATTTAGGTGATGAAGTTTATAATTCAATAATTAATATTAGTGAGCCAGTTGCAGCAGCTTCTATTGCTCAAGTACACAAAGCTCAAATTGATGATAATGGAGTTATTAAAGATGTGGCTATAAAAATATTGAGACCTGATATTAAAAAAATTTTCAATGAAGAAGTAGATGCTTTAATGCTCTTCGCCTTTATAATTGAGTCATTAATTAAAAAAACTAAAAGATTAAAGCTTGTTGAAGTAGTTTTTTTATTAAAAGAAATCACTAGCCTTGAGATGGATTTAAGATTTGAAGCCGCTGCCGCTAACGAATATGCAGAAAATACCAAAAATGACGTGGGTTTTGAAGTCCCTAAGATCTATTGGGATTATACAAGCGAAAATATAATGACGCTTGACTGGATTGATGGTGTATCTATTAGAGAGACAGAGGAGTTAGAGAAAAGATCAATTGATACAAAAAAAATTGCCACTGATATAATACAACATTTCTTAAGACATGCTGTGAGAGATGGTTTTTTTCATGCAGATATGCACCAAGGAAATATTTTTATAAATGAGAGTGGTCAAATTGTTCCCATAGATTTTGGTATTATGGGAAGGTTAGATAACGTTAGTAAAAGATTTTTAGCTGAGATTTTATTCGGTTTTATACAAAGAGATTATAAAAAAGTTGCTGAAGTACATCTTGCAGCAGGATTAGTTCCAAACAACGTACCTGTAAATGATCTTGCTCAAGCACTGAGATCTATTGGTGAGCCAATTTTTGGACACTCTATAAAAAATATTTCTGGTGGTAAGTTACTAAAACAACTTTTTGATGTTACAGAAAAATTTAATATGCAAACTCAACCTCAGCTACTTATGTTGCAGAAAACAATGGTAGTAGTTGAAGGAGTTGCAAGAAGATTAAACCCAGAAACAAATATATGGGAGACATCAAAGCCTGTTCTAGAAAAATGGTTAAAAGAAACTAAAGATCCTATAAATTCAATCAATGAGACATTAAAAGACTCTGTGGAAGTATTAAAACGTCTTCCAAATTTACCTGAGGTAATGGATAAAGCAAACCAAGCGCTTAATTACCTTGCAAGTGGTCAAATACCTCAGAATTCAAACTCATATAATGAATTGAATACTAAAAAAGAAGAAATGAAATCATTTAGAAACCAATCTATTATTGGCTTATTATCTCTTGTAATTTTAACCCTATTGGTATTTTAATTCTCTTCATGAAAAATAAAAAAATACTTCTAATCATATGTGGTGGAATATCTGCTTACAAAAGCTTAGAAGTTATAAGAGGTTTAAAAAAAAGAGATGTAAGTATTAAAACAATACTTACAAAGAGTGGAAAAAACTTTGTAACACCTCTGTCTATTTCTTCACTTTCGCAAGAAAAAGTATATGAAGACATATTCAGTGCAGAAAATGAAGCTGAAATGGATCATATTTCACTTTCTAGGTGGGCAGATTTAATTCTGATTGTGCCTGCAACAGCAAATACAATTTCAAAATTAAGTTATGGTTTAACTGACGATCTAGCTAGTACTGTTGTTTTAGCTTCAGATAAACAAGTATTTTTAGCGCCTGCAATGAATGTCAGAATGTGGGAACACAAATCAACAAAAGATAATTTATCAAAATTGAAAAGCTATGGTTATAAGATAATTGGACCTGAAATTGGAGATATGGCTTGTGGAGAGTATGGCAAAGGAAAAATGTCAGAACCTTCGTATATATTAGAATCTATAGAAAATTATTTTAAGAATATCGAAAAAAATAAAAAATTTAAGGCATTAGTCACAGCGGGACCCACTAAAGAGTTTATAGATCCCGTGAGATTCATAACTAATAAATCAAGTGGCAAACAAGGTTATGAGATTGCAAAATCATTGAGGGATAATGGTTTTGAAACTACGCTTATTTCTGGAGAAACAAATTTAGACCCCGTTGAAGGAGTAAAATTTATTTCTGTTAAAACTGCAGAAGAAATGTTTAGGGAAACTCTTAACAACTTACCAACTGATGTAGCTATTTTTAATGCAGCAGTAGCTGATTTTAAAGTTAAAGAGATTAATAGTGAAAAAATTAAAAAAAGTGAAAATTTAGATCTTAAGTTAGAAAAAAATATTGATATTTTATCAAACATATCAAATCATAATTCACTAAGACCAAAAATTACAATTGGATTTGCAGCTGAAACCCAAAACCTTGAAATAAATTCAAAGAGAAAATTAGACCAAAAAAATTGTGATTGGATTATTGCAAATGATATTTCTGATAAAACAATAGGTTTTGACTCTGATGATAATGAAGTTTCAATATTTTATAAAAATAAAGAAAGTGAAAAGTTATTAAAGAAAAAAAAATCTTTAATAGCATCTGAGATAGTGGATAGAGTTATCTCTGAGCTAAATTAAGTAATGGTGAAAGTTTTATTTAAGAGACTTAACCAAAAAGCAAAGCTTCCAAGTTATAAAACTAGTGGATCTTCAGGTATGGATTTGATGGCATGTTTAGATAAACCTATAACTATCAAACCAAATGAGTCGCAATTGATACCAACAGGTATCGCAATTGCAATTCCTGAAGATACAGAGATCCAAATTAGACCAAGATCTGGTCTTGCCGCAAAATCAAGTATTAGCGTACTAAATACACCGGGTACAATTGATAGTGATTATAGAGGAGAGCTAAAAATTATTTTATTTAACCATGGTAAAGATAAATTTACTGTCAATGATGAAGATAGAGTTGCTCAAATAGTTTTAATGCCTATTTTAAAAGTAGAAATTGAAGAGACAAATGAATTACCAGAGACAATCAGAGGGTCTGGAGGATTTGGATCTACTGGTAAATAGTAAATGTTTAGTAACAAAGACCTAGAGCGATATTCGAGACAGATTATTTTAAAAAAAGTTGGAGTTTTAGGTCAAAAGAAAATTCAAAATGCTAAAGTTTTAGTTGTTGGGTGTGGTGGCTTAGGTACACCAGTTATTGATTTACTTTGTCGAGCAGGTATTGGTGAAATTGGTATGATGGACCATGATAAAGTGAGTATATCAAATTTACATCGACAAGTTATGTTCACTGCTGATGATGTTGGAAATTATAAAGTTAATATCTTAAAAAAAAAAATTCATAAAATTAATAAAAACGTAAAAGTAAAAACATATAGGGCTAAAGCAGAAGATAAAAATTTAGGAAAAATTCTGAAACAATATGATGTTATTGTTGATGGTACTGATAATTTTAAAACAAAATTTCTTTTAAATAAATTTTCATTAAAATATAAGAAAAAATTTATTATTGGAGCTATAAGCAAATTTGAGGGACATATTTTTACATTTGATTTTAATTTAAAGAAAAGTCCCTGTTTGAAATGCTTTTACCAAGGTGAACCAGCAGAAGGAGTTTTGGATTGTGAAACAGACGGTATATTAGGATCAACCGCAGTTGTTACTGGAAGCCTACAAGCTAATGAGGTTTTGAAGGCAATTTTAAATGTTGGTAAGAATTTAAGTTCACATATTTTAATTATAGATTTATTAAATCTTAAATTTAGAAAAGTGTTATTTAAAAAAAGAAAAGGATGTATATGCGAAAATATTTAATACTTTTTATTATTTTATTTTTTCCAATTACATCATTCGCTGAGAAAATAAATTATTATGTTACTTTAAAACATAATAAAGTGCATGTTAGATATGGGCCTAGTATGGACTACCAAATTAAATATATTTATAGAAAAGCTGGCTACCCCTTAAAAGTGATAGATAGGAAGGAAAATTTTAGAAAAATAATTGATCATAAAAACAATAGTGGCTGGGTACATTGGACACAATTAGAAAATAATATATCATTAATCACTACATCAGAAAAAATTCTCTTTAAGAAACCAACAAAATTTTCAGAGCCTTTAGCTAAATTAGGTGAAGGCAGGCTTTTGGTTGTTATTAAATGCCAGGATAAATGGTGCAACATCAAAACTGAGGATTATGAAGGTTGGATATTGAAAGATGATAATCTTTGGGGAAAAATTAATTAAAATCTGATGATAAAGCTTTAATGTTATCTTCAGAAAATTTAGTTGTATGTGAATACTCCTTATGATCAATACCTACTTCAATTAAATTGTTTTGGTCTTTAAACTTATTTACTTGATCATCTGAAAATTTAAAATGTATAAACTGAACTGAAGATGCTTTTCCATCATCTGAGGTTCTATCAACATCCATTTCTGGAACTGCATAAATTTTTTCATCTCCAACTTTAATAAATATGTTATTTTCAACACCACCTAACTTTCCAAGAAATTCTGCTCTTATTATAGGATTGTCTATCTCAAACATTAAAGTGGCAACTAATTCTTTTCCATTAGGGATTAAAGGATTGTATGCAGCAAGTTCATCTGCAACTTGTTCATCTCCACCCTTTTCGATGTAAAGCATTTCTTGTACCTGAGCTATCATTGTTTCATAACATTCAAAATAAAATGTTGCATAAGGCCCTAAAAGAATTCTTCTATTTTTTTTAAACTCAACTAATTCTTTTCTCATTTGTCTTCTAACCTTTGAGTATGCATCTAAAGGAAGAAGATCTTCTTTTGTAATAATTTTTTGTTCTTTTGACATTCTATAATCCATAACTTTTTGAGACTATCTCAATTGGATGCACAGCTTCATCACTTACGATGTTTGTATCATCAGCTAACTGCTTAATATGTTTACCAGCCAATGGACAGTCAGATGCCATATATTTATTATTTTTTCTTTTAACAGTACTTGCGGTAGTTTTGCCCACCTTGTTTGCTATATCATGAGTTTCTTTCATAATACCAAAAGTTCCTCCATGACCTGCACACCTTTCAACAACATCTAATTTAATATTTGGAATTAATTTCAACATATCTCTTGCCTTGTTACCCATATTCTGTGCTCTAGCATGACAAGCATTATGGACTGTTACTCCTCCATCAATTTCTTTCAAACCATCAACTAAACCCTCTTTATTTGCAATATCCATAACATACTCATCAATATCGAGAGTGTTTTGAGAAAGTTTTTTAATTATCCCATCATTTGGCATCAATAAAGGCCATTCAAACTTTAACATCAATCCACAACTTGCTGTTAAGGTTACTACTTTATAACCATTATAGACATATTTGATTAATTCTCTCGAAACTAACTCTGCTTGCTTTGTAACTTGATCTAGATCTGCTTGTTCCAGATAAGGCATACCACAACAGCCCGCATAAGAGTGTTCTACTTCTACATTATTATGATGAAGTACTTTCAAAGCTGCTTCTCCAGTTTTTTTCTTGTTAAAGTTAACAAAACATGTCGAATATATTACGACTTTTCTTTCTTTATATTTTGGTAAAATATTTTTTTTAAATTTTTGAAAATAATTTGCGAATGTTTCTTTATTATATTTTGGTAAAATAACTCTTTTGTCTATTCCAGTAAAAAATTCTAAAACTTTTCTAGCAAATTTATTTTTTACATTAGTAATCCAATTTATAAAAAAGCTAAAAAATATTCCTATTTTTGAATTTCGATCAATTTGAGTTAATTGATTAGCAGTTTTTGATATATCTCCATTTTTTCTTTGAGCCGTTCTATATCTCAACATCAAATGTGGAAAATCTAAATCAAATTCGTGTGGTGGAACATACGGACATTTAGTCATAAAACACATATCACATAAAGTGCAAGCATCTACAACAGGTTTAAACTTTTCACTTGAAAGATCTGATACTTCGCCACCCTCGGTTTCATCGATAAAGTCAAATAATTTTGGAAAACTATCACACAAGTTAAAACATCTTCTGCATCCATGACAGATATCAAATACTCTTCTCATTTCCTGATCAATTTTCTCAGGGTTTATAAAATCTGGGTCTCTAAATTTTAATGGGTGTCTTGTAGGTGCTTGTGTACTACCTTCTTTATTCATATAATTTAATTGTAGTGTTTGTGGACGAGAGGGGTTCGTCCACAAATTTTGTTTAAGAAATACTTTCTAAAGTTTTTTGAAACTTTCCAGCATGAGATTTTTCAGCTTTTGCCAAAGTCTCAAACCAGTCAGCTATTTCATCAAAGCCTTCATCTCTAGCTGTTTTAGCCATTCCCGGGTACATATCTGTATACTCATGTGTTTCACCTTGAATTGCAGACTCAAGATTTGCTTTTGTTTCACCGATTGGCTTACCAGTTGCTGGATCACCTACTTCTTCTAAATATTCTAAGTGACCATGAGCATGTCCAGTTTCACCTTCTGCAGTTGATCTAAATACCGCTGCTACATCGTTAAAGCCTTCAACATCGGCTTTTTGAGCAAAATAAAGATATCTTCTATTTGCTTGGCTTTCCCCAGCAAATGCTTCTTTTAAATTTTCCTCTGTTTTACTACCTTTTAATGACATATTTACTCCTACTATTAATAATGATTCTAAAGTGGTTTATATATAGAGGAATTATAATATGTCAACAGTTTAGAATAAATATAATGTATTATTTAAACTATTGATATTATTATTTTATTTTTGAGATTGATTATCACTCACAATTTTAGCGATAACTTCTACTGATTTTATTTTTTTTCCTGGGATTGTTCTTTTAATATTAACTTCATCAACATCATCTTCATGAATATCAATTAATCTATTTTCTTCTTCATCAAAGAAATGGTGGTGATGAGTAACATTTGTGTCGAAATAACTTTGTGAAGCATTTAGTGGAATCTCTTTTAAATAACCCTTCTTCATAAATGCATGAACAGTATTATAAACTGTCGCCAGTGAAACCTTAATTTTTGCTTGATTTTCAATGATTTTAACCAATTCCTTAATTGTAAAGTGAAAAGTCTTTTCAGAATCAAACAAAACTTCACAAATTTTAATTCTTTGTTTTGTGGGTCTTAGACCTGATTTTCTTAATTTATTTATGTATTGCTCAGCGTAAGCCATTACTAATTATAATTATTCTAAAGAATATCTATATTATAATGTTGGTAAATCAAGTAATAAGATTACAAATTTATGAAAAAAAATTCCTTTAATTATGACGAATTAATAGATTGTGCAAATGGTGAGCTTTTTGGCCCTGGTAACGCAAAATTACCATCTCCTCCAATGCTTATGTTTGACAGAATTACTGATATTGATGAAAATAAGGGTGCTTTTGGCAAAGGATTGATGAAAGCTGAACTTGATATTAAAGATGATTTATGGTTTTTTGATTGTCACTTTAAAGAAGATCCAGTTATGCCAGGATGTTTAGGTCTAGATGCAATGTGGCAGTTAGTTGGATTTTACTTAGGTTGGCTTGGAAACCCAGGAAGAGGAAGAGCTTTAGGGGTAAGTACAGTAAAATTTACTGGAGAAGTTTTAAAGAATGTCAAAATGGCAACATATATAATTGATATGAAAAGAATATTAATTAAAGGTGAGACAACTGTTGGCTTAGCAAATGGAATTCTTCTGGCAGATGATAAAAAGATTTACTCAGCTGATGGTCTAAAAGTAGGATTATTTAAATAATGAGAAGAGTAGTAGTTACAGGTTTAGGAATTGTTTCTTGTTTAGGTAATAATCAGGAAGAAGTTCATCAATCTTTATTGAATTCTAAGTCAGGTATTTCTTTTTGCGAAGAATATAAAGAACACAATTTAAAAAGTCATATCCATGGAAAGCCAAATATAAAACTTGAAGATCACATAGATAGAAAAACAATTAGATTTATGGGCTCAGGATCAGCTTATAATTATATTGCAATGAAAGAAGCAATTGAAGATTCTGGACTAGAAGAAAGTGAAGTAAGTAATTTTAAAACTGGAATTGTTATGGGTTCAGGTGGACCTTCAATAGAAAATGTTATTTTAGCAGCAGATAAAACTAGAGCTAAAACTCCTAAATTAATGGGACCATTTATAGTTCCAAGAACAATGGCAAGTACAGCTTCAGCTACACTTGCTGTGCCTTTTAAAATTAAAGGTACGAATTATACAATGAGTTCAGCTTGTGCAACTAGTGGCCACTGCATTGGAAATTCTATGGAATTAATTCAAATGGGAAAACAAGATATTGTTTTTGCTGGTGGAAGTGAAGAAATTCATTGGGCAATGACAGCAATGTTTGATGCAATGACTGCGCTTTCATCAAAATATAATGATACTCCTGAAAAAGCTTCAAGGGCATATGATAAAACAAGAGATGGTTTTGTAATTGCAGGAGGTGCAGGGGTTCTAGTCCTTGAAGAGTACGAACATGCAAAAGCAAGGGGATCTAAAATTTACGCAGAATTAACTGGTTATGGAGCAACTTCAGATGGATACGATATGGTAGCCCCATCAGGTGAAGGAGCGGTAAGATGTATGAAAATGGCAATGTCAACTTCTAAAAATGAAATAGATTATATAAATACTCATGGAACATCTACTCCTGTAGGAGATATTACAGAATTGAATGCAGTAAAAGATACTTTTGGAAATGAAATTCCAAAAATAAGTTCAACCAAATCTTTGTCAGGTCATCCACTAGGAGCTGCTTCAGTTCACGAAGCTATATATTGTTTAATTATGATGAAAAACAATTTTATTGCTGGATCAGCCAACATCAGTGAAATGGATGAAGAGGCTAAAAAATTTCCAATCGTTGCTAAAACAGAAACAGAGGCAACTTTAAATACAGTTATGTCAAATAGTTTTGGTTTTGGTGGAACAAATGCAACACTAATTTTTGAGAAAGTTTAATTAATGTCTTTAATGAAGGGAAAAAAAGGACTGATAATGGGTGTCGCGAATGAACGGTCTATTGCGTGGGGTATTTCGCAAAAACTTGCTGAAGCAGGTGCAGAATTAGCTTTTACTTATTTGGGTGATGCTCTTAAAAAAAGAGTGGTACCTTTAGCAGAAAAACTCAATTCTAATATTACTTTTAGTTGTGACGTTGAAAAAAAAGAGGAAGTAGTAAAACTTTTTGAAGATATTAAATCCCAATGGGGCGAGATAGACTTTGTTGTCCATGCAATCGCATTTTCAGATAAATCTGAATTATCTGGAGAATATTTAAATACTACTAGAGAAAATTTTCAAAGAAGTATGCTTATTTCATGCTTTTCGTTCACAGAAGTTGCAAGGGAAGCTTCCAAAGTCATGAAATTGGGTGGTAGCATGATCACTCTAAGTTATGAGGCTAATAAAGCTATACCAAATTATAATGTCATGGGTGTTTGTAAAGCGGCATTGGAGTCTAGTGTAAAATATTTAGCACGTGATCTAGGATCTAAAGGAATTAGAGTTAACGCAATAAGTGCTGGTCCAATTAAAACTTTAGCAGCATCAGCAATTGGAGATGCAAAATTTTTATATAAATGGAATGCTGATCACTCATTTTTAAAAAGAAATGTAGATAATTTAGATGTTGGAAACTCTGCACTATATCTTCTAAGTGATATGGCAGGTGGTGTGACAGGTGAAATTCACTATGTAGATGCTGGCTATAATAAAGTAGGTATGCCAGATCCAAAAAATATATCTTAAAGGTTTATCATTATGCTAATTTTAGTTTGGTTTGTAGTTTGTATTATATTTTTTATAGTACAATTAATCCTTGAAGGTTCTGGTCATGCACTGGAAGTTTTTGCCCTATTGACCGCAATAGCTTTATTCTTGATAAATAGATTAGGTAAAAAGAAAAATTAAATAATAATCTATTATGAGAAGAAATTTTTTAAAAATCGCTGGGGCTTCAATATTGGGTTTTTTATTTTATCCATTACACACATTAGCTAGTAATTTAGTTGGATTTAAAAAAAAATTAAAAAAAGATGAGAGTGAGTATAATATAATTAATCCTGATCTTACAAATGAACAAAAAATAATAATGTTTGAGGAGGGCACTGAACGTGCTGGAACTAGTGAATTAAACTATGAGAAAAGAAAAGGATCTTATCATTGTGCTAATTGTGGTGTGAAATTATTTGAGTCCACTGCAAAATTTGATAGTGGAACTGGGTGGCCATCATTCACTGAGGCAATACCAGGCGCGTTTGTAACAAAAACTGATTATTCTTTTGGCATGAAGAGGACTGAATATAGCTGTGCAAATTGTGGCGCTCATCACGGCCATGTATTCAATGATGGTCCAGATGGTGGAAAAAGATATTGTAGCAATGGTCTTTGCTTGCTTTTCGTCCCAGAGAGTTAGTAATTATATTTTTCTGATATAACCAACATTAGTAGTTTTAAAATGCTTGAAAGGGATATTTGTATCTTTTATTGCCTTGATAGTCTCTTCAGTAATATTTCCATAGACCTCTATTTCGAATCTATCCGCAATTTTGTTGTGCTTTTCAACATAAGCTTGGACTGGGGCATTATTAAGATGATGCAGCATAGCTTCACTATTTCGGTAAACTTCACTCCAAGTAAATTCTAAAGGATCAGTTGGATCTTGATCGAAAGTATGAATAAGCATGTCTGGCTCTGATGCGTTAACAGCCTCATCAGCTTCTTTTGCTATCCTGAGATACTCTTCAACCTTACCCTCTTTAACGCGTATTCTTGCAATTAAAATAAATGGGTTGGACATTTATCTATATAGCAGCCTGCTTTATAGATAATTTAACTTTTCCTCTATCAAATCCAATAACTTTTACTTTAACTTCGTCACCTTCTTTGACAATATCTGTTACTTTAGCAACTCTTTTGTCTGCAAGTTCTGAAATATGGACTAATCCATCTTGTTTTCCTAAAAAATTTACAAAAGCACCAAATTCCATAATTTTCATAACTTTTCCATTATAAATTTTATTTAATTCAGCTTTTGCAGTTATATCCTTAATCATTTGCATTGCTTTATTTCTAGACTCTTCATCTGGAGCTGCTACAGTTACATCACCTTCGTCATTAACATCAACTTTTGCTCCTGATTTTTCTACTATTTCTCTAATAGTTGCACCACCTTTTCCTATTACAGCAGCAATATCTTTTTTGTCTACAGTAATTTTTTCCATTTTTGGTGTATGTTTTCCAACATTATCTCTTGATTTAGAAAGTGCTTTATTCATCTCACCTAGGATATGGACTCTCCCGTCTTTAGCTTGTTTCAATGCTTGCTCCATGATCTCAAATGTAATTCCAGTGATTTTAATATCCATTTGTAATGATGTGATCCCATCTTTGGTTCCAGCAACTTTAAAGTCCATATCTCCAAGATGATCTTCATCACCAAGAATATCCGATAATACTGTAAAATCATCACCTTCTTTTATTAAACCCATTGCAATTCCTGCAACTGGCTCTTTTATAGGAACACCTGCATCCATTAGAGCTAGAGAAGTTCCACAAACAGTTGCCATTGAAGATGAACCATTTGACTCGGTTATTTCTGATACAATCCTAAATGTATAAGGAAAACTTTCTTTTGATGGTAGTGAGGAGTTAATTGCTCTCCACGCTAATTTTCCATGACCTATCTCTCTTCGACCTGTTCCAATTCTACCAGTTTCACCAACTGAGAATGGAGGAAAATTATAATGCAACATAAATCTTTCTTTTTGAAGACCATCTAGACTTTCAATTCTTTGTTCATCATCTGAAGTACCTAAAGTAGTTGTAACAATTGCTTGAGTTTCACCTCTTGTAAATAATGCAGAACCATGAACTCTAGGTAAAATACCTACTTCACACAATATTGGTCTGACATCTGCAAGACCTCTTCCATCAATACGATTTTTATTTTTTAGTATGTCAGTCCTTACTATAGATTTCTCTAAATTTTTGAGTTGAGAGTTAACATCTAAATCTGTGTAATCCTCGTTTTCCTCATAAAGTTTTTTTGCTTTCTCAGTTATTTCAGAAATTTGATTTGATCTATCCTGTTTATCTCTAGTAGAGAATGCTTTCTTCAGATCTTCAGTAAATTCTTCCTCTAATTTCTTTTTTATTTCTGAAAGATCTTTTTTTTCAACAACCCATTCTGGTTTTCTGCATTCTTTTGCAAGATCTTCTATCATTTGAATTATTGGAATAAAACCTTCATGACCAAATTTTACAGCATTTAACATTTCTTCCTCTGTTAAACCATTTGCTTCTGATTCAACCATTAAAACTGCATCTTTAGTACCAGCAACCACTAAATCTAATTTGGATTCCTCTAATTCTTTCTTTGATGGGTTAAGTACATATTCTCCTTTAATAAAGCCAACTCTAGAAGCTCCCACAGGACCCATAAAAGGCATACCTGATATGGCTAAAGCTGCTGATGATGCTATGATAGATAAGATGTCTGGTTCATTTTCTTTATCATAAGATATTACAGTTGGTAACAGCTGCACTTCATTTTTAAATTCATCAGGAAACAATGGCCTAATTGGTCTATCAATTAATCTTGAGATAAGAGTTTCACTCTCGGTTGGTCTTGCCTCTCTTTTAAAATAACCACCTGGAATTTTACCAGCCGCATAATATTTTTCTTGATAGTTTACTGATAGAGGAAAATAATCCATTTCTGGATTTACTTTTTTTGCACCAACTACCGTTGCTAAAACAACTGTTTCTCCACACTGAGCTATGATTGCTCCATCTGCTTGTCTTGCTATCTTACCTGTTTCTAAACTTACTTTTTTTCCACTAATTTCTATTTCTTTTTTAATTACTTTAAACATTTACTTCCTTAAATTTAATTTTGTTAATATTGCTTTATAAGCTTCCATGTTGTTTCTTTTTAAATAATCTAATAATTTTTTTCTTCTATTGACAGCTCTCAAAAGACCAACAGAAGAGTGTTTATCTTTTTTAAATTGCTTCATATGTTTTGACAAACTCTCAATCTTTCCTGTTAATTGAGCAATTTGAACTTCGGAAGATCCCGTATCTTTCTCATGGACTTTTAGCTCGTTTACTTTTTCTTTCATTTTTTTCCTTATTTATTTATTTGTTTGTTTAATTAAATTTTCAATTTTTTCTGCATAATCAAAAGAATCATCTTTTACGAAGAAAAGTTTAGGTAAAAACTTCATTATTATTTTTTTAGATAATACTTTTCTAATCATAAATGATGATATTTTCAATTTTTCAATAATTTCCTCAGTATTTTTTCCACCTAATGGCATCACAAATATTTTTGCTGTTTTTAAATCTGGAGACATTCTAACCTCTGTAACAGTAATTTCTCTAGTTGATAAATTTGGTATTTTAGCTTCATCTCTTATAAAAAGGGTTCCTAGTGCTTGTTTTATCATTTCGCCAACTCTCAACTGGCGTTGTGAAATAGGTTTTCCTAAATTTTTCATCTAAATAGTTCTCTCAGTTACAGTTGAATTATAAACTTCTATAATATCTTTTTTTTGATAATCAGCGAAGTCTTTTAAAGTAATTCCACATTCTAAACCCGCTGAAACCTGTTTTGTTTGATCTTTTTCTCTATATATTGAACCAATTTTTCCGTTAAATATTATCGTGCCATCTCTAATGACTCTCGCGTTAGAATTTTGGGTTATTTCTCCCTCTACTACTTTAGACCCAGCTACTTTGCCAACTTTTGAAACCTTGAATATTTCAAGTATCTCAGCACTTCCAATTATTTTTTCTTCTATGTCCGGAGATAGCAAACCTGCCATCTTACCTTTTATAAAATCTAAAACCTCATAAATTATATTGAAGGTTGAAATTGAAATTTTTTCTTGCTCTGCTCTTTTTTTTGCCTCTTTACTTGGTTTAACGTTAAATGCAATTATGACTGCATTTGATGCTTTTGCTAAAGTTACATCTGTTTCTGTAACCATACCTATATCTGACAGAAGTATTTTTGGTTTAACTTCATCGTGTTTGATTTGATCTATTGCATTTTTAATTGCTTCTGAAGAACCATGAACATCAGATTTAATAATAATATTCAATTCCTCAGATACTGAATTTTGAAAAGCTGAGTCTTGGGTAACAAAATTAACTGGTATTCTATCATCTTTAAATTCTTGAACTCTAACCTCACTCAACGATTTTGCCTCTTTTTCATTAGGTAAAACTATAAAGTCATCTCCAGATTTGGCTGCTCCATTTATTCCAATAATTTCAATTGGAGTAGCTGGCTCAGCAATCTCGATATTTTTTCCGTGATCGTTAATTATTGCTCGAATTTTTCCCCATTTAAGACCACTAACGAAATAGTCACCTTTTTTTAAAGTACCAGCAGTTACAATAATATTAGCTACAGGGCCTCTACCAATATCTATCTTTGACTCTAAAACAATTCCTCTAGCATTTGTCTCAAAGTCAGTTTTTAAATCCAATAATTCTGATTGTAATGTAATAGCTTCTACAAGCTTATCTAGATTCTTCTTAGTTTTGGTTGATATCTCTACCATCAAAGTATCACCAGATAAATCTTCTGCAATAAGTTCATACTCTAATAATTGATTTTTTATTTTTTGTGGATCCGCTTCTGGTAAATCACATTTATTAATCGCTACAACTATTGGAACTTTTGCTGCTTTTGCGTGTTTAATTGATTCAATTGTTTGTGGTTTAACTCCATCGTCTGCTGCTACAACCAATACAACAATATCAGTTAACTTTGAACCTCTAGCTCTCATTTCTGTAAAAGCTGCATGGCCTGGAGTATCAATAAAAGTGATTTTATTATTTTGATGATTAATTTGATAAGCTCCTATATGTTGGGTAATACCTCCAAACTCACCTGAAACAACATTTGCTTGTCTTAAAACATCAAGAACTGAGGTTTTTCCATGATCAACATGTCCCATTACAGTAACTATTGGTGGTCGATTTTTAAGGTTTTCAGATTTTACTTCTTTTATTTTTTTTACTATCTCCTCAGCTCTTTTTTCTCTAACAGGATTATGACCAAACTCTTTAACTAAATATTCTGCTGTATCTGCATCAATAGTATGATTTATCGTTACTGTGACCCCCATTCCAAGTAAATGCTTTATGATACTACTTGATTGTTCTGCCATTCTATTTGCAAGTTCTCTAATAGTTATTACCTCTGGCAAATTTACTTCTCTCTTTATTTGCTTGTAATTATCCTTTTCATCATTTTGATTTAGGCTTCTATTTTCTTTTTGTTTAGCTCTTTTAAGAGATGCTAAACTTCTAGCCTTAGTTTCAGCATGATCATCACTTAAAGCTCTAGAAATAGTCAATTTTAATTCTCTCCTTTTACTGTTAATTTTACTTGATTTGTTCTCTTTTTGTGGTGCCTCACCTTTCAATCTTCTTGTTGCTCTTTGCTCAGCTAGTTTTCTTTTTTCAAAATCCGAAGAAGGTTGATTATTTGATCTAGTAAAATTAGTAGTTGGTTTTGAAAAACTAGAATTGTTTGGTCGAAGGTTATTATTGTTTTGTCTAGAAAATTGATGTTTTGTTGTAAACTTTGTATTTTTTTTCTCTATTACTACAGAATTTTTTGATTTTGATTTGGCTTGCTCTATACTACTTAGTGTTCTTTTTGAACTTCCTGAAATTGATAACTTTAATTTCTTTTTTTCCATTTTGCATCTCTCAATCTTTATAAACTTTATCTCTTGCTGTCATAATTAAATTATCAGCTTCATTTTTTGATAAAGCAAAATCCTCTAAATATCCTCTAATTTTTACTCTCTCACCTTTGATAACATCGTAAGTTCCTGTAAGCTCATCTGAAGCTAAATCAGCCAAATCAGTTAAATTTAAAATTTTTTGTTCTCCCAATGTTACAAGCATTCCCGGTGTAAGCCCTTCATGTTCTATAAGGTCATTTTCAAGACCAAGTTTTTTTATTCTATTTGAAATTTCTTCTTGATCCTTTTCATGAAACTCTTTTGCTCTTTCAATTAATTCTTTCGCAGTGTCTTCTTCAATACCTTCAATTTTCAAAAGAGCTTCTTTAGAACTGTCCTTAATATCATCAATAGAAGAGAAGCCTTCGGCTACCAAAAGTTGTCCTAATGTCTCATCAAGCTCTAAATTTTTTACTATATTTTCTGTTTTTTCTTTAAACTCCATTTGTCTTCTTTCGGAATCCTCTTGTTCTGTCATTATATTTATCTCGTATTTCAATAATTTTGTAGCAAGTCTAACGTTTTGACCTCTTCGTCCAATTGCCTTACTCAAGTTTTCTTCGGTTAATATTACATCAAGTTTCTTTGCTTCATTATCAACATTAACCCTTTGAACTTCTGCAGGAGATAAAGCATTAGCTACAACAATTGCGGGGTCCTCAGACCAATTGACAATATCAATTTTTTCTCCTTGTAATTCATTAACTACTGCCTGTACTCTACTGCCCCTCATTCCAACGCAAGCGCCAACAGGATCTAAAGATGTATCTATAGCTTTAACACAAATTTTTGCTCTACTCCCAGGGTCTCTTGACGAAGATTTGATTTCTATCAAACCATCATAAATTTCTGGGACTTCTTGAATAAATAATTTATCCATAAATTTTGGATGAGCTCTTGACAAAAATATTTGTTGACCTCTTGGCTCTCTCCTTACGTCCAAACAATAAGCTTTAATTCTATCTCCTGCTTTAATATTTTCACGCGGTATCATTTCATTCTTTTGAATGATCGCTTCAGTTCTTCCAAGGTCAACAATTACGTTTCCAAATTCAAGTCTTTTGACTATTCCACTTAAAATTGTATCTTTTTTATCAATAAAATCATTATACTGTCTTTCTCTTTCTGCCTCTCGTACATTAAAACTTATAACTTGTTTTGCCGTTTGTGCTGCAATTCTCCCGAAGTCAAATGATGGTAAAGGCTGAAGTACCACATCGCCAATTTGTTTATTTTTATTCAAATTATTTAACTTAGTTGCTTCATCTAGTGTTATTTCTAAATTTGAATTCTCGGGTTTTTCAACAATCGTTAATTTTCTAAATATTCCTATATCTCCATTGTCTCTGTTGATCTCTACTTTTATTTCATTATCAGATCCAAATTTAGATTTTGCGGCTTTTGCAATACCAGTTTCCATAGATCCAATTATAAGTTCTTTATCAATAGATTTTTCCAAAGCCACAGCTTCAGCAATTCTTAATAGCTCTAGTTTATCAGCTCTTCTATTTAACATATTTTTTATCCCAAAAAAAAATGGGCCTAAGCCCATTTTGAAATTTCAACAATGTTAATGAAATATAGTTATTTTTTATTGGTTTTCAACAATATTTACTTACTAAAAACATCAGATTTGTCAGTTTTTTCCCAAGAAAATGAACCATCACTCTCGGGTATTCTTCCAAAGTGACCATAAGCTGCCGTTTTTTCATATATGGGTTTGTTTAAACCAAGCATTTCCCTGATACCTCTTGGGCTTAAGTCAAAATTTTCTTTTATCAGTTTTTCAACATGCATGTTTTTTTCCTCATCATTGTCAAATAAGTCTACATAGATTGATAGTGGTTTGGATACTCCAATTGCATAAGCCAATTGTATTAAGCATTTATCTGCAATCTTAGAGGCAACAACATTCTTTGCTAAATATCTAGATGCATACGCTGCAGATCTATCGACTTTTGTTGGATCTTTACCAGAAAATGCACCCCCTCCATGTGGTGCAGCTCCACCATAAGTATCAACAATTATTTTTCTTCCTGTTAAACCACTATCTCCATCTGGACCTCCAATTACAAAATTTCCAGTAGGATTTATATAAATCTCTTTTTCATCAAGACTTCCTAATAAGTTTTTTGGTACAGATCTTTCTATGTAAGGCATACAAAGTTTTTTAACTTGATCCAAGTTAACATCTTTGGAATGTTGTGTAGAAATAACAACTGATGTTACAGCAGCAGGCATACCATCTTTATATTGTATTGTAATTTGACTTTTTGAGTCTGGTTCTATACCTTTTAGTTTTCCTGATTTTCTATCCTCAGCCATTAATCGCAAAATTTTATGAGAATAATGTATCGGGGCTGGCATTAAAACGTCTGTTTCATTACAAGCATAACCAAACATAATTCCCTGATCTCCAGCACCTTCATCTTTATTTCCAGCTGAGTCTACTCCCATAGCAATATCTGCTGATTGAGAATGTAAATGTGTTTCAATTTTAGTTTGTTCTTTCCAAGAAAAGCCATCTTGGTCATAACCAATATCCTTTATGCAATCCCTTACTTTTGAAATTAATTCATCTTGTTTAAGCTCTGGTCCTCTTACTTCTCCGGCTAACACAACTTTATTTGTTGTTGTTAAAGTTTCGCAAGCAACCCTTGCTTGTGGCTCTGCAGTTAAAAAAGTATCTACAACCATATCTGAAATTCTATCACAAACTTTATCTGGGTGTCCTTCTGACACTGACTCACTAGTAAATAAAAAATTTTTTTTCATTAATTCCCCCGTATTTTAAAAAAAAAAATTAAACTAATATAAATGAATAGAAAATAAAAGAAGATCTTATTGCCTTGAGAACTAAAGATAGTTTTATCGGACTTTTTAAATGAACTAATTTCAATAAATCCCTTGTCGGTTGTTAAATTTTTATCTATTACTTGACCTTTAGGATTTACAAAAGCTGAAATTCCGTTGTTTGAGGATCGTATAAGAGTTTTACCCTCCTCAATCGATCTAAAGATAGAGTGAGAGAAGTGCTGATAAGGACCGATAGAATTTCCAAACCACCCATCCTCTGATATATTTAAAATAAAATCAAAATATTTTTTACTTTTATTAATTTTACCGGAGTAAATAATTTCGTAACATATAAGTGGGATAAAACTATAATCATTCAACTTAATTGGTTCTCTCTTCATATCAGCTGAAAAAGACTGATAACCTTTTGTAATTTTTTTAAAACCTAAATTACCTAATGTTTTTTCAAATGGTAAAAATTCTCCAAATGGTACTAGTTGATTTTTATAATATTTTTTTAATACATTAAGTTCATTATCTAAAACCAAAAGAGAATTATAAATTTTTTGATTTTCATAAATATTCATCCCTAAGATAATTTTATGTTTTTTAGAAAAATTATTTAAAAATAAATGTTTAAATTTTTTAAGATCCTCTAAATAAACATTCGAAAGAATACCTTCTGGTAAAATAAATAATGTTTCATTTTGTGGATTTGGTTCAGAAATTTTAATTAATTCTGAAATTAAATCACTAGGATTTTCATTTTGAAAATATCTATCGATATTAATATTTGGAGAAATTACCTTAATAATAAAACCTAAATCATTTTTCTCAGTCAATTTATAATTCTTTAAGTTTGAATAACCAAAAAAATAATTTGTAAAGAAAATTATTGAAAAGACAAAAAATAATCCTATTTTAAAATTTTTTGTATAATCCAGAAACAGAATTACCGGTAATAAAAATAATAATATGATTACCGTATTAAATGCATAAGTCCCTATTATAGAAATGATTTGAATAAATTCTAAATGATTTACAAAACTAAAAGAAATTAAATTCCAAGGAAAACCTCCAAAAATAAAACTTCTAATATATTCAAATATAGATAACGTAGTAACTAATATTAAAATTGATAAAAAGTTTCTTTTAGGATTTAAAAATGAAAAAGTTAAAGTTGATAAACCATAAAATAAACCTAAAAATAAAGGTATTAAAATTAAAGCAAACGGTATTAGAGGTTTAAATGTATCCTCAAATGTAAGTGAATTTGTTATCCAATATAAATTGGAAATGAAATAACCAAAACCAAACATCCATCCAATATTAAAAGATTTAATTTTGTCTTTGGAATAATTTAACAATACCCATAAAAAAGCTGGATATGAAAAAAAGTTCAAAAAAAATAAATTATAAGGTGGAAGACTATATGAAGAAATTAAACCTAGTAGAAATATAAATGAATATAGTAAAATTTTATTTTTATAAATTAAAGTCAATTTACTTTATGAAAATATTTTAAAATTAATTTTTCTTTTCTAAACATTTTATTGAAATCATCTAGTCTTTTATGATCATAACCAATTAGATGAAGATAACCATGTATCCACATTTTATCAAACTCTAAAAAAAAATTTGTTTTTTTTGATCTAATTTTTATTATTTCATAACAAATTGCTATATCACCCACATACAGTATACTTTTACTTTTAATCCTACTTGGGAAAGATAAAACATCTGTTGTTTTATTTATTTTTCTAAATTTAAAATTTAAATTTCTCATTTTTTTGTTATTAGTAAGGAGCACTGAAAATTCGTGATTTTTCCTCTTAAAAAATGGTGCTTTAGATAAAATTTGAAGTCTTTTATTAAGGTAATCGTTTGGATTTTTAATGTTTTTTATCCAGTTTACATGACCGGATATTACATTGGCCTTTATCATTCCTCAGTGCTTTTATCTGAATATGCTTTAACAATTTTCGATACTAGAGGATGTCTAACTACATCTTTATGATCAAAATCAACTACTGAAATTTCTTTTAAGTGTCCTAGCAATTTTTTTGATCTGTTTAACCCTGAAATTGATTTGTTAGGTAAATCAATTTGAGAAGGATCTCCATTAATGACTATCTTTGAGTTATCACCTATTCTTGTCAAAAACATTTTGATTTGAGTATCAGTTGCGTTTTGCGCCTCATCAAGAATTGCAAATGAATTTTTTAGAGTTCTTCCTCTCATAAATGCAAGGGGAGCTATTTCTATATCTCCAACCTCAATTTTTTTTTGTATTTTTTCAAAATCTAATAAGTCATACAAAGAATCATATAATGGTCGTAAATATGGGTCAACTTTCTCTCTCATATCACCAGGTAAAAATCCTAATCTTTCTCCAGCTTCTACAGCGGGTCTTGATAAAATTATTCTCTCTATTTTTTTTTCTAGCAACATTGTTAGTCCAACAGCAACTGCTAAAAAGGTTTTACCAGTTCCCGCAGGTCCTGCAGAAATAATTATATCTGACTCTTTTAAAGCATGTACATAATCTTTCTGTCTCTCAGATCTTGGGATTACAGACTTTTTTGGAGTCTTAATTATATACTCTACTGTTTTTTCTGTATTGTTTTTTTCATTAATCATAAATTTGTTTACTGAAGAAATTATATCTTTTTTTTCTATTGTTCCATTGTTTAAATACTGCTCAGTCAAAAATTGAATAGCATTTTTAACCATATTATTCTTTTCAACATCACTTTTTACAAGAATAGAATTACCTCTCGAATACAAACTTGTATTGGTAATTTTTTCTAATTCTTTTAAATTATTATTAAACTCACCTGCTACACCAAGTAATAAATCATTGTTTTGAAATATAATACTTAATGTATTATTTTCAGAATATACAAACTTTAATTCTGAGATAATATTTTTTTTATTCAAACTATTCAATTCAAGCCGCTTTCATGTTCTTATTCACAAAACCAAATAACGTATTTTGATTACTAGTTTGAATTTTTACTTTTACAGTTTTACCAACTTGATTAACACTTCCATCAAAAATTACAGGAGAAATATATTTGTTTCTTCCAAATAATTTATTTTGTTTTTCCAATTTATTTTCAACAAGCACACTGATATTTGTATTTTCCATAGACTTATTTATTTCCACTTGGTTTTTGAACAATTCATCCTGAATTAAAATCAATCTCTCTTTTGCAATATTTTTATCAATCATTTCTAATTTAGATGCTTTAGTACCTGGTCTGGGGCTAAAAATAAATGAGAATGAATTGATGAATTTAATTTTTTTAATTAATTTAAATGTTTCCTCAAAATCCCTTTTTGTTTCTCCCGGGTAACCAATAATAAAATCACTTGAAAATTCTATCTCTTTGTTTATTTTTTTTAATCTCTCATAAACTTTGAAAAAATCTTCAACTGTATGTTTTCTATTCATTAATTCTAAAATTCTATTTGATCCACTTTGAATAGGTAAGTGAACAAATGGCATAAGTTTATGACTTAAAGAATAACAATCAATTAAATCGTCAGTCATATCTCTAGGATGAGAAGTTGTATATCTTATTCTCTCTAATTCTGAATATTGATTTAAACTATTGATTAAATCAGAAATTCTATACTCCTTGGAGTTTTCTTTATATGAGTAAGCATTAACATTCTGGCCAAGCAAAGTTATCTCTTTTACTCCATTTTGAATTAACTGTTCTGCCTCTAATAAAATTTTTTTAAACGGCCTTGAGTATTCAGGTCCTCTTGTAAAAGGAACTACACAAAAACTACAAAATTTATCGCATCCTTCTTGAATAGTTAAGAATGCTGATATTTTATTATTGTTATTCTTGATTTGATCAAAATATCCAAATTTTGATATAGTATCAAATTCTGTTTCCTCTTGTTTTAAGTTTTCAATATGTTTTTTAAGCAAATCATTAACTTTATGATATGATTGAGGTCCTAAAACAATATCGATAAATGGCTCTCTCTTAACCATTTCTTCATTTTCAGCTTGTGCAACACATCCGGCCACAACCATTATTGGTTTTTTTTTATTTCTAAATAATTTCTTAATTCTACCTATCTCGTGATAAACTTTTTCTTTTGCTTTATCACGTATATGACAAGTGTTTAAAATATAACAATCTGCACTTGATTGATTATTTGTTTTAATAAAACCTAACTTACTCACTGAATCATAAATCCTATTTGAATCGTACTCATTCATTTGACAGCCAAATGTTTTAATAAAGATTGTTTTATTTTGCATATTTAACTTTTAAAAAATAATAAGAAATCGCCCTTATTTTTTTTTAACCCCATACAACTCTAATTTGTGATCAACTAAATTATACCCAAATTTTTCAGCAACTTTTTTTTGTAGTTTTTCTATTTCTTCGTCAACAAATTCAATAATTTCTCCAGACTTAATATCAATAAGGTGGTCATGATGACTTTCAACTAATGTTTCATACCTTGCTTTTCCACCTTTAAAATCATGCTTTGTAAGAATTCCAGCTTCCTCAAAAAGCTTCACAGTTCTATAAACAGTTGCAATACTTATTTTAGAGTCCAATTTAGTGACTCTTTTATATAATTCGTCAACATCTGGATGATCTGACTCACCATAAACCTCTTTTGACTCGGACAAAACCTTAGCAATTATTTTTCTTTGATCAGTAAGTTTAACACCTTTCTTTTGGCAAATTTGTTCTATTGTTTCAGTCATATTTTATTTTAACTCGAATATATAGGTTTTATCAAACTATTATTTAAAGATTTTTTATTATTTAATTTTACTAAATTTTTGTAATTTTTATTTATTAAATCTTTAGATTTATAACCAACTAAAACAGCATCATTTGCTATAGATATTGCTTTTGCAATTGATAAAGAAATTCTTAGGCTTGTAAATTTACCTGGGCCCAAATTCACAAAAATTCTATTGATTTCACTCAATTTAATTTTTTTTTTATATAAAAAATTTAAAATCAACTCCATAAAATTATCAAAGTTTTCTCTACTGTTTACATGACTGGTGGTATATGATTGTTTGTTAACGATGATCACAAAAATAATTTCTTCATTAGCTGCATTAATTATTAAATTTATCATTTTTTTTTCATTTTTTTTAAATGCTTACGCTGAGACTGTAAACAAAAAATATGAACCAGAAGAGAAAGGGATATTGGCATTAATGTACCATAGATTTGAAGAAAATAAATATCCATCAACTAATATAAGAATTAATGCTTTCAAAAAACATATAAATATAATTGAAACTAATAAACTAGAATTTTTAAATCCAAAAGATTTTGATTACGAATTTAATAAAATAAGCGATAAAAAAAAAATTTTACTTACAATTGATGATGCTTTTTCATCATTTTATATTAATGCATGGCCAATTTTAAAAAAAAATAAAATTCCATTTCTTTTATTTGTATCAACTGAGACAGTAGGTAAAAAGGGTTATATGAGTTGGGATGAAATTATTAGATTATCAAAAGAAGATTTTGTAGTTATTGGCAATCACTCACACTCTCATGAATATTTAATAAAATATAAATTTGAGGATTTTAAAAAAGATATAGATAAATCTATTGAAATTTTTAAAAGGAAATTAAATTACAATCCTAATTTTTTTTCTTATCCTTTTGGTGAATATAGTTTGGAACAAAAAAAATACATTTCTAATAAATTTGATTATGCATTTGGTCAACATTCAGGTGTAATAGATTTAAATAAAGATAAATTTGAGTTACCAAGATTTCCAATAAATGAAAAATACGGAGATTTTGAAAGATTTAATTTTTTAATTAATCTTTTGCCAATTCAATATAAAGCTTTAACACCAGAAGAAAAATTTTTACTAAATATAAATAATCCTCCCCCAATGGTAGTTGAATTTTTTAAAGAGCAAAAAAATATTAAATCAATAAATTGTTTTTCAAATGAAGGTGGCGATTGGAAAGATACAAAATTAAACTTTGTAGATAATAAAATTGAAGTGGTTTTTACAGAAAAATTTTTACCTAGAAGGGGTAGAATAAACTGCTCTTTGAACGATAATGAAGGCTGGAGATGGTTTGGAACTCAATTCACGCTTAATTAAATTAAATTTTTCATTTTTAAGCTTGTAGGTAGAATTTCAACATCATCAAAATCAATCAAATTGTTTTGCAAAATTATTTTTTTTAGAACCTCTGTATATTCTTTACCTGTTTCGGCATATTTGTCTAGAAAGTTAACCAATTTTATACTATTTAATTTTTTGTTGTTATCTCTTTGAATTGCACGTTCAACTCTAAATTCTCTATAACTTGAATGAGTATTGAGATTTCTCTGATATGCTCTAACTGAGGCTTTAAGTATTTTAAATTTTGCAACTTTATGTGTATCATTTTTTTCAACATCAAGGGGCCTTATACCCTCACCTGACCAAGTCCACTGACCAAATAATGCATTTCCCTCCTGAGCAAATCTTGAGCTTCCCCATCCAGTCTCTTTGGCAGCTTGGGCTATGGCTAATGAAACTGGAATTTCATCCATCCTAATTTTAAGTCTTGATAGATCATTATTTTTTATTCCATACTGCTTAAATTTAAGATCTAGCCAAGCTTTGTCACGTTTTGTAGTGTTATTTTTATTAAGTATTTGAAAAAGTTTTTTTCTATCAAATCTTATTTTGAAATTTTCCTCAATAATTAAAGGTAAAACTATCTTAATAAAAAGTTCTTTTCTTTTTTTTGGACTTTCAATATTTTTAAGCTCCTTAGGTAGTCTAGTTAATTGATTTCCTGCATTTACTAATTTTGTTTCTTTTACAATATCGAGACTATAGCCATTTTCGTTAAAGAGTTCCTCAATAGTTGTAGCACTTAATCTTTGTGGATCCTCATTATTTTCATTTTTACCAAAAACGTCAATATCTTCAAAGATATTCCAACTAAATCTATCTTTGACTGAGTCCTCTAAAACTTTATTATTTTTTTTTTGTTTATCTAAAATCTCATCAAAATTTTGTTTTGATGAATTAAAAACAACTTGATTTGATTTAAAATTATTTTTTATATAATTTATTGTGTCAGGAAATACTGAAAATATCAAAATTAATATTAAACTTGCTAACGCAGTTTTGATAAAATTTAGATTTCCTTCATTTAATTTTTTTTTAGATTTTTTTTTATTCATAATTTTGACAATGATTCTTTATAAATGATTGTAATATTATTATACAGCTAAAACTTCTTTGACTTCTGGAATATAGTGACAAAGCAGGTTTTGCACCCCTTGTTTTAAAGTTAGAGTTGAAGATGGACATCCTGAACAGCTTCCTTTCAAGACAACTATAACTTTCCCATCTTTAAATTCTTTAAAAGTTATATCTCCTCCATCTCTAGCAACAGCAGGTCTAATTTTAGTCTCTAAAATCTTTATTATTTTTTTTTCAATTTCACCATAGTTTTTGAGATCTTCCAGTTTAGTATTTTTATCAATTATATATTTGTTTCCATCTTCATAAAATTCATTAAGATGAGAAATAACTATGTGTTTAATATTTTCCCAATTTTCATCTTGTGATTTATTTATTGATAAAAAATCATCGCTTAAAAAAATTCCTGTTACACCATTTATTGATAAAATATTTTTTAATATAGGAATTTCAGTTTCGTTTTTATTAAGAAATTCATAAGGTCCATCATTTGATACACCTTTTCCCGGTAAAAATTTAAGGGAATTTGGATTTGGAGTTTCTTCGGTTTGTATAAACATAGTATTTATATAATCATAAATAATGAAATTTAAAGAATTTTAAAAACCTATTATATTCTTTATTTCTTTCATTTTTTTTTCAGCGATTTCATCAGCTTTATTTGCACCTTCTAACAATATATCCTCTATATATTTGTGGTCATCCATTAATTTTTTAATTTCGTTTGATATGGGAGAAATTTTATCAGATAAAATTTCAGCTAATCGACTCTTTAGATCTGAAAAGTTTTTACCATCAAATTCGTTTAAAGTTTTTCCTAAAGTTTGATTTGAAACACTAGAATAAATCCCGAGAAGATTTTTAGCTTCAGGTCTATCTTTCAATTTTTGCTCCTCATCTGGTATTGGAAAAGAGTCAGTTTTTGCCTTTTTGATTTTATTTATAATTGCATCTTTGGAATCTGTTAAGTTAATTCTACTCAAATTAGATGGATCTGATTTACTCATTTTTTTTTGACCGTCTTTTAAACTCATTATTCTAGAAAAATTTGTTTTTATTAATGGTTCTGGAACTTTTAAAAAATCTTCACAATTAAAATCTTTATTAAATTTTTGAGCTATATCTCTTGTTAACTCTAAATGCTGTTTTTGATCGTCTCCAACAGGAACATGGGTAGCGTCATACAATAATATATCGCTAGCCATCAATATTGGATAAATGTATAAACCAATTGATGCTTTTTCCTTATCTTTACCTGCTTTTTCTTTAAATTGAGTCATTCTATTCAACCAACCCATTGGTGTCATGCAACTTAATATCCATGAAAACTCTGTATGCGCACTTACTTTTGATTGATTGAAAATTATACTTTTATAGGGATCGATGCCACTAGCAATAAAAGTTGCTGCGGTTTCATAAATATTTTTCTTTAATTGATCTTTGTCTTGCTTAACAGTTATTGCGTGAAGATCTACTACACAAAATATACAATTGTTTTCTTTTTCATTATTTAGTTCAACAAAATTTTTGATAGCTCCGAGGTAATTACCCAAGTGAAGATTACCTGTTGGTTGAACACCAGAAAATATTTTTTTGGACATGTATTAATACTTTAAATTAATATCAGAGATTTTAAAGGCTTTTATAATAATTGAAACCACCATGTATGAAATGAATGTTAATAAAACAATCAAAATGATTAAAATTAATTTATAATTATTCTCATAGTCTAGATAACTTGATAGAAAATTTATTAAAAAATAAAAAATAAGAATTGCAATTATATTTGAAAAAATAATTTTTGTTATTTGAACTACAAAATTAGAACTAAATTTAAAATATTCTCTGTTAATTACAAATATCAGTAAAATAATTCCATTGAACCATGAAGAAATTGTTGTAGCAATTGGAATTATAATAAATCCGACTTTTGAAAAAAAAGTTAAACTTATTATTATGTTTAAAATCACAGAAATCAATGAATACTTGAAAGGTGTTTTTGTATCATCTCTTGCAAATAAAAAAGTTGAGAATATTTTTATTAAAGAAAATGCAGGTAGTCCAAATGAAAAATAAAACAAAGCTTTTGCTGAATTATAAACACTTTTATTGTCGAAAGAACCATATCCAAATAAAGCAGATGTGATTTGTTCTGAACCAATTATAAGAGCAAAAGATGCTGGCAGACTCAAAAATAAACTTAGTTCTAATGCTTTGTTTTGAAGTTCTATAGTTTTTTGAGATTTGTTATTTCTTATGTGTCGACTTAAGTTAGGTAGTATTACTGTACCTATGGCAATGCCAGCTACTGCTAAATTTATCTGATAGATTCTGTCAGCATAATATAAATAAGATACTGCGCTTGCCTGAAAAGAAGCAATGATGGTTCCAACTAAAATATTTATTTGAGTTACACCTGATGAAAATACACTTGGTAAAAGTTTACTAAAAAATTTTTTAACTTTTTTGTTTATTGCTAAATTAAAATTAATATTTATTACGAAGTATTTTTTGACAAATAATAATAAAAATATAAATTGAATCGCTCCAGCAAAAGTAACTGTATAAGATAGATAATAAACCAAATTTTCATTTAAATTTTCAGCATATAACAAACAAATTATCAACAATATGTTAAGAATTATTGGTGCTGCAGCTGAAGCTGCAAACCTATTATGTGAGTTTAAAATAGCTGAAAAAAAAGATGCAAGACTTATAAAAAATAGAAATGGAAAAGTAATTCTTGTTAAATCGATTGCGATATTAAATTTTTCTGAGTTATTTGTAAATCCTGGAGCAATAATTTTAATAAATGTAGGCATAAATATTTCAATTATTAAAATTGTGAAAAATAATCCTAATAGTAACAAATTAAAAATTGTGTTTGCAAATGAGTTTGAATTTTTTTTTCCTTTAATAAGTTCAGACGAATAAGATGGAACAAAGGCCGCATTAAATGTTCCTTCAGAAAATAATCTTCTAAAAGTGTTTGGAATTCTAAAGGCTACAAAAAAAGCATCTGCTAAAGTCCCAGACCCAAGGTATATTGCTATGAAAAAATCCCTGATATATCCAAGAACTCTGCTTAATAAAACGAATAGACTGAATGTGGTTGTTGACTTAATGAGGTTCATAAATCATATTAGTCTTAAATTTACCTTAATAGTATATTTAATTTACATAATGAAAAAAAACAAAATTGAACATTATTCTGATAAAGAAGCACTTGAGTTTCATAATTCAAATAAATCTGGCAAGATTGAGATCAATTCATCAAAACCGATGACATCAAAAAGGGACCTTGCTTTAGCATATTCTCCTGGCGTAGCAGCACCAGTTAAGGAAATTTATAAAAATCCGGAACGAGCCTACGATTATACAACTAAGGGAAATTTAGTTGCTGTAATAAGTAATGGGTCTGCAATTTTAGGATTGGGAAATCTTGGAGCAATTGCATCAAAACCTGTGATGGAGGGAAAAGCAGTTTTGTTTAAAAGATTTGCAGATATAGATGCTATTGATTTAGAAATTGATTGTGCAGATCCTAAAGAAATAGTCAGTAGTATAAAGAACTTTGCAGTAAGTTTTGGAGGTATTAATCTTGAGGATATCGCTGCTCCAGAATGTTTCATAATTGAGGAAAAACTAAAAGAAATACTGGACATACCTGTATTTCATGATGATCAACATGGAACAGCAATCATTACATCCGCTGCTTTAATTAATTCAATACACATAACAAAAAAAAAAATTTCTAAAATTAAAGTTGTTGTAAATGGTGCAGGAGCCTCAGCAATGGCATGCTCAGATTTATTTATTAAATTGGGAGTAAAAAAAGAAAATTTGACTATGCTAGATAGTAAGGGTGTAATAAGTTCAAATAGAGAAGGATTGAATAAGTGGAAACTAAAATATGCAAAAAAAACCAAAAATAAGAATTTGAATGACGCATTACAAAATGCAGATGTTTTTTTAGGTTTATCTTCAGCTGGTATTTTAAAAAAAGAAATGATTAAACGAATGGCAAAAAATCCAATTATATTTGCTTGCGCTAATCCAGATCCAGAAATTTTACCTGAAGATGTCTATAAAATTAGAAAAGACGCGATCATAGCAACTGGTAGATCAGATTATGCAAATCAAGTAAATAATTTAATTGGTTTCCCATACATATTCAGAGGTGCTCTTGATGTAAGAGCAAAAATGATAAATGAGGAAATGAAAATAGCTGCTGCTAATGCAATTGCAAAATTAGCTAGAGAGAGAGTTCCAGATGAAGTTGCAGCAGCAATGGGAGGAGATCGACCAAAATATGGAAAAGATTATATTATTCCCTCTACTTTTGATCCAAGACTGATAAGCGTAATTCCAGTAGCTGTAGCAAAAGCAGCAATGAAAACTGATGTAGCAAGAAAAAAAATTGAAAATTTTAGTTTATATTCTGAGCAGTTAAAACAAAGATTAGATCCATCGGTTACTATTCTTCAAGGAATTAATTCTAAAATTAAAAAGAACCAGAAAATAGTTGTGTTTGCAGATGGTGAGGATGAAAATACTTTAAAAGCTGCAATTGCATTTAAAAATAGTGGTTTAGGAACTCCTATAATTGTTGCAAAAGAAAACATCGTTAAGCAAAGATTAAAAGAAATTGGTTATGGAGAAAATCTGAATATTAAAATTGTTAATTCAACTGACAAAAAATTGAGAGATAAATATGTAAAATTTCTTTTCAAGAAAATGCATAGAGATCATGGTTTACTTGAAAGAGATTGTGATAGGATGATTAGAAATGATAGAGTTATTTGGGCGTCTTGTATGGTTGAATGTGGAGATGCAGATGCAATGGTAACAGGTAATACAAGAAGATATTCACAGTCACTTGAAAAGATAAAAAAAGTTATACCTGCTCGTACAGGAGAAATAATGTTCGGGTTAAACATGATAGTATGGAAAGGAAAAACAATATTTATAGGAGATACATCAGTTAACGAATATCCTTCATCCGAAGAATTAGCCGATATAGCAATTTCATCTGCAAGAGTTGTAAGATTATTTGGAATTGATCCAAAAGTTGCTTTTTTATCTCATTCAACATTTGGTCAACCAATAACTAGCAGAACAAAACATATAAGAGAGGCTGTTGAAATATTAAAAGATAGAAAAGTAGATTTTAAATTTGATGGAGATATGCAACCAGATGTGGCGCTTGATGATGAATATTCTGATTTATATCCATTTTCAGAAATAGTAGGTAAAGCAAATATTTTAATCATGCCTGGTCAACATAGTGCTGCAATTTCCTATAAAATTATGAAGACATTAGGAGGCGCAAAAGTAATTGGTCCATTATTAATAGGTCTTGCTCAACCAATCGAAATAGCTCCTTTGAGATCATCTACATCTGAAATTTTGAACTTGGCATCGGTAGCTGCATACTCAGCAGGAATAATTGATTATAAAAAAAATTTGAATAAAAGCTAATTTTTAATAACCCTCAAATCATCAACTAAAAATATACTGGTGATTACATCTTCGACATCCAATATTTGTTTTGCTTCCCTAGTCACCTCATCTCTTTCAGTTTCGTTTTGAGCTATTCCATAAATGTAAATTTTCTTTTTATAAGAATCTATATTATAGTTAACTGATTTTACTTTTTTATTTGCTATTAAAGCTGCTCTAAGCTGTGATGTTAAAAGTAAATCTTTAGCAGATCTTTTAAAATTAAACTCTTCTTTTATTCTTAAATCATTTTTAACTGATCTTGCACCTTTTATTTCCCAAGCTAGTTTGGTGATTTTTAATTTATCCTCAACTGAGCTTACTTTTCCTGTAAGAAATATTCTTCCATCAAGAATTTTTGTTTTTACTGAAATAATATAACTTTTGTCTGCTGATAATAATTTTGCTCTCAAATTTTGCTGCATTATAGAGTCATCTATCTGTGTTCCTAAACTCCTAGGGTCTAAAGCAATCGAAACACCTGTACCTAAAACACCTGTTGAAGAATACCCAACACATCCTGAAAGAATTATAAAACTTATTAAAAATAGAATTTTTCTAATTTTCATTTTTAATTTTTATACAATATTTGTAAATAATTTTTTTTGAAATATTTTTTTTTCTAGCAACATTAATAGTCATTTTTTTAATTAATTTATTTATCTTTTTTTTATCTGATTCCCCTAGTTCTTTAAAACCTAATTTTTCTTTTTTCATCTCAGAAATAACAACAGTTATTTCACCTTTTCTTGAAAAATTAATTTTTGATAATTCATTTACTGATGTTCTAATATATTCTTCATGATACTTGCTAATTTCTCTACAAATTAGTATTTCTCTCTCCAAAAAGAATTCTTTAATATCATTAATTCTTTTACTGAATTTATTGGGTGATATAAAAAATACAATTGAACATTCAAGATTTGATAATTCCTGAAACAATTTTCTGATTTGGTTTTGCTTTTCTGGTAGAAATCCAGAAAAGTAAAAATTATCTGAAAATCCACTTATTGATATTGCTGCACTTACTGCAGATGGACCAGGGATTGGAAAAATATCAATTCCATTTTTTATACATTCTTTTACAAGTATTTTTCCAGGATCAGAAACTGCCGGCGTTCCAGCATCAGAAACTAAAGATACTATTTTATTATTTTTAAGAAGTTCTAAAACAATATTTAAATTTTTAGTCTCATTAAATTTATGATTAGAAATTATTTTTTTCTTAATTTCAAATTTTTTTAGAATATTTTTTGAAACTCTTGTATCTTCGCATAAAATTAAATCTGATTTTCTTAAGGTTTCAATTGCTCTAAAAGAAATATCGCCCATATTTCCTATTGGTGTTGC